>DATBAM010000076.1:0-6383 GCA_036271535.1 Steroidobacteraceae bacterium | reverse complement strand
ACGCTGTCCGCCCGCGGCATTCCGCAACTCGCCTGCGTAATGGGTTCCTGTACGGCTGGCGGTGCCTATGTGCCGGCGATGTCGGACGAGAGCATCATCGTCAAAGGCTACGGCACGATTTTTCTGGGCGGTCCGCCACTGGTAAAGGCCGCTACCGGTGAGGTCATCAGTGCCGAGGAGCTCGGCGGTGCGGATGTGCACACTCGTATCTCGGGCGTAGCCGATCATTTCGCCGAGAACGATGCGCATGCGCTGGCGATCCTGCGCCAGATCGTCGCCACACTGAATCGTCCGACGCTGGCCGGCGCCCCGCGACTGCAGGCGATCGAAGAGCCGCGCTACGATCCGGCCGAGCTCTACGGCATCATTCCGGCTGACACACGTAAGCCGTACGACGTGCGCGAGGTGATCGCGCGCGTGGTCGACGGATCACGGTTCGATGAATTTCGTACCCGCTACGGCAGCACGCTGGTTACCGGGTTCGCGCATCTCTACGGCTGCCCGGTCGGCATCCTGGCCAACAATGGCATCCTGTTTTCGGAGTCGGCCCTCAAAGGAGCCCACTTCATCGAGCTGGCGTCGCAGCGCAATATTCCGCTGCTGTTTCTGCAGAACATCAGCGGCTTCATGGTCGGGAAGAAATATGAGAACGCCGGCATCGCGAAGGACGGCGCGAAGCTCGTGACCGCGGTCGCGACCAGCGCCGTTCCGAAGCTCACGCTGCTGATCGGCGGCTCGTTCGGCGCCGGCAATTACGGCATGTGCGGCCGCGCCTACAGTCCGCGCTTCCTCTGGAGCTGGCCGAACTCGCGTATCAGTGTGATGGGTGGCGAGCAGGCAGCGAGCGTGCTGGCGACCGTGCGCCGGGAAGGAATCGAAGCGCAGGGCAAGAGCTGGAGTGCGCAGGATGAGGAGACCTTCAAGTCGCCTACCCGGTCGCAGTTCGAGACGCAGGGCAATCCTTACTACGCGACCGCCCGGTTGTGGGACGACGGCATCATCGATCCGGTGCAGACCCGCCGCGTGCTGGGACTGAGTCTGTTCGCGTCGCTCAACGCACCGGTCGGTGATACCCGCTTCGGCGTGTTCCGCATGTGATGTTCCAGCGCATCCTCATTGCAAACCGCGGCGAGATTGCCTGCCGCATCATCGCCACCTGCCGACGGCTGGGCGTCGAGACCGTCGCGGTGTATTCGGATGCTGACGCCAATGCCCGCCACGTACGTCTCGCGGACCAGGCCATCCGTCTGGGGCCTGCGGCGGCCAGTGAGAGCTACCTGCGCGTGGACGCTCTGCTCGAGGCGGCGCGCGTGAGCGGTGCGCAGGCAATTCATCCAGGCTATGGCTTCCTGTCCGAGAATCCGGAGTTCGCGAAGCGCTGCGGTGATGCCGGCCTGACATTCATCGGCCCCACGGTCAGCGCGATGCAGGCGATGAGTTCGAAGGCGACCGCCAAGTCCCTGGTGGAGCGTTCCGGAGTGCCGCTGCTGCCGGGCTATCACGGCGATGCTCAGGATCCGGCCACGTTGCGCGCTGCCGCCGATCGCATCGGCTATCCGGTGCTGATCAAGGCTACCGCTGGCGGCGGCGGCAAGGGCATGCGCGTGGTCGAGGCCGCTGCTGCGTTCGAGGAACGGCTCGCGTCGTGCCAGCGCGAGGCCAAGGGTAGCTTCGGCGATGCGCGCGTGCTGCTGGAAAAATACCTGCTGCGCCCGCGTCATATCGAGGTGCAGATTTTCGGTGACACGCATGGCGGGATCGTCCACCTGTTCGAGCGCGACTGCTCGTCGCAGCGTCGCCATCAGAAGGTGCTGGAAGAGGCGCCGGCCCCGAACTTCACCGAAGAACAGCGCGAGGCGCTTACGCGCGCAGCGTGCGACGCCGGTCGTGCCGTCGCCTATGTCGGTGCAGGCACGGTCGAATTCCTGTTCGATCCGTCGAGCGGCTCCTTCTATTTCATGGAGATGAATACCCGCATTCAGGTCGAACATCCAGTCACCGAGTTGATCACCGGCCTGGATCTGGTGGAGTGGCAGCTGCGGGTTGCGAGCGGCGAGCCGTTGCCGTTGACGCAGCAGCAGATCGTACGCCGCGGACACGCGATCGAGGTGCGGCTCTATGCCGAAGTTCCGGAGGCCGGCTTCCTGCCGTCGAGCGGCACGCTGACACGTTTCGATCTGCCGGCGCCCGAGGCGAACATCCGCATCGACAGCGGCATCGTGAACGGCGATACCGTCGGCATCGACTATGACCCCATGCTGGCAAAGCTGATCGTTCGTGGTGAGACGCGTCCCGAAGCGGTCGTGACGCTGCAGCGGGCACTGGCCGCAACGCATATCGAAGGCCTGGGGCACAACATACGTTTTCTCCGGCGTCTCGCCGCCGCGCCCGCATTCGAGCGCGGCGAAATGGACATCACGCTCATCGAGCGTTCTCCGGCGATGATCAATGGCGAGTCCCTTGTGCCCACCGATCCGGTACTGGCCGCGGCGGCGCTATGGATTGCGTCGAAAGACGAGCCACGCGGACGCGATCGCGTTGACGCGACCGTTGCCGAAAGCGCCCGCGACGCCGATAGCGCCCGCGACGCCGATAACGCTGCCGCCGCATCGCCGTGGCGGAACGGTGATGGCTGGCGACTCAATCTGCACCTGGTACGCAGGTTCGAGCTGGAATACGAAACCGCCGCGGGCGACAAGGCGACGGCGGCGATCGATCTGCGATACGCGGATCCTCTGGCAGTGCGTGTCGGCGAGCAGCCGTACGTTCCGGCCTTCCTGCATCGCGAGGGCTCGAACGACTTTTCATTGAAGCTCGGCGACCAGAGCGTGCGGATTCAGATCGAGTCCGACGCGGAAGCGCTGCGACTGACCCTGGGACACGCCGAATATCGCCTGCGCTGGCGCGATCCGCGGCATCCACAGCTGGAAGGGGCGTCGAGCGACGGTAATCTCTCAGCGCCCATGCCTGGGCGTATCATTGCGCACCTGGCCTCCGCGGGTGCAGAGGTTGCGAAGGGCGCGCCGCTGCTGATCATGGAAGCCATGAAGATGGAACACACGATCTGTGCGCCGGCCAACGGCAAAGTGCGCGCCTACCTCGCGGCCATCGGGGAGCAGGTCAAGGAAGGTTCCGAACTGATCGATTTCGAAGCCCGGCGCTGACGCGACGGGGGTGTGCCGCCGTTTGGCGGCGACCGTGGTAAGCAGGCCTATTTGGGCGATCTCGACCACAACGCTACTCTCTGGGCGCGCAGGCTCCTGCTGGCGGCGTTGCTCGTGGCACTTGCGGCGCTCTGCGCGCTGGTTCTGGCGCCGTTCGCGACGCCAATCGTCTGGGCCGCCATTCTCGCTTTCGCCAGCTGGCCGCTTTACCGGCGTTTACGTCGCCTGCTGCACCGCACACGAACCATTCCCGCCCTGCTGATGACTCTTCTATTGGGGTGTGCGGTGGCTCTGCCGGTACTGTGGATCATGATCCTGGTACAGCGGGAGCTGCTCGCAGCGTACCGGCTGCTGACGCACTACCTGGCCGAGGGTCCGCACACATTGCCGACGGTCATCGCGAACGTACCGTGGGCCGGGGACCGGCTGCAGGAACTGCTCGATCGCTACGCGGCGGATCCCAACAGTGTCACGCAGGAACTGAGCGCCTACATGCTGTCCTGGGCACGTGATGTCGGCGGTATCCTGAGTTCCGTCGGTCGCAACGCGATCCGTCTGTCCCTGACCCTGCTGACACTGTTCTTCTTCTACCGGGATGGCTACACGATCGTTCATCAGGCTGATCACGTCATCAAGCGCTTCTTTGCCGACCGGATCGACCGCTACATCGAGACGGCCAGCAGGATGACGCGTGCCGTGGTCTACGGCCTGCTGATCACGGGCCTGATCCAGGGTTTCATAGCAGCCATCGGTTACTGGATAGTCGGTCTCACCGCCCCCGTACTGCTGGGCTTCCTGACAGCCGTGCTGTCGCTGGTACCGCTGGTAGGCACCGCGATCGTCTGGGTACCGGTCGGCGTCTATTTATTGTCAACCGGCCACGCGGGGCACGGGGTCGTGATCCTGCTGTGGTGTGCAATCCTGGTGTATCCCGCCGACAACGTCCTGCGGCCAATGCTCATCAGCAGTGCAATACAGGTGCCTTTTCTGCTCGTTATGTTTGGTGCGTTGGGTGGCCTCAGCGCCTTCGGTCTGGTGGGCCTGTTCATAGGTCCCGTCATCCTCGCCACTGGCCTTGCCATCTGGCGTGAATGGACGGTCCGGGCGGCCCCGCCAGTTTCATAAATCCTGTCCATTAGTGTAGGGTTGCGCCCCGTGAAAAATCCTCCAGAAGCTCTCTCATCGCCCGGCGCCAGACTGCGCGCCGCTGTCAAAGAAGAACGACCGCTGCAGGTGGTCGGCACCATCAACGCCTACGTGGCCCGGATGGCCCAGGCGACCGGTTTTCGCGCCATTTATATATCGGGTGGTGGACTGGCGGCGAACTCGCTCGGTATCCCGGATCTGGGCATCAGTTCGCTTGAAGACGTGCTGGTCGACGTGCGCCGGATCACCGAAGCCAGCAGCCTGCCGCTGCTGGTCGATGCCGACACCGGCTGGGGCGGCGCCTTCAACATCGCCCGTACCGTTCGCTCGCTGACCAAGGCCGGCGCTGCAGGCATGCATATCGAAGACCAGGTCAGCGCCAAACGCTGCGGTCATCGGCCGGGAAAAGAGATTGTCTCACAGGCCGAGATGGTCGATCGCGTCAAGGCGGCAGTCGATGCCCGCACCGACGATCAGTTCGTGATCATGGCGCGTACCGACGCGCTGGCGGTCGAAGGTATCGACAGTGCCATCGAACGGGCGCGCGCCTGTGTCGAAGCCGGCGCGGATATGATCTTCCCCGAGGCGGTCACCGAGTTGCCGCTCTATCGCAAGTTCCGCGACGCCGTCGGCGTGCCGATCCTGGCGAATATCACCGAGTTCGGTCAGACGCCGCTCTACACCCGCGAAGAGCTTGGATCGGTCGGTGTCGACATCGTGCTCTATTGTTGTTCGGCCTACCGCGCGATGAACGCGGCGGCGCTTGCAACCTATGAAGCCATCCGTCGCGACGGTACGCAGAAGAACGTCGTCGACCGGATGCAGACCCGCAAGGATCTCTACAAGTATCTGGACTATGACTCTTTCGAACAGCGACTGGATCGTCTGTTCGCAGCTGGTAAGGAAAAGTAGGAAAAGTAATGGCGAAGAAATCGGTCGCGCTGTCTGGCGTACCTGCCGGTAACACAGCGCTTTGCACAGTTGGTTTGTCGGGCAATGACCTGCACTACCGTGGTTACGACATTCTCGATATCGCGGACATCTGCGAGTTTGAAGAAATCGCGTACCTGCTGGTTCACGAAAAGTTTCCCAACGCGCGCGAGCTGGCGGCTTACAAGGCCAAGCTCAAGAGCGCCCGCGGGCTGCCGGAGAACCTGCGCCGCGCGCTCGAACTGCTGCCGAAGGATAGCCATCCGATGGACGTGCTGCGTACCGGCACTTCGGTGCTGGGCAGCCTGGAGCCGGAAGCACTGGCCCATCCGGTGGAAGGTGCGCGCGCGATCGCCGACCGGCTGATGGCCAGCCTGTCGTCCATGCTGTGCTACTGGTATCACTACAGCCACAACGGCAAGCGCATCGAAGTCGCGACCGATGACGATTCGATTGCGGCGCACTTCCTGCACCTGCTGCATGGCAAGCCCGCCAGTGCGGAGTGGGTGCGGGCGATGCAGACGTCGCTGAACCTGTACGCCGAACACGAGTTCAATGCCTCGACCTTCACGGCACGTGTGATCGCCGGCACCGGATCGGACATGTATTCGAGCATCACCGGTGCGATCGGCGCGCTGCGCGGACCGAAGCATGGCGGTGCGAACGAAGTCGCCTACGAGATCCAGGAGCGCTACAGCTCGGCCGACGCGGCGGAGAAGGACATCGTCGAGCGCGTCGGGAAGAAGGAAGTCATCATCGGTTTCGGTCACCCGGTCTACACCGTCGGCGATCCGCGCAACCAGGTGATCAAGGGTGTGGCGAAGCGCCTGAGCGAGACGGCCAAAAGCATGAAGCTGTTCGATGTCGCCGAGCGCATCGAGACAGTCATGTGGGCCCAGAAGAAAATGTTCCCGAACCTCGACTGGTTCTCGGCGGTCTCCTATCACATGATGGGTGTTCCGACCGCGATGTTCACGCCGTTGTTCGTCGTCGCGCGGACCAGCGGCTGGTCGGCCCACATCATCGAGCAGCGCATCGACGGCAAGATCATCCGTCCGAGCGCCAACTACACCGGACCTGAGAATCTCAAGTTCGTACCGCTGAAGGAGCGCACATGAGCGGACACGATATCAAGTCGGCCAA
>DATBAM010000075.1:0-31899 GCA_036271535.1 Steroidobacteraceae bacterium | reverse complement strand
GAAGGCGAGGACATCGTCACCAACATCGGCCGCTTCGGCGCGTACGTCAAATACGGCAGCAAATATGTCTCGCTCAAGGAAGATCCGTACACAGTGACGCTGGAGCATGCGCTGGAGTGCATCCGCCTCAAGATCGAGGCCGACGCAAACCGCATCATCCAGGACTTCGCGGTCGACAACATCCAGGTGCTGAACGGACGCTACGGTCCCTACATCAGCAACAAAGAGAAGAACGCCCGCATTCCGAAAGACCGTGATCCGAAGTCGATCACGCTCGAGGAAGCGCGCGCGCTGCTCGAAGCGGCGCCCGTGCGACCGATGCGTGGCCGGGGCCGGTTCGGTAAGAAGGCTCCGGGTGGGGCAGGCAAGAGTGCCGCGGGTAAGGGCGCAGGTAAGGGTGCCGCAGACAAAGGCGCCGCGGCGACGACGGCGGCAAAGGCGACGCCCCCAAAAGAGAAGCCCGTCAAGACGGCGGCCACCAAGGCAAAATCCAAGAGCAAGACCAACGGCACGACGGTTCAGCCGCCGCCGGCTGCGGCGGCGGGCGCCGCGGCAGCCCCGAAGAAGGCCGTCGCCAAGTCGGTCATCAAGCGCTCGGAGAAGGATAAGGCGGGGGCGCATGCGAAGCCGCGCCGATGAAGTACCGTCATAGCTTCCACGCGGGGAACTTCGCCGACGTGCACAAGCACGTCACCCTCGTGGCATTGCTGTCGGCGATGCAACGCAAAGACAAAGGTTTCCTGCATCTGGATACGCACGCCGGCCCGGGTCGCTACGACCTCGCCGGTCCCGATACGCATCACGGCGCCGAGGCCAGATACGGTGCGACGCTGGTGCTGCAGGCGCCAGCGGTACAGGCCGAGGAGCTGCAGCAGTATCGCGATGCCGTGCACCACATGCGTCGCGCTTTCGACAGTCCGCAGCTCTATCCGGGCTCGCCATGGCTCGCGGCACACCGCCTGCGGCCGCAGGATCGCGGGGTATGCTGGGAATTGCTTCCCGCCGAGTGCCGCGCGCTCGAACGCACGCTGGGAGGATTTCGCCGCGTTCGTAGCGAGTGTGGCGATGGCTACCAGCAACTCGCCGCGGTGTTACCGCCGCGCGAGCGGCGTTGCCTGCTGCTGATCGATCCGCCCTACGAGAACGCGATTGCCGACTTCGATGCCGCGCTCGCAGCCGTCGCGAGCAGCCTGCAGCGGCTGTCGAACTGCGTCGTTGCGCTGTGGTATCCGATCAAGGACGACCGCACATTGACCACGTGGCTGTCCCGCGCACAGCGCGCGGTAGCGGCGCCGACACTGGATCTGCAGCTGTGGATACACGCACGCGATTCGCGCGTCGGACTCAACGGCTCCGGTCTGCTGCTGTTCAACCCGCCCTATCAATTCGACGAACGTGCGACCGTCTGGCAGGCCGAACTACTGGAGCTGTTGAACAAGACCGCGCATGGCGGAAACGCTGTCCGCTGGCTCAACGCCGAGGCAGGCCTGGATCATGCGAGCGCCTGAGCAACATGGCGGCTGAGCAACATGGCGGCTGAGCGACATGGCGCCTGATCGCTACGCGGTGATCGGCCACCCGATCTCTCACAGCCGCTCGCCATTCATCCACCGTCTGTTCGCGCAGCAATGCCAGCAGTACATGATCTATACCGCCATCGACGTCACGGCGAACAGGCTGTCGTCGTGGGTAGCGAAGTTTTTCGCCACTGGCGGCCGCGGCCTCAACGTCACGGTGCCACACAAGCAATCACTGCTGACGATGCCGAGCCGCCTGAGCGAACGCGCGCGGGTCGCCGGGGCACTGAATACGCTGCTGCTCGATCCACAGGGTCAGTTGCACGGCGATAATACCGACGGCATCGGTCTGGTGCGCGACCTGACGGAGAACCTGGGCGTCACGATCACCGCTCACCGGGTGCTGATGCTGGGTGCCGGTGGCGCCGCACGAGGCGTCCTCGCACCGCTCCTGGAGCTCAACCCCGCGCAGCTGGTGGTGGTCAATCGCACCGAGCAGCGGGCGGTCGATCTCGCCGCCGGCTTCAGCCGGTTCGGTCCCATACGGGCCAGCACCTATGCGGAACTTGGCGGCATGCACTTCGACCTCATCATCAATGCCACGGCCGCGGGACTGGCCGGCGAGCGGCCGCCGCTTCCGCCCGCGATCCTGACCGGGCGCGACACCGTCTGCTACGACATGGGTTACGCCGACGAGCCGACGCCGTTCGTCCGCTGGGCACACGAACACGGCGCCAGCCGCGCGGTCATGGGCTTGGGCATGCTGGTGGAACAGGCGGCAGAATCGTTTTACCTGTGGCGCGGCATGCGCCCCAGCACCACCACGGTACGTAACGCGCTCGAGGTACGAACATGACCCGTCTGCTGCCGCGATGGATCCCGGTTGCGCCCATAGGTCCGCTGGTCGTAGCGCTGATGACGATACTGATGGTGGCGCCCTTCGGTATCGCTCACGGCGCCGAGGGCGACGAGGCCGGTTTCAGGCACCTGGCCGACGAGTTCATCGATCAGTACTACTTCGTATTCAATCCCTCGATCGCGACCAGCGAGGGCGTACATCGCTTCGACGATCGGCTGGAAGACTACAGCCGCGCCGGCATCGAACGCGACGTTCGCGCGCTGCAGGGCTATGAGCAGCGATTGGCGGCGATCGACGCCGCGCAGCTCTCACAGCAATCCGCGGGCGATCGCGAACTGCTGCTGTCGTACGTGCGCAGCAGTCTGCTGACGCTGCAGACCATCCGGCCGTGGGAGAAAAATCCCGACTTCTATTCCTCCGGCATCGGCAATAGCGCCTACGTCATCATGGAACGCGAGTACGCACCGGCGAATGAGCGGCTGCGCGCGCTGATCGCTCGCGAGCGTCAGATGCCGGCGGTGCTGCAGGCGGCACGACACAATCTCACCGATCCGCCACGAATCTTCACGCAGATAGCACTCGAGCAACTGCCCGGCATCGAGTCGCTGTTCGCTCACGACGTACCGGCGGCATTCGCAGCGGCTGACGATCCGCAGCTCAAGGCACAGTTCGCGCAAGCCAACGCCCGGGTGGTGAAGTCACTCCAGGACTATCAGTCCTGGCTGAAGCATGACCTGCTGCCCCGCTCAAAAGGTGACTTCCGCATCGGCGCCAAGGCATTCAGCGACAAGCTGCGGTACGACGAAATGGTCGACACGCCGCTCGATCGATTGTTGGAAATCGGCACCGACGATCTGCACCGCAACCAGGCTGAGTTCGCGCGCGTGGGGGGTCAGCTGGCGCCGGGCAAGACCCCGCAGGAAGTACTGGCGCAGCTGACCAGGAACCATCCGGCCGCGGATCAGCTGCTCGATGCAGTGCAGGCGGATTTTGCCGCGCAGCTGCAGTTCATCCGTGACCATCGCATCATTTCGGTACCAGCCGAACCGCTTCCCAAAGTGATCGAGACACCGCCATTCATGCGGGCGATGACCCAGGCGTCTCTCGACCCGCCAGGTGCATTCGAGACCACGGCGGCGCAGAGCTACTTCAACGTCACGCTGCCCGATCCGTCCTGGAGCGCCGATCGTGTCGACGATTACCTGCGGGGATTCAACTATCCGCTCGACAGCAACCTTTCGGTGCACGAGGCTTTTCCGGGCCACTTCTTCCAGTTCGCGAACCTGAGGCATCTCGACGATCGCGTCCGGCAGCTGTTCTACGCCAACACCAACGTCGAAGGCTGGGCGCACTACTGCGAACAGATGATGCTGGACGAGGGCTTCAGCATGCCGGTGCCAGGCAGCAGCGACGCCCAGGCCCCACAGCTGCTACGGATGAGTCAGCTGGTCGATGCGCTGCTGCGCGACGCACGCTTCATCGTCGGCATCAAAATGCACACCGGTCAGATGACGTTCGACCAGGCGGTGGATTTCTTCGTGACGGAAGGCTACCAGCCGCGGGAGATTGGATTGGTAGAGGCCAAGCGCGGCACGGCCGATCCGACCTACCTCTATTACACGCTCGGGAAACTCGAGATCCTCAAACTACGCGCCGATGTGCAGGCACGCGAGGGCCAGGCCTTCCGGCTGCAGGAATTCCATGACCGATTCATGCAGCAGGGTGCGCCGCCGATCCGCATCGTGCGTCGTGCCATGCTGCAGGACGACTCACCGACGCTCTAAATCGACATTCCGGATCGACGTTCTAGGCCTGCGGATCGAGCCAGCCGTCGTCGCCTTCGATGAGGCGCAGCGCTTCCTTGGGTCCCCAGCTGCCCCTGGCATAGTCATGCACGGGCGTGGCGTCGCCGAGGACCGGATCGACGATCGCCCATTGAGCCTCGATCGCATCCTGCCGCCCGAACAGGCCGAGATCCCCACGCAGGGCGTCGCCAAGCAGCCGCTCGTACGGCGTCATTTCCTCGCCCTGATCGCGCTTCACTACCAGTTCGACATCCTCACCCGCCATGCGCTCGCCCGGCACTTTCACGCGCATGCCGAGCGCGATCAACACGTCCTTGCTCAGGCGCAACCGCAGATGGCTGGACATCGAAGGCACCAGCTCACCAAAGACCTCACGCGGTGGCCGCCGGAACTCCACCACGACTTCGGAACAGGTCACCGGCAGGCATTTGCCGGCCCGGATGTAGAACGGCACATCTGCCCAGCGCCAGCTGTCGACATGCAGCCGCACGGCAGCGAACGTTTCCACCTGTGAATCGTCGGCGACCCCGTCTTCATCGCGGTAGCCGTGATACTGCCCCCGCACCACGCTGCGCGCATCCAGCGGACGTATCGCCCGCAGTACGCGCGCCTTCTCGTCGCGCAACGCGGTCGGTGCGGCCTCGAGCGGTGCATCCATCAGTACGTGCGTCAGCACCTGCAGCAGATGATTCTGTACGACGTCGCGTATGGCCCCCGCTTCCTCATAGAAGCCGCCTCGGCCCTTGACGTCGAAATCCTCCGCCATCGTGATCTGGATGCTGCGGACGTAGTTGCGGTTCCAGATCGGCTCGAGAAGCGCATTGGTGAAACGCGTGTAGAGAATATTCTGCACCGGCTCCTTGCCGAGGTAGTGATCGATGCGGAAGATCGAATCCTCGGGGAAATGTCGATGCAGGATCTCGTTGAGTTCGCGCGCCGACTTCAGATCGCGCCCGAACGGCTTCTCCAGTACGACACGCGCATTGGCCGCACAGTCCGCCTTGGACAGGCCGCCTATCACGGCTTCGAATACGCTCGGCGGTATCGCCAGGTAGTGCAGCGGTGCGCGGGCCTTGCCGATGGCCTTGCGGATGCGCGTATAGGTACTGGCATCCTCGTAGTCGCCATCGACATAGTGCATCAGCGATGCCAGCTGCTCGAACGCGTGCTTGTCGAGCTTGGCGTGCGCCTTGATCGACGCCTGCGCGCGGTCGATCAGCTGCTGGGTGCTCCACTTGGAGCGGCCGACACCGACGATCGGTGATTTCAGCTGACCGCGTCGTACCAGCGCCTGCAGTGCGGGGAAGATCTGCTTGTACGCCAGATCGCCCGTCGCACCGAAGAACACGAACGCGTCCGAGTGCTGTCCCGGCTCGTCGGCCATTGCTTAGGACTTGTTGCCCGTCTCGTGGTGGCCACCGAAGCCCAGACGCATTGCCGACAGCGTTCGATTGGCGAAATCATCTTCGCCGCGCGACGCGAAGCGCGAGAACAGCGCCGTCGCCAGTACGGGAACCGGTACGGAAATATCGACCGCCGCTTCGACCGTCCAGCGTCCCTCGCCCGAATCGGCCACATGTCCGGCGAAGCTTTCGAGCTTGGGGCTATCCTTCAGCTGGTCTGCCAGCAGGTCGAGCAACCACGAGCTGACCACGCTGCCGTGACGCCAGAGTTCCGCAATCTGGTCCATCTTGAAGTCCCGCACCGTCGGCAGTACGCCGCGTTCCGGTGCATGTTCGGCGCTGGCCTCCTGCACCTGGGCCTGCTTGGACGCGGCGTGCAGCAGATTGAACCCCTCGGCATAGGCGGCCATCAGGCCATACTCGATACCGTTGTGGACCATCTTGACGAAATGGCCGGCGCCCGCCGAGCCACAATGCAGATAGCCACGCACGGCGGTGCCGTTCGATTTGGAGCCTGCGGGGGCGCCCGGCGCGAGCGCTGCGAGAATCGGGTCGATGTGTTTGATGGCTTCCGGCTCGCCGCCCGCCATCAGGCAGTAGCCGCGCTCCAGACCCCACAGGCCGCCGCTGGTGCCGACATCCATGTAGCGGATGCCCTGCTTCGCCAGCTCCGTCTCCCGGCGGATATCGTCGGCGTAATGCGAATTGCCGCCGTCGATCAAGATGTCGCCCTTGGACAGATGCGGTAGCAGCGACTTGATCAGCGGATCGACGCCGGCTGCCGGAACCATCATCCAGACGATCCGCGGCGAATCCAGTTTGGCCAGCATGTCCGTGGTCGAGGTCGAGCCGGTGGCTCCCTCGCCGGCGAGTGAGCTGACGGTCGCGCTGCTCTGGTCGAAGACCACGCAGCTGTGTCCGGCCTTCATGAGCCGGCGGACCATGTTGGAACCCATCCTGCCCAGTCCGATCATTCCCAGTTTCATTGCGATCCCCGTGATAGGAAGTGCCACCGTGGACGCAATGAGAGCACAAAATGCAGCAGACGGATATCGCCGGAGAGCGGAAATAGAATTGTGCTAAGGGGCAGCGCGACCAGTCCCGGTGCGCCCGGTTCGAAGCTAGGCAGTCTCGCGGAAGACGCGTTCGGCGACCGTGACACGGTTGCGACCGCCGGACTTGGAGCGATAGAGCGCGTTGTCCGCGCGGGACAACATCGACTCGAACTGTTCGTTCTCGCCGCAGCTGGCCACACCCAACGACACGGTGACATTACCGATGGTCTCATCGGTGTCGGCGCGACGTATCTTGCCCTGCTCGACGCTCGCGCGGATGCGTTCCGCCAGTTCGACGCCGCCGGCACTGGAAGTGTGCGACAACAGCACCGAGAACTCTTCGCCGCCGAGGCGCGCGATCGGGCCTCGCTCGCCGACGCAGGTGCGAAGCACGTTCGCTACCGCCACGATCACGCGGTCACCCAGCAGGTGTCCATGCGCGTCGTTGATCGCCTTGAAATGATCGATGTCGATGATCAGCACCGTGAAGCCGGCCGCGCTCTTGCCGCACAGTCGCTGCCGCTGCTGGTCGAAGCCACGCCGATTGAGGAGCCCTGTGAGCGGATCGGACAGCGCCAGTCCCTGTACGAGTTCGAGTTCGCCACGCAACCGCTCGACCTCTTCCGAACTCTTCTTCAGATGCTCGTGATAGATCTCGGTCTTGACCCGCACCCGCATGGTCTCATCGATCAGTGATTCGACCACCTCGCTGATCGCCTGCGCACTGCCGCCCGACTCGTCCAGCTTCTCCTTGTAGCCGTCGAGTTCCTCACCGTAGTGATGGACTTCCTCACCGGCTTCGGTGGCGACACCTTCGACATGCTTCACCAGGCGCGCGATCTCGCTGCGCATGCGCGCCGAACTATCGATATCGCGCATTGCAACATGGGCATCGAACAGACTCTCGATGTCGCGATCGGACAGCGCGGGTGACTGCGCCAGGCGCGCGTCGACCGCGGCCCGCAAAGGCTGGTTGCAGCCGGCCGCATATTCGTACCAGACGGCATAGCTGAGAGGATGGAACCCGGCCGAGTGGCGGGCCATCATGGGCAGCACCATGCGCAGCAATTCGGCAGACTGCTCGCGCGTCTCCTTATACCGCATGACCGCAGGGGCTCCCTATACGCATTGGTATGATTATCAACATAAAGCCGCAGTCAAAATAGGGACCAGTGCTCAATCGAAGGCCCCTCCCGCGGCCTCCAACAGGCGATATTGCCAATATCGGACCTCGGAGGCATCGGCGTAGACATCCGCATCGCTGGTGTATTCCGTGCCCCCCGGCGCCCGGTTGAACCACAGGGTATCGAACCAGGTTTCGGCGTCGGTCGCGGCACTGGCTGTCGCCGGTAGTTCGACCAGGTATCCCGCCGCCAGATTGAAGTCATTCAGGTCACGACGGGTCAGTTCCGACGTACCTACGAACAACGATGTGTGATCCGCCGCCCGAATGAGCATGAACCCCGCGCTGAACTGCTCGCCATGGGTGCGGTACCAGCGCACCCTCACGGCACCGTCGCTGTCGGATACCAGTTCGGAGGCGACGACACGATTGGGCAATCCGGCCCGTTCATAGCCATAGCCATCTTTGTTGGGATCGAGCAGCAGACGGATCGAGACACCGCGCCGGGCCGCTTCGAGCAACGCGTGAATCAGTTCGCGATCCGACAGATAAAGTGCCGCGATATCGATCGTGTCATGCGCCTTCGCGGCCTCGATCTGCGATACCAGCGTGTCGTCCAGACCCTGCTCGCTGGCGATACGTGCCCGGGCCGTGAGCTGCGCAGAGGTGTTCAGGACCGGCGAGCGCTGATGGCCGGTCAGATGTTGGGAGCGAGCCTGCATCACACCGGCGCCATTCCATCCGGACATCTGAGCCACCACGAATTCGGATTCCAGGGCCGGTTCGAGGGCGGCGCCGGCGATCTGCAGCGCGCAGGCCGAATGCAACGCGCTCTCGGCGTTCACCGGACGGGAGAAAACGATGCCTCGCAGGCTGCCGGCGCCATCGTCGGCGATCAGCATCTGACGATGACTGCGCTGATAGGGCGCCGTTCGGCCCCACAACCCGAGTGTGACACCGGAAGGACCGAGCCCGATCGGATTTGGCCAGTCCCCCGCACCGTCGGCACGTGCCCACCAGCGGCAGCACAGCTGCCAGAAAGAGACGAATGGCGCATCCGCGCTGCGTAGCCTGGCGACATCGACGGTGACGACGTTGATGCCCGCGGCGCGCAGACGCTCGATCGGCCCTGTAGCGGTCGCGAACTGCGTGCTGTCCGGATCGATCAGCAGCAGGATCTGCAGATCGGGCTGCTGTTGGTGGGCTCTGATCAGGTTTTCGGCGAGATCAGCGGCGACCGTTGGCGCGACACGCAGCCGCGATGCTCGCGGTCCAGCCGCCGGCAGATCGCCGAAGATCCCGGTATCCAGAACGATGATCTCGCGTGCCTGTGCGATGGCGGACTGCAGCAGGGCGTCGATCTGCCGCTCCCTCAGTGGCGCACCGGCGGCATCGGCCGCTGACAGATCGCGCACGAAGCGCACCTGCGCGGTGGGGAGCGGCTGCCAGGAGCCGCCAATATGCAACCCGGGCGGCAGGCGGTGAGTGCTGTGCCAGAGCGCGACGGCGATCCAGGCGATCAGCATCGCCAGCAGGATCAATCGCGGCAGCCAGCGGACGGGAAAACCTCAGGCTGAGATCGGTCGACTCGCGGCTGAGTCGGCAAACATGGGGGCGAATTCGGGGCGCCCATTCTGCTGTGATTGCAGCAGCGTCAGTAATTCCTCGATGCTGCGTGCATGACCGAACAGCTGGCCCTGAGCAAAATTGCAGCGGCTGTCGCGCAGGAACTCGAGCTGGCGTTGCGACTCGACACCCTCGGCCACGACCTCCATGCCGAGACTGTGGCCCATGTCTATGATCGTTCGTACCAGCACGGCATCGGCAGTATCGTCCGCGGCATCTCGAACGAACGACTGATCGATCTTCAGCGTGCCGATCGGGAACTGCTGCAATGCCGACAGCGACGAGTACCCGGTCCCGAAATCATCGATCGACAGATGCAGGCCCATGTCGTGCAGCTGATTGAGCATCTGCACCGTGCGTTTGGGGTCGGCCATCAGGGTGGACTCGGTGATCTCGAGTTCGAGATTGCGGGTCGGCACCGAGTGACGTTCGAACACCGTGCGGCAGTTGAGAATGAAGCTCGCCTGTTTCAGCTGCTTCAGCGACAGATTGAGTGAGATTCGACCCGGATCAGTGACGTGACGCCGCAGCGCGCGGAAGTCCATGCAGACCCGCTCCAGCACCCACTCGCCGATTGCACTGATCAGATTGTTCTCTTCCGCCAGCGGAATGAACTGCATCGGCGGGATATCGCCATGTCCCGGCAGGCGCCAGCGCAGCAATGCCTCGGCACCGACGACGCGCCCATCGCGCAGATCGATCTTGGGCTGATACCGAACCACGAACTCGTCGCGCTCCACCGCCCGCCGCAGCTTGCTCTTGAGCATCAGGCGCTCGACGGCCGCCGCATTCATCTCCGGTGAGTAGAACGCAAAGGTATCGCCGCCGTTCTGCTTCGAGTAGTACATCGCCGCATCGGCATTGCGGATCAGGTCGATGACGTTCTCGGCATCACGCGGGCACAGCGCGATGCCGATACTGACTGTCAGGAACACTTCCTGCTGATTGATATGAAAAGCCTCGCCCGCGGCCTGCAGGACCGTGCGCGCCAGCTGCGAGACCTGCGCGCTGGCCTCATCGGCGTTGTCGCTGACGCTGTCCACGAACAGCGCGAACTCGTCGCCGGCCAGGCGCCCCAGCACCGCTTCCGTATTCAGCACCCGCGTCAGGCGTTCGGTCAGCACTTCCAGCACACGGTCGCCCGAGGCGTGACCGAACGTGTCGTTGACCTCTTTGAAGCGATCCATGTCGACGTACAGCATCGCGACGCCGCGTCCGGCCCGGCGCGAGCGCGCGATGGCCTGCTGCAGCAGATGCTGAAACTGCATCCGGTTGGGTACCTTGGTCAGGGCGTCGTAACGCGCCAGGTAACGGATCCGACGATCCGCGCGCTTGCGCTCGGTGATATCGCGTGCGACGTAAATGTCGCCTTCGAATTGCGGGTCCTCGGTGGCAATGGTCGAACCGACGAACGACACCGGGATCGTCTGTCCGGCGCGCGTGTGCAGCACGGTCTCGCCCGCCTCGCGCGCCACCGCCACCGGATCGGCGCCCAGGCGCTGTGCCTGGTCGATGAGACTGACGAGGTTCATGCCGAGCAGTTCGCCATCCGTGTAGCCGGTCAGCACACAGGCTGCTTCATTGGCGATACGAACGATGCCGCCGGGCGCCGTCACGAATACGGCATCGGTCATGCTGTTGAGTACGCTGTGCAGATAGTTGCGCGAGAAGGTCGTATTGCGCAGCGCCAGGCGCATGTTCTCGAACGCGCGCTCGAGCTCACCGATGCGATCGCTGCGAGTGCTGACCACCGCCTGGCTGAACTCGCCGCGGCTCATCTGATCCGCCGCGTTGATCAGCCCACGGACCGCGTTGTCGAGGCGGCGGCGCTGGGCGTAGGACCACAATCCCGGCAGCAGCACGGCGAACGCGGCAAACAAACCCGAGACGATGAGGATCGACAGCGGAATGTTATAGCTGCGCGCGAGGTATCCCAGGATGGAAGCGATCCCCAGGAAAACTACGATCAACGTTACATATTTAAGTTTCGGGCCGTACATCCGGCCTCCGGAAAGCCTTGGCATGGGATAATGCCGCATGACCGGATCGGCGGCTACTATAGAAAGCCGGACGCTTACCCCGGCGCAGCTCACCGGGCGCACGCGCAGCCACGTCATCGACGTCCCGCACCCTCGCCTGACGATGCATCAGGAGGCGGCCAACGCTTTTCTGGCGCTTCGGGCGGCGGCGGCAACGGCGGGCATCGAACTCTCCCCCGCTTCCTCTTTTCGCGACTTCGACCAACAGGTCGCCATCTGGAACGATAAGTTCGCGGGGCGCCGTCCTCTGCTGGATAAGAACGGCCGCCCGCTCGATCGCGGCGCGCTGTCAGATGAGGCCGCCGTCGCGGCGATCCTCATCTGGTCGGCGCTGCCGGGCGCCAGCCGCCACCATTGGGGGACCGAGGTGGACGTGATCGATGTGGCAGGCCTGACCGCGGGTCAGCAGGCCCGGCTGGTGCCGGAAGAGTTCGCTCCCGGCGGCCCGTTCGAGCGCCTGCACGACTGGCTGGAGATCCATGCTGCGCACTATGGGTTCTACCGTCCCTATGACATCGATCGGGGTGGCGTACAGCCTGAGCCCTGGCACCTGAGTTACGCGCCGATCGCGCAGCCGGCCCTGCCGACGCTCACGGTCGAGGTTCTGCGGCAATGTCTTGCGGGGGTGGAATTGGGCGGAGCGGATGTCGTGAGCGCCGGTCTGCGCTCGATCCACGCGCGTTATGTGGCATCCGTGGCCGCTGCTGCACCTGCGGTACTGGCAGCCAACGGCATACTCAGTCCTGCAGCCAGGCCTTCTTGAAGTAGCCGAGCATCAGGCTGCGCACTCTGCCTAGGGTATTGGGGTCGGCCGCATGCAACGGCGGATTCCGACGCAGCATGCGCCAGCTCTCGCTGCGCAGGATCTGCTCCAGATAGCTCATGTTGCGATCGATGGCCTCGATGTAGGGATTGCGCCCATCGAACAATACTTCGAGGTAGCGATATGCGCCCTTGAACTGACCGTCGAGGCGATTGGCGCGCGTCTGCGCGACGAATGCAGGTGTCTGGCGCAGCAGATCCAGCCCGGAGGCGTATTTGACCGCGCGCGCACCTTGCGAGGATGAGAGCGCCACGCCCCCCAGGACGAATTCGGGATAGAGCCGATCGCGGCACTTCTCCAGGTAACAGCGGTCGGCAAGCTGAGCAATCATGTCGGCCGTACCCAGCAGATGGCCCAGCATCCGATCGCGCGGATCCTGCGTGCTTATCTGATCGAACGGCCGCTCATAGCCAGTGAAATGAATGATTTCCACCGCGACATCGACCCAGGCGCCGAGGCCCAGCTGCGGCATGTAGTCGGTCAGGAACGAGGCTCCGCGGGTCACGTGGTTGCGGGTGAACTCCGCACCGTTGCGCTGATCGCGATCGGCGCTGCGCCGCAGATAACCGACGTCGTGAAACAGCGCGAGAATGATGCCGACGGTGGCGCGATCGGCCGTCAGCTGGTGTCCGGTTTCGGCCTGGCGCTCGTAGCCGGCCAGCAGCCGGGCCATTGCCAGCGTGACGTCGAGCGTGTGCTGACGATCGTGATACACGGTATCGACGCCGGCGTACCCCGGCATGCGGCCCGCGAACAGCGCATCGAAATCCACGAAAGCGCGCTGGATGGGTCGCATGTCGATTTGCGGCCAGGTCGTGGCCAGTAGCTGCGATACGGCGCGAAGCACTTCCTGCGGAGAGCTGACACGCACCGTATTGGTGATGTCGTGATCGCTGCGGCGGATGCCCGTCACATCCGCGCCGATCCCCGGATGGGGCTGCAGTACTCGCTCAGGCACGGCTGTCATCGACCGCAGTCTAGGGAAGCCCCTGTCGGCACGCAGCGACGCGCCGCACACTTCCGGCGAACAATTGCCACCGCCCGACGGCCGCGCGGCGACCTATGTCAAAAGCGTCGTCGACGGCTGACGCAGCCATCCTACCAGCCGCGACCGCACAGCCCCGCGGAAGAATCTATACGACTTCCTTATGCGGCCAGGCTCACGCTGCCGCTCCATGGAAGACCTCTGTTTCGTCGGATTGACCCTGCTTCTGGCCTGCCTCACGTGGCTCGGGGTGTTGTTGTGTCGGTGGCTGCTGGAACATTCATGAACATCCTCTATTGGAGTGCGTTGCTACTGACCGTGGGCCTGTTCGCCTACCTGCTCTACGCGATGCTGCGGGCGGAGGATTTCTAAGTGAGCACGAATGGTTGGTGGCAGATGATTCTGTTCGTGCTCGTCCTGCTGGCACTGGTCAAACCGCTCGGCTCCTACATGGCCGGTGTATTCGATGGCAGCGCGAGAGTCCTGCGCTTCGGCGGACCCGTGGAGCGCTGTATTTATCGGCTCTGCCGTATCGACCCGGCGGCCGGGATGCCGTGGCAGCACTACGCGCTGGCCCTGCTGGTTTTCAATGCGTCAGGCACGCTGCTGGTCTATATGCTGCAGCGCGTGCAGGGCCACCTGCCGTGGAATCCGCAGCAGATGGCCGCGGTCACGGCCGACTCGTCTTTCAACACCGCCGTCAGCTTTGCCAGCAACACCAACTGGCAGGGGTATGGCGGTGAGTCGACCATGAGCTATCTGACGCAGATGCTGGGGCTGGGCGTGCAGAACTTCCTGTCCGCAGCGACCGGCATCGCGGTCCTGGTAGCGCTGATCCGCGGCTTGCGCTCCCGCTCGGCAAAGCAGATCGGCAATTTCTGGGTCGACATGACCCGGGCGACGCTATACGTGTTGCTGCCGTTATCGGCCGTGCTGGCGCTGCTGCTCGTCAGCCAGGGCACGGTGCAGAGCTTCAAACCCTATCAGACCGCGACCCTGGTCAATCCCATCACCGTCGATGAGCCAGTGACGGACGATGGCGGCAACCCGGTCAAGGACGCCGATGGCAAAGCGATCACCAAACCGGTGCACGTGGAAACGCAGACGATTCCGCTCGGGCCAGCCGCGAGCCAGATCGCCATCAAGCAGCTGGGTACCAATGGCGGCGGTTTCTTCAATGCCAACTCTGCCCATCCGTTCGAAAATCCGACCCCGCTGAGCAACTTTTTCGAAGTACTGGCGATCCTGCTCATTCCGGCGGCGCTCTGCTACACCTTCGGTCTCATGGTCGGGGCGCCCCGCCAGGGATGGGCGATCCTCGCAACCATGCTGGTGCTGTTCATCCCATTGATGGCAGTGACCGGCTGGGCGGAGGGTCGCAGCAACGGCGCTTATCCAGCGTCGATCGTCGGTGCCAATCTCGAGGGCAAGGAGGTTCGCTTCGGCGTCCCCGATTCCGCGATCTGGGCAGCCGCCACGACCGCCGCCTCCAACGGCTCGGTCAATGCGATGCACGACTCGTTCACGCCGATAGGCGGGATGATACCGATGTGGCTTATCCAGCTCGGCGAAGTGATCTTCGGCGGCGTCGGATCGGGCCTCTACGGCATGCTGATCTTCGTCATCATCGCGGTATTCATCGCCGGCCTGATGGTGGGACGCACACCGGAGTACCTCGGCAAGAAGCTGCAATCGTTCGAGATGAAGATGGCCTCGCTGGTCATCCTGATACCACCGTTCTTCGCGCTGGTAGGTACCGCGATCGCGGTCGCGACCGCGGCGGGCCGCGCCGGCGTCGCCAATCCCGGCGCGCATGGTTTCTCGGAAATCCTGTATGCGTTCTCGTCGGCAGCCAACAATAACGGCAGCGCGTTCGCGGGCCTGTCCGCCAACACACCCTTCTATAACACCCTGCTCGGCATCTGCATGTGGACCGCGCGCTTCTGGGTGATCGTGCCGGTGCTCGCGATCGCCGGCAGCCTCGCTGCCAAGAAACGTATTCCCGCCAACGCGGGCACGCTCGCCACTGACAGCCCACTGTTCGTCGTACTGCTGGCCGCAACCGTCGTCATCGTCGGCGCGCTGGCATTTTTCCCGGCGCTCGCCCTGGGTCCCATCGTCGAGGAGCTGCAATTTTGAACGCAGTCCACACAGCGAACGCAGCCACCGGATCGGCGGGTACGCCGCGCAGGCGTCCGCTTTTCGATCCGCCCCTGGTCAAGGCGGCCATGGTCGACTCGTTCGTCAAACTCAGCCCCTGGGTGCAGTGGCGCAATCCTGTGATGTTCGTCGTCTGGGTCGGCAGCGTGCTGATCACAGCGCTCTGGTGCGTACAGCTGGCAGGCGGCCTGCAAGCCGAAGGGCGACCGGGCTTCGTGCTCGCAATCGCGCTGTGGCTGTGGGCCACGCTGTTGTTCGCCAACTTCGCCGAGAGCCTGGCCGAAGGGCGCGGCAAGGCGCAGGCCGCCGCATTGCGCGCAGGGAAGCGCGACGTCTCGGCGCGACGTTTTCCCAATGGCCAGCTCGATCAGCCGTTCGAGAACGTGCTGTCGCGCGATCTGCGTCGCGGCGACGTGGTACGGGTGGAAGTCGGTGACGTTATCCCCGGTGACGGCGAGGTCGTCCGCGGCACCGCATCGGTGGACGAGAGCGCGATCACCGGCGAATCCGCGCCCGTCATTCGCGAGGCCGGCGGCGACCGCTCCGCGGTCACCGGCGGCACCCGGCTGCTGTCGGACACGCTGCACATCCGCATCACGGCCAATCCCGGTGAAGCCTTCCTCGATCGCATGATCTCGATGGTCGAGCAGGCCAAACGAGCGCGCACACCGAACGAGATCGCGCTCGCGATCTTGCTGGCAGGCCTGACGCTGATCTTCCTCAAGACCACGGCGACGCTGCTGCCGTTCTCCGTCTACAGCGTCACCGCCGCGGGTCATGGCGTGCCGATCAGCATCACGGTACTGGTGGCGCTGCTGGTATGCCTGATACCCACGACGATCGGCGGCCTGCTGTCCGCGATCGGTATCGCGGGCATGGATCGCATGATCCAGGCGAATGTCATCGCCACCTCCGGTCGCGCGGTCGAAGCGGCGGGCGACGTCGACGTACTGCTGCTCGACAAGACCGGGACCATCACGCTGGGCAATCGCCTGGCATCGCGCTTCATACCGGCGTCGGGCGTGAGCGAACAGCACCTGGCCGATGCGGCCCAACTGTCGTCGCTGGCGGATGAGACGCCGGAGGGACGTTCGATCGTGGTGCTCGCCAAACAGCAGTACGGTATCCGAGCGCGCGACATCAGCACCCTGCACGCCAGTTTCATTCCCTTCAGCGCCCAGACACGCATGAGCGGTGTCGATGTCGATGGTCGCCAGATCCGCAAGGGTGCCGCCGAAGCGATAGGCCGGTGGCTCGCCCAGCATGAAGGCGCCCTGCCGCCGGAAGTCACGCGAGCGGTCGAGAGCATCGCGCGTCAGGGCGCGACGCCGCTGGTCGTAGCGGACGGCGCTCACGCTCTCGGGGTCATCGAACTCAAGGACGTCGTCAAGGGCGGCATCCGCGAACGCTTCGCGCAACTGCGGCGAATGGGTATCCGCACCATCATGATCACTGGCGACAACCGCCTTACCGCCGCCGCGATCGCGGCGGAAGCCGGCGTCGACGATTTCCTCGCGGAGGCCACGCCCGAAGCGAAGCTGGCGCTGATACGCGAACATCAGGCCCAGGGGCGCCTGGTCGCGATGTGCGGCGACGGCACCAACGACGCACCGGCGCTGGCACAGGCGGACGTGGCGGTGGCGATGAACACCGGGACCCAGGCGGCGAAGGAAGCCGGCAACATGGTGGACCTGGATTCGAATCCGACCAAACTGATCGAAGTGGTCGAGGTCGGCAAGCAGATGCTGATCACTCGCGGTTCGTTGACGACCTTCAGCATCGCCAACGACGTCGCCAAATATTTCGCCATCATCCCGGCGGCTTTCGCCAGCACCTATCCGCAGCTCGACGCGCTCAACATCATGCACCTGAGCCGGGAAGGCTCGATCCTCTCCGCAGTCATTTTCAATGCACTGATCATCATCGCGCTGGTGCCGCTGGCACTGCGCGGTGTTCGGTACCGCCCGGTCGGCGCAACCGCCCTGCTGCGTCGCAATCTGTTTGTTTACGGTCTCGGCGGCATCGCCGTGCCCTTCATCGGCATCAAGATCATCGACGTCGTGCTGAGCACCCTGCACCTGGTTTGAGGCGAAAATTCCATGACCAAGACACTGCTGCAATCGTTGATGACACTACTGGTGTTCACGTTCCTGACAGGCCTCGTGTATCCGCTGGCCATTACCGGCATCGCGCAGCTGTGCTGGCCACGCGAGGCCAACGGATCGATCGTGCGGCAACAGGATCGTATCGTCGGATCGCGTCTGCTGGCGCAGCCCTTTACCGGGGAGCGTTACTTCTGGCCCCGCCCGTCGGCCACGACGCCTGCTCCGTACAACGGCGGCTCCTCGGCAGGCTCCAACCTCGGCCCCACCAATCCGGCACAGATCGATGCCGTCAAACAGAACCTGGCAGCACTGCAGCAGGCAGATCCGGACAATCATCAGCCCGTCCCGGTGGATCTGGTCACGGCCTCCGGCAGCGGCCTGGATCCGCATATCAGCCCCGCGGCCGCCGAATACCAGCTCGGCCGTGTCGCGCGGGCCCGTCACCTCTCGGTAGAGCGGCTGCGGGCGCTGATCTCGCAGCACACGCACTTGCGTCAGTGGGGCGTTTTCGGCGAGCCTCGCGTGAATGTACTGGAGCTCAACCTGGCTCTCGACGACCTGCACTGATCCCATCTTATGAGCGCGAGCCGGCCCGATCCGGACCTGCTGCTCACGCGCGTCCGTGAATCGGAGCTGCGCGCCCGCCGTGGCCGACTGACGATCTTCTTCGGCGCCAATGCCGGCGTCGGCAAAACCTACGCGATGCTCGAAGCCGCGCAACAGCGGCTGCGCGAAGGCCTGGAGGTGGTGGCGGGTTACGTCGAGCTGCATGGCCGCGCCGAGACCGAACGCCTGCTGGCCGGACTCGAACAGTTGCGGGTGATGACGATCCGGATGGGCAACACCACCCGACGCGAATTCGATCTCGATGCGGCGCTCGCGCGCAAACCGAGTCTGCTGCTGCTCGATGAACTGGCACACACCAACGTCGGCGGCGGTGACCCGCCGCCACGGCACGCCAAGCGCTGGCAGGACGTCGAAGAACTGCTCGATGCCGGCATCGACGTCTATACGACCGTCAACGTTCAGCATCTCGAGTCGCTGAGCGACCTGGTCTGGCAGATCACCGGCGCACGGCAGCAGGAGACGCTGCCCGATCGCATCTTCGACGAAGCCGACGAAATCAAGCTGGTCGACGTGCCACCCGACGATCTGCTGCAGCGTCTCAGGGAAGGACGTATCTACCAGCCGGCACAGGCCGAGCAGGCGCTGGCGAATTTTTTCCGCAAGGGCAACCTGATCGCGCTGCGCGAACTGGCGCTGCGACGCACGGCCGATCGTGTCGATCAGGCGATGCGCGCGTATCGACAGGAGAAATCGGTACGTGTCGCGTGGGCAACGCGTGAGCGTCTGCTGGTTGCAGTGGGCCCCGACGGGCAGGCCGAGGCGCTGGTGCGTGCCGGCAAGCGCATCGCGGATCGCCTCGACGCCGAATGGCTGGTGGTATACGTCGAGACGCCCGATCTGCTGCGGCTATCGGAAGCCGAGCGCGATCGACGCATCGCCGTGCTGCGCCTCGCGACCACGCTTGGCGCGGAAGCCATCACGCTCGGCGGCGCCAGCGCGAGCACTGAACTGCTGGCCTATGCCCGCACGCGCAACGCGTCGCGTATCGTCGTCGGCTCGCCAAACCGTCGTCGGCGATGGCGTTACCCGCATCGCCGCTCGACTACCGAGCGCCTGCTCGAGGCGGGCGCGGAGTTCGACATCATGGTCGTCGCGCGGCGCGGCATCGATGCGGGTGCCGATGCCGGTGCGGGCAACGCGACTTACGCCGCACGGGATTCCGTCTACGCCAGCACTTCCGACAAGGCGCGCTGGCCGCGCTACCTGATGGCGCTCGGCGCAACCGCGGTCACTACCCTGCTGTGCTCGCAGATCTACCGCCTGTGGCCTGGACTGAATCAGTCCAATCTGGTGATGCTGTATCTGCTGAACTCGGCGTTGATCGCCGTCTATGCCGGACGCCGCGCGGCATCGCTGAGTGCATTGCTGGGCGTCGCAGCGTTCGACTTTCTGTTCGTGCCGCCGCGCTTCAGCTTCGCGGTCAGCGACGCGCAGTACGCCATCACCTTCATCGTCATGCTCGCGGTGGCGCTGATCATCGGCAATCTCAATGCGAGCGTGCGGCTGCAGGCACGGGTCGCCGGCCATCGCGAGCGCCGCACCGCGCTGCTGTATGCGATGACGAGGCAGCTGGCGATGGCGCGCAGCCGCGAGGAGATGGCCGAGATCGCGGTGCGGCACGTGGGGCCAGTGTTCGCGAGCCGAGCGGTGATCCTGTTCCCCGACGAGCAGGGCAAGCTTGCGCATCCGCGCTCGCCGATCGCCGACGTCTCGTTTACCGGTGCGGATCTGGGCGTCGGTCAATGGGTGATCGATCATGCCAAGCCGGCCGGCATGGGCACCGACACGCTCAGCGGTAGTGCCGGGCTGTATCTGCCGCTTTCCGGCAGCGAACGTGTGTTCGGCGTCATCGCCCTGCTCGCCGCGAATCCGCGGCGGATCACGCTGCCCGAGCAATACCGGCTGCTGGAGACGTTCGCCGCCCAGATCGGCCAGGCGCTGGAGCGTGCGGACATCGCCTCGCACGCGCAGGCCGCCGTGGTACGCGCCGAGACCGAAGCGATCCGCAACGCGCTGCTCGCCTCGATCTCGCACGATCTGCGCACGCCGCTGGCAACGATCGCCGCCGGCGCGGCCACGCTGGCCGGCAATATGGACGCGCTTGGCGAGCAGGACCGGCGCCTGCTGGCCAATTCGGTCAGCGACGAGGCCGCGCGCATGAGCGATCGTGTTACCACGCTCCTCGAACTGGTGCGGCTCGAGACCGGCGCGATCGCGTTGCGACTGGATGAGTACGCGCTCGACGAACTGGTCGGCACCGTGCTCCACCGCCTCGATCAGCGGCTGCACCGCCGCGACGTGCGTATCGAACTGCCGGACGCGCTGCCGCTGCTCACGATCGATGGTCGACTGATCGAGCAGGTACTGGAGAACCTGCTGGACAACGTGAGCAAATACACGCCGGCCGACAGTGTCATCTGGATTCGCGCCCAGACACGGCGACGTCACGTCGAGGTCAGTATCGAAGACGACGGCCCCGGGCTGCCGGGCGCGGATCCGGAAATTCTGTTCGAGAAATTCCAGCGCGGTGCACCCGAAGGTTCGGTCGGCGGCATCGGCCTCGGACTCGCGATCTGCCGCACCATCGTAAGGCTGCACCATGGACGTATCTGGGCCGAGAATCGCGCGCCGGGCGGCGCGGCCTTCCGCTTCACGCTGCCTTTGCCCCCTTCCCTCACCGAAGGCGGCAACGTGTGACCGGTGCCAGCCGCACCATCCTCCTCATCGAGGACGAGCCGCAACTGCGGCGCGTGTTGCGCACGCTGCTCGAACTCGAGCAGTTCAGGGTGGTGGAAGCCGAGAACGCGCAGCGCGGACTGATCGAAGCGCGCGCGCACAAGCCGGATCTGCTGATCCTGGATCTCGGCCTGCCCGACCGGGATGGCATGACGGTGGTCGCCGAGGTGCGAAGCTGGTCGCGTGTGCCAATCATCGTGCTGTCGGCGCGCTCGGGCGAATCGGACAAAGTAGCCGCGCTGGAAGCCGGTGCCGACGACTACGTCACCAAGCCCTTCGGTCCGCGCGAGCTCAGCGCCCGCATCCAGGTCGCGCTGCGGCACACGAGCAGTCGCGGGGCGACGGGCACTTCACTGACGATCGGTGACTGGACGATCGAGCTCCAGGCACGCACGGTGCGCGGCACACACGGCGGCGAACTGCATCTGACGCCGACGGAATATCGCCTGCTAGAGGTGCTGGCGGAACACGTGGGGATGGTGGTGACCCACCGCACGCTGCTGCAGCAGGTGTGGGGTCCGGGCAGCATCGAACAGACGCACTACCTGCGAGTCTTCATGAAGCAGATGCGTTCGAAACTCGAACCGGACCCGGCGCGGCCGCGCTGGCTGCTCACCGAGACCGGTGTCGGCTATCGGCTGGTGCAGAACTAAGCGGCGATGCCGTATTGCTTGAGCAGCGCGGCCACCTCAGGCTTGCGCCCGCGGAATTCGACGAACGCGTCGAGCGCATCACAGCTGCCGCCGCGCGACAGAATGCTGTCCAGGAAGCGTCTTGCGGTCGCGTGATCGAATGCGCCTGCTTCCGCGAAGGCCGCGAACGCGTCCGCCGCGAGCACCTCCGCCCACTTGTAGCTGTAGTAACCGGCCGCGTAACCGCCGGCGAAGATGTGCCCGAAGCTATGCGGATAGCGATTCCAGTCGGGAATCGGCACCACCGCGACACGCGAACGCACCTCGGACAGGATCTGATAGATACGCCCACCCTTCGCCGGGTCGTATTCCGAATGCAGGCGCATGTCGAACAGCGCGAACTCGACCTGTCGCAGCGTCTGCAGGCCTGCCTGGAAACTGCGAGTCGCAATCAGCTGCCGTTGCCTGTCGGCGGGAATCGGAGCGCCGCTTTGCTCATGCGCAGAGATGCGGTCGAGCACTTCGCCCTGCCAGGCGTAGTTCTCCATGAACTGGCTCGGCAGTTCGACTGCGTCCCACGCCACGCCGTTGATGCCGGCAAGGCTCGGGTAGTTCACGCGCGTCAGCATGTGATGCAGGCCGTGCCCGAATTCGTGAAACAGCGTCACGACGTCGTCGTGCGTGAGCTGCGCCGGTTTGTTCCCGGCCGGCGGCAATGAATTGCAGACGAGGTAAGCTACCGGCAGCGTGGTCGTGCCGCTGAGCGCCTTGCGTCCGATGCAGTCATCCATCCACGCGCCGCTGCGCTTGTGCGGTCGCGCGTAAGGGTCGAGGTAGAACGCCGCGATCGCGGCACCCTGCGGATTCTGCACCTCGTAGTAGCGCGCGTCCGGATGCCACACCGCGACACCTTCGCGTTCCCGGATGCGCACATCGAACAGCCGCTCGGCCACGTCGAACAATCCCTGCAGTACGCGCGGCAACGGCAGATATTCGCGTAGCTCTTCCTGGGACACGGAAAACAGCCGCTGCTGCAGTCGCTCGGAATAGAAGGTGACGTCCCAGGCGTTGAGCCTGCGACCCGCAAACTTCTCCAGCTCGGCAAATTCGTCGGCGCCCGCCGTTTTGGCGGACGCAACCAGGTCATTCAGGAAGCTAGTGACTTCCGGGACGCTGCGGGCCATGCGGTTCGCCAGTGCGTAGTCCGCGAAGCTGTCGAAGTCCAGCAACTTTGCCGCCTCGTGCCGCAGGCGCAGGATGTCTTCCATCACCGCGGAGTTGTCGAAGCCACCGGTGTTACCTGCTGCACGGGTCGACCAGGCCTCATAGAACACGCGTCGCAGCGACTCGGACTCACCGTCGGTCACCACGGCGACATAGGTCGGCTGGTCGAGGCCGAACAGATGGCCGTCGAGTCCCTTGTCCTGCGCGCGCTGGCGCGCCTGATCGATGATGCTCTGATTGATACCCTTCAGCTGCGCCGGATCCGTGACGTGGTGGCTCCAGGCGTTGGTCGCATCGAGCACGTTCTCCTCGAATTTTGCCGACAGCCGCGACAGCTCCATCATGATGGTCTTGAAACGCTCCTTGCGCACCGGATCGAGTGCAACGCCAGACAGGCGAAAGTCCCGTAGCGCATGCTCGATGACCTGGCGCTGCACCGGATCCAGGCGAGTTCCCTCGTGCTCGGCGATGTATGCGTAGGCCCGGTAGAGTTTTTCGCTCTGCGACAGGTCGGTGTGGTAGTCCGACAGCAGCGCCAGGCACTCGTTGTAGGCAGCGCGCAGCGTTTCCGAATTCATCACTGCGTTCAGATGGCCGACCGGCGACCAGGCGCGGCCGAGTGCGTGCTGCAACTCCTCCAGCGGTTCGACGACGGTGGCAAAAGTGGGGTTTGCGATCGCTTCGAGCTGAGCCACGAGAGCGCGCTGTTCGCGGATCAGCTGGGTGATCGCCGGCACCACATGCTCAGCGCGGATAGCGTCGAACCTGGGCAGAGTTGCCGATTCCAGCAGCGGGTTCGCGTGGGTCGCATCAGCCATGAGTACATTCCTGACGGGTTCCGGGGTGCCGCATTTTAGCCCGCTCGTCGCGGTGTAACATGCCTTCTGCACGGAGGAGCGAGTGATGGCACCGGACTACGATCTGATTGTAATTGGAGCCGGCAGCGGCGGTCTGGCCTGCGCCCAGCGCGCGGTCGAATACGGCGCCCGGGCACTGATCGTCGAGTCGGGTCGCCTGGGTGGAACCTGCGTCAATCGTGGCTGCGTCCCCAAGAAAATCATGTGGTATGCCGGGGAGATCGCGCACGTTCTGCGCGACGCCCCCGACTATGGCTTCGACGTCCAGGTCACCGGCACGCGCTGGGGCGACCTGGTCGCGAGCCGCGAGGCCTATATCCGGCGGCTCAACGGTATATATGAGGGCAATCTGGAGCGGCGCAAGGTCGACCTCCTGCGCGGCCACGGGCGACTGGTCGCACCCGGGCGCGTTCAGGTCGATGGGCGCTCCTACACCGCGGGTACGGTGGTGCTCGCGAACGGCGGCCATGCCATGGTGCCCGACGTGCCCGGTGCCGCGCTCGGCATCACCTCGGACGGCTTCTTCGAGATGCAGGAATGCCCGAAGCGCGTTGCGATCGTGGGCAGCGGCTACATTGCCGCAGAACTGTGCGGGATCCTCGCGGCTTTCGGCGCCAGGACGACCGTTGCGATCCGCCACGAGCGCATCCTGCGGCATTTCGATGCCATGCTGGGCGAGAGCCTCATGGAAATCATGCGCGATGACGGCATCGAGATCGCGACTCATGCGGCCTGCCGCTCGATCACGCGCGGCAACGACGGCGCGCTGCAGCTGAATACGATCGACGGGCGCACGCTTGGACCCTTTGATCAGATCATCTGGGCGATCGGCCGCTCGCCGTCGATCCACGATCTGGGCCTCGAGACACTGGGCGTCGCGATCGAGGACGGCCACGTCAAAATCGACGAGTATCAGCAGACCAGCGTCCCCAACCTCTATGCCATCGGTGACGTAACTCTCTACGCCGGATTGACGCCGGTAGCGATTGCCGCTGGCCGGCGGCTGTCGGATCGCCTGTTCGGCAAGCAGACCGGACGCAAGATGAGCTACGACGACATCCCGTCGATCGTCTTCAGCCATCCCCCGATCGGCACGGTCGGTCTGGCCGAAGATGCCGCACGCGAGCGATTCGGCGACCGTGTCAAAGTCTTCACGTCGAGCTTCATCCCGATGTACCACTCGATGACGCAGCGCAAGCCACGCATGCGGATGAAACTGGTCACCGTCGGCGCGATCCAGCGCATCGTCGGCATTCATTCGATTGGCGAAGGCTCGGACGAGATGTTGCAGGGATTCGCCGTCGCAATGCGGATGGGCGCTACCAAGCGCGACTTCGACGACACCGTGGCCCTGCATCCGACCAGCGCCGAGGAGTTCGTGACGATGCGGTAGAGGCACGGCCGGGGCGCCCCAACGCCTCACTGCCCGCCTAAAACCTGCAGCGCCCGCGCCTGCACTCACGCAGGTGCAACCCTCCAACGGCTCCTCGTTGCCAGATGCGATGCTGGCCGACACGCAAGCGGCCTTCGACAGCGTCGCGGCCAATTACGACGGGCCGCGCGGCAACAACCTGCTGATCCAGCGCATGCGAGAGCGGACCTGGCGCACGATAGAGCGCCGCGTCTCACCGCCCGCGCAGCTACTCGATCTGGGCTGCGGCACGGGAATCGATGCGCTTCACTTCGCGAACCTGGGTTACGGCGTGCTGGCCACCGACTGGTCCCCACAGATGGTGGCCCGCGCCGCGGCTCGGGGCCACGCGCACGCAACCCTGACCGGGCACAGCCGGCTGGAGGCGATCTGCGCGGGCGCGCATGAGTTGGAGCGGCTGGAAGGCGCCCCTGGCGGACGGTTCGACGCCGCCTACTCGAACTTCGGACCGCTCAACTGCATTCCCGATCTGCGGGCGGTATCGGGCGAATGCGCGCGCCTGCTGAAGCCAGGCGGACTGCTGATCTTCACCATCATTGGTCGACTGTGCCCATGGGAGCTGGGGTACTACCTGCTGCAGGGTCGCATCGAACGCGCACGGGTGCGCTTCGAGCGGCGGATGACGGCCGTCAATCTGAACCGCCACCAGGTGTGGACGCGCTACTACACGCCGCGCGAGTTCTATCGATGCTTTGCCGGCGAATTCGAACTGCTCGAACACCGCGCGCTCAGCCTGTTCCTGCCACCACCCTACCTCATCGATTTCTACCAACGGGCGCCGCGCCGAAACCGCGCGCTGGCGTGGCTCGATGACCACCTCGGCGGGCTGCCGCTGTTGCGAGGCGCCGGCGATCACTTCCTGATGGTGCTGCGCCGAAGAGCCTCGCCCGAGCCCGCGTGACCACGCTCGCCCGGGTACCGGTTCCGAGCGGCCAGGCGCTGCCAGTCGAGCGTCAGCCGGACGCATTGCCGCGCATCGATCCGATCACCCGGTTACCGCTGCTGATCCTCTCTCCGCACAGCCGCTGCAATTGCCGCTGCCTGATGTGCGACATCTGGCGCAGCGACGCCCGCGATCAACTGGGAGCCGATGAGATCGGGCGCCGCTTGAGCGAGTGGCGCGCGCTCGGTGTCGAACGCGTGCTGCTGAGCGGTGGCGAACCGCTGATGCACCCGCGGCTGTGGGATCTGTGCGCGCACCTTCGCACGGCCGGCATCGGCATTACGCTGCTCAGTACCGGTCTGCTGTTGAAGCGCCATGCTTCGCAGCTGGTGCAGTACTGCGACGATCTGGTGGTCAGCCTCGACGGGCCGCCGCAAACGCACGATGCGATACGGCGGGTGCCGCGCGCATTCGAACGGCTGACGCAGGGGTTGCACGCGGTCGCAGCCGCAGCGCGCGCCAGCGGCGCCACCGTCCGACTCTCGGCACGCTGCACGGTGCAGCGACAGAACTATCGCGAACTTCGCGCCATCGTGCGAACGGCGCAGGCGCTGCCGCTGCAGCACGTCAGCTTTCTCGCGGCAGATGTCAGCAGTTCGGCTTTCAATCGTCCGGTAGCGCAGAGCATTGAGCGCGGCGCCGCGATCGACCCTGGCTCCGGCATCGCACTCGAAGCCGACGATCTGCCGGCGCTGGCGCTCGAACTGGATCTGCTCGAACAGGAACACGCAGCGGCGTTTCGCTCCGGATTCATCGTGGAATCGGCCGCACGGCTGCGCCAACGCATCTATCGCTACTTTGCAGCGCTCCTCGGGTTGGAACAGTTCCCTGCCAATCGCTGCAATGCTCCGTGGGTATCGACCGTCATCGAAGCCGATGGGACGGTGAAACCCTGTTTCTTCCAGCCCGCGCTGGGCAAACTCACCGCTGCCGACAGCCTGCTGTCGATCCTGAATTCGCCTGAGGCGCGACGCTGGCGCGCGGGACTGCAGATCGACCGCGATCGCATCTGTCAGCGGTGTGTCTGTACGCTGGCGTTGCAGACGACGAAGTGAAACTTCCCGGCCACGTCGTACTGCCGGCGCTGACCAACGCGCACGATCATCTGCAGCTCAACGGCATTCCGAGCCTGCCTGTCACGCGACACTTTCCCAACAGTTACGATTGGGCGCGCGCATTCGCTGGCCATTTCGAAGACCCCGATGTGCAACGCGCCCGCGCGGTGCCGCTGGAGATCCGTCACTGGCAAGGCGCGTTGAAGAACGCGCTTTGCGGCACTACCACCGTCATGCATCACGATCCGCCGGCCGCGATTTTTCAACAGCGTGGCTTCCCCGTGCGCGTCGTTCAACCCTTCGGCTGGGCGCACTCACTGCACGCGGCATACGGGCCGCCGGTAGAAGCGAGCCACCACGAGACGCCTGCAGGCGCCGGCTGGTTCATCCATCTGGCGGAAGGCATCGATGAGCTGGCGACCCGGGAATTAAAGGAACTGCGGCGACGCGGCTGTCTCGACGCCCGTACCGTGGTGATACACGGCGTCGCGCTGAGCGACGCCGACATCGAGGACATCATCGCGTGTGGTGCGGCGGTAGTCTGGTGTCCGAGCAGCAATCTGCGGATTCTTGGCCGCACGCTATCGATTCGCGCACTGCGCCGGCTGTACGACGCGCAGTGCCTGGCGCTCGGCACCGACTCTCGCCTGAGTGGCGCGCGAGATTTGCTGGAGGAGCTGCAGTTCGCCAGGCGATACAGCGACTTCGCTGCCCGCGAATTACTCGAACTGGCGACGGCGCGGGGCGCACGGGTGCTGCGCTGTCAAAGCGACAACGTAGATCGTGGCGACTACATCGTCATCCGCACCGGCGGCGGCGATCCCGCGGAGTGCCTGCTGCGACTGGCGCGCCATCAGTTGCGCGCCGTCGTGCGCAACGGAAGACCGTGGCTCACCGATCCGGATCTCGACCATTGGTTCACCGAACACAATGTCCGCTACGAACCCGTACTGCTCGACGGTCAGCCGAAGCTCTGTGCCAGCGACGCATTGACTCCCTTGCGTGGATCGTGGCGCGCCCTGGAACCCGGGCTTACGCTTGCGGCAATTCCCTGATCTGCGTCAGTTCCAGTTCGACCGCTGCTCTGCTCCTGCCCTCGGCACGGCATGGATGGCTCGAACTGCCAACGATGGTGAATCCGAGCTTTGCGAGCACCCGGCCGGAGGCCGGATTATCAGCGAAATGACGCGCCGTCAGTGTCCGGAAGCCGAATGACTCGATCGCCACCCGAATAATTGCGCGCCCGGCCTCGGTAGCCACGCCCAGCCCCCAGTAGTCGCGGCCTATGTAGTAGCCAATCGCAGCGGCATTACCGTCGCTTGTCGGAGCTAGTCCGATGACGCCGATCAGGCGGCCGGTCGGTTTCCACACGATGGCCCAGTTGGGTTCGTTGGGAAGCACCTGCTCGAAGAAAAACTGCGCGTCGGCAGCGGTGAAGGGATGGGGCATCCGGGCCGTCTGACGCAGCAGGTCCCAATCGTCAGCGATGGCAATGATCGCGTCGGTATCTTCTGGAACCGGCGGGCGCAGGAGAAGCCGCCGCGTTTCCAGGGGCATGGGCTCGACCATCATCCGACCTCCGTCGTCACGATAAAACCCTAGTCAGCCCACCCGGCACGAACTGTCATTCGAACACCGTTCGTCTGCAATGGGAATCTCACCGCAGCACATGCAAATTCTGCTGGCTCACTCCTATTTTCTGCGATTCGACCGCAAGCAGCTCGAACGCGCGCGGCCTTATCCGCCATTGGCGACGCTGCAGGTCGCCTCCATGCTGCGCGAGGCCGGCCACGTCATACAGGTCTTCGATGCGATGCTGGCCGATGGCATCCAGGACTACTGGCGGCAGCTGCGCGCCATGGGACCGACGCTGGTCGTTTTCTACGAAGACAGTTTCAACTACCTCAGCAAGATGTGCCTGGAGCGCATGCGGCAGGCGTGCTGCGAGATGATCGGGCATGCCAGCCGTGCTGGCGCGCGCGTTCTGGTGGTGGGCCCTGACGCCACGGACTCCCCCGAGACCTATCTGAGTGCCGGCGCCGACGCCGTGCTGCTGGGCGAGGCTTTGCAGTCACTGATGACGTTGACCGCCAGACTGGCGGTCGATCCGCGGATACCCGTGGCGCGCTGGGTCGAAGGCGATGCCAATGCCGTTACGCCGACCTGGGGCGCAAACGCCGGCCCACGCGCTCGCAGGGCCGCCGAGCCACGTGCGCGGATGGAGCGCCCGGCCTGGGACCTCATCGACCTGCAACGCTATCGCACGATGTGGCAGGGTGCCCACGGTTATTTCAGTCTCAACATGGCCGCCTCGCGCGGCTGCTCTTTTCGCTGCAACTGGTGCGCGAAGCCCATCTGGGGTAACCGCTACCTGCAGCGCGACCCGGACGATGTCGCGACGGAGATGGCAGGGCTCAGGCAGCACTTCAGACCGGACCACATCTGGTTCGCGGACGACATCTGGGGTTTTCGGGTCGACTGGATCAACAGCTTCGCGCAGTCAATTCGAGCGCAGGGCGGCGCAATACCGTTCACCGTCCAGACGCGCGCCGACCTGATCACCGAACCGATGGCGGTCGCATTGCGCGACGCCGGCTGCAGCGAAGCATGGCTTGGGGCGGAGAGCGGCAGTCAGCGCATCCTCGACGCGATGAACAAGGGCACGAGCGTCCAGGAACTGCTCCAGGCGCGGGCGCGTCTGCGGGACCACGGCATCCGCGTCGGCTTCTTCATTCAGCTGGGTTACCTGGGCGAGGAACTGGAGGATGTCGTCGCGACACGCTCGCTGATCGAACGCGCCGTGCCCGATGAGATCGGGGTCAGCGTCTCCTATCCCCTGCCGGGAACTCCTTTCTATGAAAAGGTCAAGGCACAGCTGGGCGCCAAGACGCACTGGCAGGAAAGCAGTGACCTCGCGATGATGTTTCACGGCACCTATGTATCCGAGTTCTATTGGAGCGTGCGCGAGCTGCTGCACGAACGGGTGCGGATCGGCCGACTGGCAGTCGAGCACGCCGGAACGCGCGATCAGGCACTCGCAACGTTGCAGCAGCGATGGGACGACCTCATCGCCCAGCAAGACCGCTTCCGACGCGCCGACCGCGTCACCGCACCGGCGACCTGCGCGGCCATCGTGTGATCCTCACACCGGTGTGACCCTCTAACCGGCGCGTTGAACTCAACCCCCCGGGGCATTTTCGGTGGCCGCGCGTTATTCTGCGACGAATGACGAGCGTCAATATCATCTACGTCGATAACGGCCTGGGACTGTCGCGCGATTTTCGATTGCTGGCGGGGGCGCTGCGCCTCAACGGCTGCGACGTCGCGGCGACGGCACTGAGCGACCGCGACGAGCGTTGGCGTCGCAAGCAGCGTAGCCAGTGGATTGCACGCTCACGACGCTGGTGGCGACGTGCCACGGCGAAGGACACGCCAAGAAGATTCGATATCAACCTGATGCTGGAACATCTGTGGCCGGCGTATTTCGATCAGGCGCGCCACAACGTGGCACTGCCCAATCCTGAATGGTTCGACCGCCACGACATGCGCTATCTGCGCGATATCGATATGGTCTGGGCGAAGACACAGAACGGCGTCGGTATCTACGAACAGTTGGATTGCGCGGCCTTTTGCGTCGGGTTCGCCAGCGACGACCGTTTCGATCCGGCCATCGCACGCGAGCGCGAATTTCTGCATCTGGCGGGTGGAAGCCGCACCAAGGGAACGCGCCATACGATGGAAGTGTGGGCCAGGCATCCCGAGTGGCCTCGGCTTACGGTTCTGCAGGATCCACGCGAGGCCGGGACCGCAGTCACAGCATCCAACATCGACCACCGGATCGAATTCCTCAACAGCGCCGAGCCTGGCGGCTACGCCAGGCTTCGCCAGCTGCAGAACGGTAACGCGTTTCATCTGTGCCTGTCTGAAACCGACGCCTGGGGTCACTATCTGGTGGAGGCGATGGGCGTCGGCGCGGTCACGCTCACGACCGACGCTCCACCGATGAACGAGCTGGTCTCACCGGCGCGCGGCATTCTGGTGCCCTACGCCACCACCGGGCGAATATCGCTGGCAACCACCTATCGATTCGACGAGCAGGCCTTCGTGGCCTCGCTGGAGCGCGCACTGGCGCTGAGCGACGCCGAGGTGCAAGCGATCGGAACGCAGGCGCGCGAATGGTTCCTGGAGAACAACCGGACGTTTCCGGTGCGCATCAGTGCCGCCGTCGAGGCAACCCTCAGGATGCGGCGGCCTTCAGAGCGGCCGGCCTCATAGCGATGCGCGGCACGAGGAGGCTGTACAGCCACTAGCGCGGCATCCACTCATCGAACGAAGGGCATCGAGCGCAGCACAGGCGTTGATCGAGAAGCCGCCGGCCTGTTCGGTTCCGGTACGCGTCAGCAGCGACGAGAGAGCGTCGGCACCAAGCTCGGGGCGCTGCGCACGCAGCAGCGCCAGCACGCCGGTGACATGGGCCGCCGCGAACGACGAGCCCGTGACGAAGTCGTAGCTTCCACCCGGGGCCGTGCTGACGATGTCGCGTCCGGGCGCATGCAGCACCGCTGCAGCGCCATCGACACGGCCGATGACATCGACCGCAATCACCCCGTCGATATTCACCGGGAACCCTTCGAGGCTGCCGTTTTCCGGAACGGCGCCCACGAACAGGATCCCGTGCTGCACGCCATACCTCACGATCTGCGAGAGCAGCGGATCCGCCGGGCCGCCGAGACTGAGATTGACGATCTGCGCGTGCGCATCGACGGCGGCGCCCAACGCGCGCGCCAGCGTGAACGAGTTGCACCGCGCATCCATCGCTGCTGGCTGCGATGGCTGGCAGGCTTTGAACACCTGCAGCTGTACTGCCGGCGCGATACCGACGATCCCGACGCC
>DATBAM010000074.1:0-41579 GCA_036271535.1 Steroidobacteraceae bacterium | reverse complement strand
TGTGCGTTTTTATTTGATTAAAAACGCACAGGCTGCCCAACTCGCCCGACCATTTGGCCGCGCCAGTAGTTCTACTTCTTGGCGTCCTTCTTGGCGTCCGCTTTCGCTGGCTCGGCCTTTGCCGCACCGGCAGCAGGTGCCGCCGCCGCCGCCGCGCCCGCAGCCGGGCCCGCCGCCGCGCCTTCCGCAGCTGCTGCTGCCTCCGGTTCCGGCTCCGCCACACGCGGACTGTGGACCGAAACCACCGGGCGGTTGCGATGTGCCAGTTCGGGGATGGTCACGCCCGACGGCAACGGGATGTCACCGACGTGCTTGCTGTCGTTGAGATTCATCGCCGACAGATCCAGTTCGAGGAAGTCGGGCAGATCCTTCGGCAGACAATTGACCTCGATGTCCTGGATCAGGTGCGACACGATACCGCCCTGAAGCTTGACACCAGGCGACACGGCCTCGCCCTTGAAATGGATCGGCAGATGGATCTTCAGCACCTCATTCTCTTCCACGCGCTGGAAATCCACATGCACCACCGCGTTCTTCGCGGGATGCATCTGCACGTCGCGCACGATGGCCGGCAGCGGCTTCGAGTCGAGATTGAGATTGATGATCGACGAGTAGAACTTCTCCTTGTCGATCACCGTGAGCAACTGCTGGTGGTCCAGCGTCACGTTCTGCGGCTGATCCTTGCCGCCATAAATCACCGCGGGGACTTTTCCGGCACGACGCAGGCGGCGGCTCGCACCCTTGCCCTGGTCGTGACGCGAGTCCGCGCCAATCTGATAGGTAGTACGCATGAATATTCACTCCTGACAATAACGAACAAGGCATTCACCGCGACCAGTGATGCCCACCACTCAAAAACCTCAATCGATGTAAAGCGAGCTGACCGAGTCGTCGTCGCGGATGCGACGAATGGTCTCCGCCAGCAGCGCACCGACGGACAGCTGTCGGATGCGCCCGCAGGCCTTGGCCTGCTGCGATAACGGCAGCGTATCGGTTACGACCAGTTCATCCAGCGCGGACTTGGCAATGCGATCGACCGCGTTGCCCGAGAGCACGGCATGGGTCGCATAGGCCACCACTTTCAGCGCGCCCTCGTCCTTCAATGCCTGCGCAGCCAGGCACAGCGTGCCGGCCGTATCGACCATGTCGTCGATCAGCACGCAGGTGCGCCCTTCGACATCGCCGATGATGTTCATGACTTTCGATTCGTTCGGCCGCGGACGGCGCTTGTCGATGATGGCCAGTTCGGCATCATCCAGCCGCTTAGCGAACGCGCGCGCGCGCACCACCCCGCCGACATCGGGCGACACCACGATCAGCTTGGGATGCCGCTGCCGCCAGACGTCGCCGAGCAACACCGGCGAACCGTAGACGTTTTCCACCGGGATGCCGAAAAAACCCTGGATCTGATCGGAATGCAGATCGAGTGTGACCAGCCGGTCGACACCCGCCTGGCCTACCATGTCGGCCACGAGTTTTGCCGTGATCGCGGAACGCGTGGCGCGCGGACGGCGGTCCTGCCGCGCGTAGCCGAAGTACGGCACCACCGCGGTGATATGGGCGGCCGATGCGCGGCGGCAGGCATCCGCCATCACCAGCAACTCCATCAGGTTGTCGTTGGCGGGCGAACCGGTGGGTTGGATGATGTAGACATCGCGCCCACGCACGTTCTCCATGATCTCGATGTTGACTTCGCCGTCGCTGAAGCGACCGACCGAAGCGCGACCGAGCGGCACCTTGAGATGTCGTGCGATGTCATGCGCCAGCGCAGGATTGGCGTTACCCGCAAACAGCGCTAGCTCTGTGACTTCCACGTTTTTTCTTCTGTCCTCTATCATTCACTGATTCTTCACTGCTTCCGATTCACCGATTCCGAATTGGCTGGGGTGGAAGGATTCGAACCTTCGTATGACGGGATCAAAACCCGTTGCCTTACCACTTGGCGACACCCCAACGGCTCGCGATCAGTCCTTACTCATTTCAAACGATCGTGGATCGGCGAGCATCCCAGACCTCGCGCGACGAACGCGCTCCATCGATCCGGAACTCTCGCCGCTATGCGCTCCGCATCCTCTGCACGCTCGAAGCTAGCAAAGATGCATGCTCCGGTGCCGGTCAGGCGCGCTGGAATCACAACGTTTCGAGCGTCGATCTGCGCATTCAACCAATCGAGTGCCGAGGCTACTTCGGCGTACCGCGCGCGCACGATCGGCTCGAACGCGTTGCCAGTGCCGCCTTCCGAGAAGGCGCGTATTGTGATGACGGGGGAATTTCGTGTCAATTCAGGGGCCTGGAACATCTCGGCCGTACTGACGGCAACCCCCGGGTGGATCACCAGAAACCAGCGTTCCGGGCGCTCGACCGGCTCCAGGATCTCTCCCCGCCCCTCCCCCCACGCCGTGCGGCCGCGGACGAATACCGGCACGTCCGCACCCAGTTCGAGGCCGATGTCCGCCAACTCGCCCAAATCGAGACCACATCCCCACAGCCGGTCTAGGGCCAGCAGCACCGTGGCGGCGTCGGTGCTGCCGCCGCCAAGTCCGCCGCCCACCGGAATATGTTTCACGACATGCAGATCGGCACCGAAGGGAGTGCCGCAGCGCTCCTGCAGGGCCCGGGCGGCGCGGACGGTCAGATCCTGGTCTGGCGTCACCTCCGGCAAGCCGCCGTGGCGGATCACCTGGCCATCGTTGCGAACCGCGATGCCGATGCGGTCGCACCGGTCGATGAGCTGAAACAGGGTCTGCAGATCGTGGTAGCCGTCAGGGCGGCGGCGGACCACGTGCAGGAAGAGGTTCAACTTGGCCGGCGCCGGCCACCACGACAGATCACTCACCCAAAATACTGTACAGCTGCCAGTCGTGGATTACGACCTTGACCTTGAGTGATTCGCGAGTGGCCGTCAGTGTCTGCGGCAACCAGATATGCCGGTTCACCAGCAGGTAGCCGCCGTAGTCCACCTGCCATCCATCCTGCTCCAGATGTGTCAGGCGCTGCTGCTCGTCCAGAACGGTGCGCGAGGGACTACCGGGCGCGCTGGCGCCGACCACCCAGTATCGCAGGCTCTTCAGCGGCGGATCGAACCCCAGTGACTGACGCAGCTCATCGTTGGCCGCATCGTTATCGAGGGTTATGCCCTTGGCGGTGGTCACCCGCAGGATCGAATCCGTCTGCTGGATATGGGCGGCGCCGAAACCGAGCGGGGCGCTCAAGTCGATGCTGGCCTGGTCGTCGTTCTGCTGCCATCGAAGGCCGGCGGAGAACCCGTCGCTGTCGTGGTTCACCGCGATACGACCCTGGGTATCGAAATGCCGGATAGCCTGCAACGAAGCCAGGCGCTGCGGCCAGGGAACCACGGGCACGGCTGCCGGGTGCGTGCCGGTCGTGGTAGCACAGCCCGCCAGCCAGATGAGACCGAGCAGGGCAGCGAGCGCGGCAACGGCGTTGCCGATCCCGGCACGGCGGGAGCGAATCAGATCGAAATCCCTGTTCCGGAACTGGGAAGCGAGGGAACACCGGCGCGCTGCTGGGCGGCTTTGACCGAAGCGTTGTCGGGGTCGACGATCAGTGCGCGATTCCAGGTCTCGCGCGCACGGGTCTTGTCACCGACCGACCACAGCACCTCACCCCAGTGGGCACCGATGTCGCCGTCCTGATCCAGGTGAAAAGCGCGTTCGAGCAGCGGCAGAGCCGCCCGCGACTGCCCCTGGCGAAATTCGACCCAGGCTTTGCTGTCCAGCACTGCCGGATTGTCGGGCTCGGCCTTCAATGCCGCGCTGATCAGCTTGTCGGCGCGGGGCAGTTCCCGACTGTGATCGGCCAGCAGGAACCCCAGTGCGTTGGTGACCGTGGCGTCCTGCGGGCGCTGCCGGTTGAGGTCTTCGAGCTGGGTGATCGCAGCGTCGGTGTGACCGGTTTTCTCCAGCACGATTGCTTTCTGATACAGCAGATCGGGATGATCCGGAAAGCGCGCGAGCGCATCGTCGATACGCGCCAGCGCCTGTGACCCTTCCCCGTTGTTGACCAGCAGCAGCGCCTGCGCGACCTCGGCCTCCAGACGCGCGGTCGGTGCCGCCGTGTCGCTCGGCTGCAGCAACTGAAGCGCAGTACTGCGCTGTCCATCCTTATAAAGGATCGTCGCCGCCCGAGTGCGTGCCGCGCCTTCCAGCGCCGTTCCACTCAGCAACTGATAGCCGTGCAACGCCGTGCCATTGTCACCACGACGCTCCGCAATGGCCGACAGGTAGTACACCGCGACCGCCGAGGATTCGGGGTCCTTCATCAGTTGCGTGAAGATGCTTTTCGCATCGTCGTAGTTACCCTGATCGAACGCCATCAATCCCAGGCGTCGTTCGGCCTGCGCGGGGATCGGCGCCGTACCCGAATCGCGCAGGCGCTCGAGTTCGACGCGTGCTTCGCGATCCCGGCCCAGCAATACCAGAACATCAGCTGGCGCGAAGCTTTGCTCTTTGGGTGCGGCCGCGCGGGCGGCATTGGCTGCAGCAACCGCCTGATCCCCGTCGCCCAGACCGGCATACGCCCGCGCCAGCACCAACTCGGCAGGGGCGCGTTCCGCACCGGCGTTCAGCGCACGCTGCGCATACTGCGCGGCCTCCTGATAGTTCCAGCCGTCGATCGCCAGTGCGCTCATCGCCAGCAGTGCCGGGCCTGATCGCAGCTGCGGGACCTGCGAGCCACGCAGCATCGCGAACGTCGCGCCGATTCCGGACCGTTGTGCCAGCTCCGTCATACTGGCTGCGACGACTTTGGCATCGTCCTTGGGTGCATCGTCCTTGGATTTCTCACCCGCGCCGGCTTTCTCGCCAGCCTGCTTCTGCACGTCCTGCTGGCGTGTACGCATCCAGCCTTCGAAAGCGCTGCGCGCTTCATCGATCCGGTACAGCCCCAGGTCGGCACGCATCGCGGCTTTCAATGCTTCCGGATTGTTCGGACTGGTGAGTTGCCGCCAGCGCTCCGCCGAGCGCTCCGCCGCCTGATACTGGCCGCAATCGAGGGCAACGGTCGCGGCACGCTCCGCCAGCTTGACGTCCGGGAGGCGCTGCGCGGCGTTGGCATAATTCGAGGCGGCCCGGCCGCAGTCATTGCGTTGCAAAGCTATCTCGGCGGTCATAATCAGCGCATTGGCGTCTTCGGAGCCGTGAGCCACTGCGGATGCGGCCGCTGCTGCAGCTGCCGGTGATGACGATGCGGCCAGGATGACAGCGCATCCCAGGAGCTGCATCAAGACAGCGATGCGGGGAAAGGGCCTCATGGCCGTTAGAATAGCCGAAGATGAAAGCATCGATCCGCCAGAAACTGGAAAAATCCGAGCAACGCTTCGAAGAACTGACACACTTGCTGGCCGATCCGGAGCTTGGCAGTCAGCCGTCCCGGTTTCGCGACCTGTCGGTCGAGTACGCCCGCCTGCAGCCTACCGCCGAAGCTTTTGCCGCCTATCGCCGACTGGAGCAGGAGCTCTCCTACGCCCGGCAGATGCAGAGCGATGCCGACGCGCAGATTAGAGCGCTCGGCGAGGAAGAAGTTGCGACCGTACAGCGGCATCTCGACGAACGCGATGTCGAACTGCAGAAACTGCTGCTGCCGCGCGACGCGCGCGACGATGCCAACATCTATCTGGAAATCCGGGCCGGCACCGGCGGTGACGAGGCCGCGATCTTTGCCGGCGATCTGCTGCGGATGTACAGCCGCTACGCCGAACGACAGGGCTGGCAGGTCGAGACGATGAGCGAGAACCAGGGTGAGCATGGCGGCTTCCGCGAAGTCATCTGCCGCGTCATCGGCCGCGGCGTCTTTTCGCGGATGAAATTCGAGTCGGGAACCCATCGTGTGCAGCGGGTACCGGCGACCGAGGCCCAGGGACGCATCCATACGTCAGCGGTCACCGTCGCAATTCTTCCCGAGCAGGACGAGATCGAGAGCATAGAGATCAATCCCGCCGACCTGCGCATCGATACGTACCGCTCCTCCGGCGCCGGCGGCCAGCACGTTAACAAGACCGATTCAGCGATCCGGATCACGCACCTGCCGACCGGTGTCGTGGTGGAGTGCCAGGACGAACGCTCGCAGCACAAGAATCGCTCACGCGCGATGGCCCTGTTGAAGGCTCGCCTGCTGGCGTCCGAACAGGAAAAGCAGGCTGCCGCCCAGGCGCAATCGCGCAAACTCCAGGTCGGCAGCGGCGACCGTTCGGAGCGCATCAGAACCTATAACTTTCCCCAGGGCCGCGTCACCGACCACCGCATCAATCTGACGCTCTATCGACTGGAGCAGATCATCGAAGGGGACCTGGACGAACTGCTCGGCGCCCTCGCCCAGGAACATCAGGCGGAGTTGCTGGCCGAAGAGTGAATGACCAGCGCCAGCGCGCTGTAAAAAACGAATGCCATCGCGAACGCCGCCACCATCGCCGCGGCAAAGATCGCCTCGAACGCCTGTCCCAGGCCACCGAGCAGCTCGTGCAGGATGGCCATGAAGGCCGAAAATGCCAGGAAGCACACCAGCGTGCCCAACAGCGCAATCACGAACGACGTGCAGATGCGCCACCAGTTGTCCTTCACCAGCATGATGCACCGACGCAGCGCCAGCAGCGGATTGTGTTGGCCTTCCAGCAGGATCACCGGCAGCAGCACCAGGTAGCACACCAGCAGGAAGATGCCGGGCAGGATCAGCAGGAAGCCGAGGGCGAGGCTCGCCTGCATCAGCACCCAGCTCACCACCAGCGTCGGCAACCGACGGGCGGCCACCACCAGTTCCTGCCGGGCTTCGACCGCGAAACCGCCGGAGCAATACAGCTGCCGCAGCATCATCGCGCTGAAGATATAGAGCGTACCGACGACGGCAAGCGCCATCAGTCCCCAGTAGGTCGGCTCGGTCGGCATCTTCATGCCGGGCTCGACTACCGTGCCGGTGGCGCGCAGGTAGAAGTTCGGTACCGACGCGCAGAGCACACCGATCATCGCCAGCGGCAGGCACTTGAGCAGGGTCGCACGAAATATCGAGACAGCCGTCCCGAGCAGTTCGTTCACACTCTGACCGCGCCGTGGCGCCTTCGATCCCGTCATAATCGCTCCATGGCACAAACCCCCAATTTAGCAGACGTCCACACGCCGCCGGCGGACATCGGACACCTGCTTGAACGAGGACAGGAAACGCTGCGTCGATTCAGCGACACGGCGCGACTGGACGCAGAGCTGCTGCTTGCGCACATTCTCGAGCAGACTCGCGCCTGGCTCAGTGCGCACCGGGAAGTCTGTCCGCCAACGGAACGGGTCGAGCGCTACCAGGATTTCATCCGGCGCCGCGCACAGGGTGAGCCCATAGCGTACCTCACCGGTGGACGCGAGTTCTGGTCGCTACCCCTGACGGTGACACCCGACGTGCTGGTGCCGCGTCCGGAGACCGAACTGGCCGTCGAACGCTGTCTGGCGCTGTGCGGAACGCGGCCGGCGAACGTCGCCGATCTTGGAACCGGTTCGGGCGCCATCGCGCTGGCGCTGGCCCACGAGCGTCCGACGTGGCAGATCGTGGCGACCGACCGATCCGACGCGGCGCTGCAGGTGGCACAGCGCAATGCGGCGCGTCTCGGATTGCGCGGAATCCGGTTCGCGCGCGGTGACTGGCTGCAAGCGCTGACGTCCACGGGTCAGCCGTCCCTCGACCTCATCGTCAGCAATCCGCCCTATGTCGCGGCCGGCGATCCGCACCTGATCGATCTGAAGTACGAGCCGGCACTTGCGCTCACGCCCGGTGCAAGCGGCATGGAAGCACTCGAAGCGATACTGCGGGCGGCACCGCCGTATCTGGTACCCGGTGGCTGGCTGGTTCTCGAGCACGGTCATGACCAGCGGGAAAAGCTCGCCGGCGCGCTTGAAGCTGCGGGCTATGCTCGCGTACGCTGCCATACCGATCTGGCAGGACAAGACCGCGTCACGGAAGCCCAATGGCCTGACGCCTGAGAGGACATCAGCATGGTTCAATTCGAAACGTCGCATGGCAATTTCACCGTCGAACTGTTTGAGAAGGATGCGCCGCTCACGGTCGCCAACTTTCTGAAGTATGTCGACGACGGGTTCTTCGACGGCACCATCTTTCACCGTATCGTCCCGGGATTCGTCATCCAGGGCGGCGGCCTGACCGCGGATTTCGGTCAGAAAGAGACGCGTGAGCCGATCAAGAACGAAGCCGACAACGGTGTACTCAACCACCGCGGCACGCTGTCGATGGCGCGCACCAACGACGTCAACAGTGCGACCTCGCAATTCTTCGTCAATCTGACCGACAACGACTTCCTCGATCACCGTCCCGGCAATTTCGGCTATGCGGTCTTCGGTAAGGTCACTGCGGGCATGGACACGATCGACAAGATCGCGAAAGTGAAGACCGGCAAGCGCAAGATGCACACCGACGCCCCGATGGAAGATGTGCTGATCAAGTCGGCGCGGCGCGCGGAGAAAGCGAAGTAAACAGGGCATCGACGCGTCGCCCGAAACCGGGCCGGCTATGGCGGCTGGGCCGGGCGATCGTTTTGCTCGTGCTGCTGCTGGCCTTGGCGCCGTTCGCGGCCGCCGTGTCACTGCGCTGGCTCAACCCACCGACCAGCGCCTTCATGCTGGCGGCGCGAATGGCAGCGCTCGAACAGGGTGATCGCCACTACCGCACCGAGTACGACTGGGTCAGTCTCGAGCAGATCTCGCCGCAGGCAGCGATTGCCGTCATCGCCTCCGAGGATCAGCAGTTCCCGTTCCATTTCGGTTTCGATCTGCATTCGATCCGCGAGGCGGTACAGGCGCACGAGCACGGCGCCAAACTGCGCGGCGCGAGCACCATCACTCAGCAGGTCACCAAGAATCTGTTCCTCTGGCCCGGCCGCAGCTTCCTGCGCAAGGCAGTCGAGGCCGGACTGACGCTGACGCTGGAAGCAGCGCTCCCGAAGGAGCGCATCCTGGAGATCTATCTCAACGTCGCCCAGTTCGGCCGCGGCATCTATGGTGTCGAGGCGGCGGCACTACACTTCTTCCACGAGCACGCGCACGATCTGAACAGTGAACAGAGCGCGTTGCTGGCCGTGGTACTGCCCAACCCGGTGATGCTGCGCGTGGATGCGCCATCACCGTACGTGCTGGGGCGGCGCGACTGGACGCTGCATCAGATGGCGAATCTGGGCGGGCCCGCGTATCTGCACGGTATCGAATCGCGATAGGATGCGGAAGGTGAGCCATGAGTACTGAGACATCGGGCGCGCAGCGCGTCTATAAGTATTACGACTTCGTCATGGCAGCGTACGTCTGCATCCTGCTGTGCGCCAACCTGATCGGCCCGGCCAAGCTGTCCACGGTGCACGTGCCGGTGTTCGGCAATATCACCTTCCTGGCCGGCGTGCTGTTTTTTCCGATCTCGTACATCTTTGGCGACATCCTGACCGAGGTCTACGGCTACGCGCGCGACCGACGCTGTGTATGGGCTGGGTTTGCCGCGCTGGCATTCGCGGCCTTGATGGCAACCGTGATCGTGAAGCTGCCGCCGGCCGATCATTGGGATGGCCAGCCGGCTGTCGAGGCTATCTTCGGCAATACCTGGCGCATCGTGATCGCATCGATCACCGCCTTCTGGTGCGGCTCGTTCGTCAACAGCTTCGTCGTGGCGAAGATGAAACTGCTGACCAACGGCAGGATGCTGTGGTCCAGGATCATCGGCTCGACACTGTGCGGCGAGCTGGTCGATTCGACACTCTTCTACCTGATCGCGTTCTACGGGATCTGGGATACCGATCGGGTGATACAGGTGCTGTTCACGCAATACCTGCTCAAGAGCGCATGGGAGATCATCGCGACGCCAGTGACATACCGGATCGTGCACTTCCTAAAGCGCAGCGAGCAGGAAGACTTCTTCGACCGGCATACGAATTTCACGCCGTTCTCGCTGCGCAACTGACGCCCGGCGCGCATTGCGCCGGCGCAGATGAGGAGGCCGTCAGTTCAACGTCGGCGGTATCTCGGGACTCGCTCCCTGCGAGAACAGCCGTTCGATATCGATCGCGTCGTAGTGATACGGCTTGCCGCAGAAGTCGCAGGTCACCGTCACCGCGCCCTGCTCCGCCAATATGCTGTCGATCTCCTCGCTCCCCAGTGCGCGCAGCACATCGCCGACGCGCGCCGCACTGCAGCGGCAGGCGAAGCGAACCGGTGACGGCGCGAACAGGCGGCAATCCTCTTCGGCACACAGCTCCTGCAGCACGTCCTCGGCACTGGCATCGCGCAGCACCTGCGGCTCGAGCGTCTGCAGCCGTTCGTAGGCGCAGTCCCAGACGTCCTGGGAGACGGCGGCGATCGCTTCGCCGCGCGATCCGGCCGCCGGCATCTTCTGCAACAGGACGCCGACCGAACGCTCACTGTCCGCGATCAGCGCCAGCTGAGTGGGCAATTGCTCGGAGGTCGCGAAGTAGTCCTCGAGGCAGCGGGCCAGGCTGTCTCCCTGCAGCGCGACGATGCCCTGGTAGCGCGTCCCGCTTTCGTCCGACTCGATCGTCACGGTCAGGCGGCCCGCACCGACCAGCTGATGAAAGCCCGCGCCTTCCGCGACTTCGCCGTCGACCCGAGCGACGGCGCGGACATCGAAATCATGGGTGCACTGTGCTACCAGCAGACGCACCAGCCCGTCGCCCGTCAGTTGCAGCGTCAGCGTGCCCTGGAACTTCAACGTCGCGGCAAGCAGCAGGGTTGCGCTGACCGCTTCGCCCAGCAGCACCTCGACGGCGCGCGGATAACTCTGGTAGCGCAGCACCTCCCGCCACGCGGCATCGAGTCTGATCCAGAAGCCGCGCACCGGATGATGCTCGAGCATGAATCGACGCAGCACGCCACCCTGGCTGCGCGAGCTGTCAGCCACCTAGTTTCTTCTTCAGCAGCTCGTTGAGTCGCGCCGGATTCGCCTTGCCCTGCGTGGCCTTCATTACCTGGCCGACGAAGAAGCCAAAGAGCTTCTCCTTGCCCGCGCGATAGTCGGCCAGCTGTCCCGGGCTGGCAGCCATGACGGAATCGATTGCCTTTTCGATCGCCGACTCGTCGGTGATCTGCTTCAGCCCCTGCTGCTCGATGACGGTATCGGCGTCCTGATCCTTCTCCCACATCGCCTCGAGCACGTCTTTGGCGATCTTGCCGCTGATGGTGTTATCAGCCTCGCGCAGCAGCAGCCCCGCCAGGCGTTCCTCGCTCACGCGGCTGCGGGTAATGTCCAGGCCATCGCGATTGAGCAGGCTGGCCAGGCCTCCGGTCACGGTATTGGCGGCGAGCTTCGGCGAGATTTTGATGGTGGACGCCGCAGGCTGGATGCGCAGCACCCGCTCGTAGTAGTCGGCAAGCTCGGCACTGGCGGTCAGCACGCCGGCGTCGTAGACGGACAGTCCGTATTGCTCGGTGAAGCGTTTGGCCTTGACGTCCGGCAGCTCCGGCAGACTCTGGCAGACGGCATCGACGTAGGCCTGATCGATCTCCACCGGCAGCAGATCGGGGTCGGGGAAGTAACGATAGTCGTTGGCCTCCTCCTTGCTTCGCATCGAACGCGTCTCGCCCTTGTCGGCGTCGTACAGACGCGTCTCCTGCACCACCTTGGCGCCGCCTTCGATCAGGTCGATCTGGCGCACCACTTCGTAGTTGATGGCCTTCTCGACGAAGCGGAACGAATTCAGATTCTTGATCTCCGCCCGCGTACCGAACTTCTCGGTGCCGCGTGGACGCACCGACACGTTGGCGTCACACCGGAACGAACCCTCCTGCATGTTGCCATCGCAGATGTCGAGGTAGCGCACCAGCGTATGTATCTTCTTGAGATAGGCGACAGCCTCCTTGGCCGAGCGCATGTGCGGTTCGGAGACGATCTCGATGAGCGGCGTACCGGCGCGATTGAGATCGACGCCCGTCAGTCCCGCCATGCCTTCGTGCAATGACTTGCCGGCGTCCTCCTCGAGGTGCGCACGCGTGACACCGATGCGCTTGGAAGCGCCGTCATCCAGCATGATCTCGACTGCCCCACCGCTGACGATCGGCAGCTCGTACTGACTAATCTGATAGCCTTTCGGCAGATCCGGATAGAAGTAATTCTTGCGGGCAAAGATGGACCGTCGCGCCACGCGGGCGTTGATCGCCAGCCCGAACTTGACCGCCATGCGTACCGCTTCGGCGTTGAGCACCGGCAGCACGCCCGGATAGGCGAGATCGACCAGGTTGGCCTGCGCGTTGGGCGGTGCACCATAGGCAGTCGCGGAACCGGAGAAGATCTTCGACTGCGTCGAGAGCTGCGCGTGAATCTCCAGGCCGATGACGGTTTCCCAGTCTGTCGGGGAGGCCATTACATGAACCTCGGCGGACCCTGGCGGTGCCAGTCGGTTTCGAGCTGATAACGGTGGGCGACGTTCAGGACGCGTTCCTCGCCGAAATGGGGACCCACGATCTGCAGCCCCACCGGCAGCTGCTGAGTCTGACCGCAGGGTACCGAGATCGCCGGGAGGCCGGCGAGATTGGCGCCGATCGTGTAGATGTCGTTCAGATACATGGTCACCGGATCGTCGGTCTTGGCCCCGAGTGCGAAGGCGGGGGTGGGTGTGGTCGGCCCGATCACGACGTCCACCTCGTGAAAAGCGCGTGCGAAGTCGTCGCTGATCAGCTGGCGGACGCGCTGGGCCTTGAGATAGAACGCATCGTAGTAGCCCGCCGACAGCACGTAGGTACCGGTCATGATCCGGCGCTTTACCTCCTGCCCAAATCCCTCACCACGCGAGCGCCGATACAGATCCTGCAGATCACGCGGATCGCGGCATCGGTACCCGTATCGCACGCCATCGAAGCGCGCGAGGTTCGAGGAGCACTCCGCTGGCGCCACCACGTAGTACGTCGGCACCGACAGCGGCAGATTTGGCAAGCTGACGTCGCGGACCACGGCGCCCTGCGCGCGCAGCACATCGATCGCCGCCCTGATCAGCTGCTCGATCGACGGATCCAGTCCCTCGAAGAATTCGCGCAGCACGCCGACCTTGAGCCCTTTGAGCGATTGATTCAGGCACGCTGCGTAGTCCGGTACCGGCAACTCGACGCTGGTCGAATCGCGCGGGTCGAAACCGGCCATTGCCTGCAGCAGCATCGCCGCATCCTCGGCGGTTTGCGTGATCAGGCCACCCTGATCGAGACTCGAGGCGAATGCGATCATGCCGTAGCGCGAAACGCGGCCGTAAGTCGGCTTCATCCCCGTCACACCGCACAACGCAGCCGGTTGGCGGATCGATCCGCCGGTATCGGTCGCGGTCGCTGCAGGCGCCAGACGGGCACAGACCGCCGCCGCCGAGCCGCCGGACGATCCGCCCGGCACCCGTGTCACGTCCCAGGGGTTGCGAACCGGGCCGAAATAGCTGGTCTCATTGGACGAACCCATGGCGAATTCGTCCATGTTCGTCTTGCCGAGCATCACCACGCCGGCTGCCTGCAGCCGCTCGACCACGGTGGCATCGTAGGGCGAGACGAAATCCGCGAGCATGCGCGACGCACAGGTCGTGCGCTCGCCGCGGGTGCAGAAGATGTCCTTGTGGGCGACCGGCACGCCAAGCAGTGCGCCGCCCTCGCCGCGGGCGCGGCGCTCGTCCGCCCCGGCGGCCTGCTTCAGGGCGGTCTCCCGGGTCACGCTGATGAAAGCATTGAGCTCGCCCTGGTGCCGCTCGATGCGGTCGAGGTAGGCACCCGCCAGTTCGACGCTGGAAACCTCGCGCGCGGTCAGCGCCGCAGCCAGTTCCGCCACGGTTCTGTGATGCAGATCACTCATTCGATGACTCGCGGCACCAGATAGAGCCCTGCCTCGACCGACGGTGCGTTGCCCTGATAGAGCTCATGCCGGTCGCTTTCGGTTACCGAATCGGCACGCAGACGCTGCCGCTGTCCCGGGAGGGGGTGCGCCATGGGCTCGATCTGGCTGGTATCGGCACGATCGAGCTCGCCGATCAGACCGATGATGCGCGAGAGGCTCGTGAGAAGGCCCGGTACTTCCTCCTCGGTCAGCGCAAGACGCGCGAGTTGCGCGATGTTGTCGATGTCGCGACGATTCAGACTCATGTGGATTCGTTCAAATTTTGCCGAAAAAACAGCCAGAAATCATACACCTCGCCTTGTGGAATGTCCTGTCGGTTGCTAGATTAGCGACCGATTTTAAGACTTCGCATTAACACCCAAGAAGGTCCGCCGCTCTCATGTTCAAACGCCTGCGCGGCTATTTCTCCAGTGATCTGTCGATCGATCTGGGTACCGCCAACACACTGATCTACGTACGCGACAAGGGCATCGTGCTCAACGAACCGTCCGTCGTGGCGGTGCAGGACGAGCCGACACGCGGTGGCAAGATCATCGTGGCCGTGGGCCAGGACGCCAAAGGCATGCTGGGCCGCACGCCGGGACACATCACTGCCGTGCGCCCAATGAAGGACGGCGTCATCGCCGACTTCACGTATACCGAAAAGATGCTGCAGTATTTCATCAACAAGGTCCACGGGAATCGTTTCCTGAAACCTTCGCCGCGGGTGCTGGTATGCGTGCCTTTCGGCTCGACACAGGTCGAGCGCCGCGCGATCCGCGAATCGGCCGAGGGCGCGGGTGCGCGCAACGTCGCGATCGTCAGCGAGCCGATGGCCGCAGCGGTCGGCGCAGGACTGCCGGTACAGGAAGCTCGCGGTTCGATGGTACTGGACATCGGCGGCGGCACCAGCGAGGTCGCGGTGCTCTCGCTCAACGGCATCGTCTATGCCAACTCGGCGCGCGTCGGTGGTGACCGGTTCGATGACTCGATCATGAACTACGTACGCCGCAACTACGGAATCCTGATCGGCGAAGCGACCGCGGAGCGCATCAAGATCGAAATCGGCTCGGCCTACCCCGGCCAGCAGGTGCGCGAGCTGTCGGTCAAGGGCCGCAATCTTTCGGAAGGCGTGCCGCGCAGCTTCACGCTCAACAGCAACGAAATTCTCGAAGCGCTCCAGGAGCCGCTCCAGGGCATCGTCAGCTCGGTCAAGCAGGCGCTCGAACAGACGCCACCCGAGCTAGGCGCGGATGTGGCCGAGCGGGGCATCGTACTCACCGGCGGCGGCGCGTTGCTGCGGGACATCGACAAGCTTCTGATGGAGGAAACGGGCCTGCCGGTGGTGGTGGCGGACGATCCGCTGACCTGCGTTGCGCGCGGAGGCGGCCGGATCCTGGAATTGATGGATCAGATGGGGCCCGGGCACTTCGGTCTGGAGTGACAGCCCGCACGCATGGCGGTCTTTGGTACTGACGTCGATCGTCCCCTGTACGGCCGTTCCTCGGCCGGACTGCGCTTCACGGGCTATGCCGCGCTGGCGATCACGCTCATGTATTACGACCAGCATGGCCGGCTGGCGCAACGTATCCGCTTTGCACTCGATGCCGCCGCCTATCCGGTGCAGTCGGCAGTCAGCTCGCCCGCGACCGGCTGGCGCTGGCTGACCGACAGCTTCCAGACGCGCGACGAACTGCGCGCCGAGAACCAGCAGCTGCGCGCACGGGTGACCGGACTCGAACTCAGCGTCATGCGGCAGGCGGCGCTCGAGCAGGAAAACAATGAGTTGCGTGGCCTGCGCAATTCGCTGCCGCCGCTGATCAAGCACTGGCAGCTGGCGGAAATCATCAGCGTCGAGACCAATCCGCTGCGACAGCGCATCGTCATCAACAAGGGTGAGCACGACGGCGTCGTGGTCAGTCAGGCGGTCGTGGATGGCAACGGCGTTCTCGGCCAGGTCGCGCGCGTCGGACCCTGGAGCGCGGAAGTCATCCTGGTAACCGATCCGGAACACGCGATCCCGGTGCAGGTCACCCGCAACAACCTGCGTTCGGTGGCGGTCGGTTCCGGTAACAGCGGCGAACTACTGCTGCCCTACGTCGCGATCAATTCGGACGTAAAGAGCGGCGACCTGCTGGTCACGTCGGGCCTGGGCGGCGTCTTCCCTGCGGGCCTGCCGGTCGCGACCATCAGCGGCGTGCACCGCGAGAGCCAGCAGGTGCTGGCGCAGGTGCGCGCCCAGCCGGTCGCCACCGTCGAGCGGGATCGCGAGGTGATCCTGCTGGACTTCGAACCGTCGAATCCTGCCGCGCCCGCGCACAACCCGCCCATCGAGCCTGCACCTACGGCGGTTACGAAACCGCAACCGAAGCCGCAGGATCCCGACGAGTGAGCGGTCGCACGCCCCGTCTGACGATCCTGACGACCTGCATCATCGCACTGGTGCTCACCGTCGCCCCGCTGCCGACCTGGCCGGCGATCCTGCGCCCAGCCTTCCTGGTGCTGGTCCTGCTCTACTGGTCGGTCATGTATCCGCGCGCCGGCGGCATGATGCTGGCGTTCATCGGCGGCCTGGCGATCGATGTGTTCCAGGGATCGCTGCTGGGTGAGCACGCGCTGGCGCTGTGCTTCATCGTCTATCTCGGAATACGCTTCAATCTATTAATGCGAGCCAAGCCGCTATTCGAGCAGTCGCTGTTTGTCTTCGTCGCGCTGGTGGTTTATGAAACGCTGCTCTGGATGCTCGACGGCTGGAGCGGGCACCCGTTGACGACGCCCTGGCGCTGGGCGCACACGCCCGTCGGGGGATTGATCTGGCCCCTGGTGGTCGGAATCCTCGGCCGCTTTCAGCCATCGCGCTGACCTCAACGATTACGGTACCGACTCGTGGACTCCCGCGTTCGAATCAAGGACCACTGGAACGAGCAGCGCATCTTCTCGCAGCGCACGCTCGGCGCGTTCGTGATCATCGCACTGCTGACGATCACCCTCATCGGGCGTCTGTCGTATTTGCAGGTCGTGCGCCACGACTATTACCTGGGACTGTCACTCGGCAACCGCGTGCGCCTGGATCCGATCCCCGCCAGTCGCGGTTTGATCCGCGATCGCAACGGCGTGGTACTGGCGGACAACGAACCTGCGTATCAGCTGGAGCTCATTCGCGAACAAGTCCCCGATCTCAACGACACACTCAAACGCCTGAGCGTGCTCGGGCTGATCGATCCGGATTCCGTCGACGACACGCGCCGCATGATCATGTCGCGACGCAGCTTCGACACGGTGCCGGTGCGGCTGCGACTGACCGACGAAGAGATCGGCCGGTTCGCCGTGCATCGCTTCCAGTTTCCCGGAGTCGACCTGGCAACGCGCCAGACGCGCCATTACCCCTTCGGCGAAATGGCCGTTCACGCACTGGGCTACGTGGCGGCCATCAGCGAGACGGACCTCGATCACATCGATCGCAACGCGTACGCCGGCACCACCCTGATCGGCAAGCTCGGCGTCGAGAACACTTACGAGACCGCTCTGCACGGCAAGAACGGCTATCGCGAGATTCTCGTCAACGCGCAGGGTCGTTCGGTCCAGCACGAGGGTGTATTCGCGGCCGAACTGCACTCCCAGGCACCGACCGCCGGCGATGACCTGATCACCTCGATCGATCTGGCCACGCAGCAGGCAGCCGAAGACGGCCTTGGCACCCATCGAGGCGCGGTCGTCGCAATCGATCCCAACACGGGCGACGTGGTGGCGCTTGCCAGCAAGCCCGAGTTCGATCCCGCGGCGTTCGCGCGCGGACTGACGCGCGCCGAGCTGGCCACGCTGAACGACGACATCCAGCGACCGCTGTTCAATCGCGCGCTGCGCGGCACGTACCCGTCGGGCTCCACCATCAAGCCGGTGCTGGGGTTGGTGGCGCTGACCGATCACCAGCTCACCGCCGAGACGCGCGTGTTCTGCAACGGCACGTTCAACCTTCCGGGCAGCGCTCACGTGTGGCGCGCCGACAAAGACGAACCGCGTGGCATGCTCGATATGCAGGAGGCCATCGCGCGCTCCTCGGACGTGTACTTCTACAAGCTCGCCGCGGGCATGGGCATCGACAAGATGGACGCGGGGCTGGCCCCGTTCGGCTACGGACAGCCCACGGGCATCGACATCAGCGGCGAGCGTTCGGGGCTGCTGCCGACGCCGGCATGGAAAGCACGCGTCTACAAGCAACCCTGGTTTCCCGGCGAGACCGTCAACATGGGCATCGGCCAGGGCTATCTGCTGGTGACACCCCTGCAGCTTGCGCACATCGCCGGCGTTCTGGCCGAGCGTGGCCGCAGCTTCCGCCCGCGCCTGGTGAAGAGCGTGCGTGATGCGGACGGCAACATCAAAGCGTTGCCGCCGGTCGAGGAGAAGCCCGTCGCCGGGATTTCCGATGCCGACTGGAGCACGGTGGTCGACGCCATGGTTCATACCACGCACTGCGCGCCGTACTGCGGCACGGCATGGGTCGCCTTCAAGAATGCCGCCTACGACGCGGCCGGCAAGACCGGAACCGCGCAGGTCTACACCGTCGCTCAGAATGCCAAGTACAACGCCAAGACGCTCCCGGAAACGCTGCGTGACCATGCCTGGTTCATTGCTTTCGCCCCGGCCGAAGCGCCGAAGATCGCCGTGGCGGTGCTGGTCGAGAATGCGGGCTTCGGCTCCCAGTACGCGGCGCCGATCGCGCGCAAAGTGATGGACACCTATCTGCTGTCCAAGGATCCGGCGGCCAAGGACACCACCAAGGACGCCGCCACGAAGGACGGGGCCAGCCAGTGATCGAACTAGACAACACCGGCATCGCGCGCACGCGCCGCACACTGTCGGCCTCCGCGAAGCTGTTGTCGGTGCTCAATCTCGACGGACCGCTGCTGGTGGGACTGGGACTGCTGGCCGTCTACGGCATCGCGATTCTCTATAGTGCCTCCGGCCAGGACGTGAATACCGTGGTTCGCACGCTGATGCGCATGGCGCTCGGCGTCGCCGCGATGCTCGCGCTGACGCACGCCAGTCCGAACTTCCTGCGGCGGGTCACACCCTGGCTCTATCTGTTCGGTGTGATCCTGCTGGTGATCGTCGAGGTCAAAGGCGTCATCGGTAAGGGCGCGCAGCGGTGGCTCAATCTTGGACTATTCAAGTTTCAGCCTTCGGAGATCATGAAGCTCGGCGTTCCGATGATGGCGGCGTGGTATCTGCACGATCGGCCGCTGCCGCCCGACTGGCGCTCGCTGGTCATGGTGGCGGTCATCATCTTCCCGCCGGTGGGACTGGTGGCGATCGAGCCGGACCTGGGTACGGCCGCATTGATCGGTGCCAGCGGCATACTGATGATCCTGATGGCCGGGCTGTCGTTGCGCCTGGTAGGCGCGCTGATCGTCCTCGGTGTCGCGGCTGCGTTCGGCGGCTGGCATTTCCTGCACGACTATCAGCGTCAACGCGTTCTCACGTTCATCAACCCCGAGAACGATCCGTTGGGCAAGGGTTACCACATCATCCAGAGCCAGATCGCACTGGGTTCGGGTGGCGTGTTCGGTAAGGGCTGGATGCATGGCAGCCAGGCCCAGCTCGAATTCCTGCCCGAGCGCTCGACCGACTTCATTTTTGCGGTGGTCGGAGAAGAGTTCGGGTTGATCGGGCTGATCGTGCTGCTGACGCTCTATCTCTTCGTCGTCTCGCGTGCCGTCTGGATGGCGATGCAGACCAACGATACCTATTCGCGGTTGCTGGCACTGAGCATCTCGCTGACGTTCTTCGTCTATGTCTTCATCAACGCCGGCATGGTCAGCGGACTGGTGCCCGTTGTCGGCGTGCCGCTGCCGCTGGTCAGCTACGGCGGTACATCGGTGGTAACGTTGCTGGCGGGGTTCGGCATTCTCATGGGTATCTATTCGCATCGCAAACTGGTCGGTTCATGATGAACGCGAAACGATTCATTCCGCTCATCGGCCTGCTCTCGTGCGCGCTGCTGGGGACGCTCTTCGGACCGGCCGGTACGGCCGCGGCACAGGTGCCACCGGGCCTGGCGCCCATCGGTCCCAACCCGCTGATTCCGGCCACCGAGCCGTCGAAATTCGACCTCACCCGTCCCGACATCCGCGCCTACATCGATCAGGCCGTGGCGCAGGGCGTCGACCGCGATCAGCTGCTGAGGGTGCTCACGGCGGCGGAGCCGCAACAGAAGATCATCGATGCGATCAGCCGTCCTGCGGAGAAGACGCTGCAGTGGTGGGAGTACCGACAGCGGATGCTGACCAACCTGCGCATCGAGGCGGGCGCGCAGCTGTGGCGCGAGCACAAGGAACTGCTGGATCACATCGCGGTCGAATATCAGGTACCGCCGGAGTACCTGGTTGCGGTACTCGGCGTCGAGACGCAGTACGGGCGGGTCACCGGCCGCTATCGCGTCGTGGACGCACTCGCAACGCTTGGCTTCGACTATGGGCCGCGCACGACCTACTTCCAGAACGAGCTGACGCAGTTTCTGCTGCTGTCGCGTGAAGAAGGGTTCGATCCGCTGAGCATACGGGGTTCCTATGCCGGCGCGATGGGTGCGCTGCAGTTCATGCCCTCCAGCTATCGCAAGTTCGCCGTCAGCGGCCGACACTCACCACATCGCGATCTGTGGGGCGACTGGGCGGACATCTTCGCCAGCACCGCCAACTACCTGCATCAGGCGGGCTGGCAATACGGCGCGCCGGTTCTGGCCGAAACCCAGCACACCGCGAATGCATCGCTGGCCCCGGCGGAGCACATGGCGCTCACCGAAACCCTCGGCAGCCTGCGCGCGCACTCGCTCACGATCGCCAGTTCGCTGCCGGATGAGACGCCGGCCATGCTGTTGGCCGCACCGCAACAGGATGCGATGACCTATCGGGTCGGATTCCAGAACTTCTATGTGATCACGCGCTACAACAGCAGTCCGCTGTATGCGATGGCGGTCTACGACCTGGCCCAGGCCATCCGCGAACAGGTGGCGCACGAGGCATCGATGTGAGAATTTCGTGGCGCCTGCGTACGTCCTGGCGCCTGCGTGCGGGGATGCTGACAGTCCTGCTGGCTGGCTGCAGCAGCGCGCCGCATCCGCGCCCGACTGTCGCGCAGACACCCGTCGCGCCAGCCGCGACGCAGATCCCGACGGCCCCGAGCGGGTTCGTCCCCGATGCCATTCCGAAGTTCGAACCTCGCAGCCAGTATGGCAATCCGCCGTTCTATACCGTCAATGGTCATCGCTACACGGTGCTGGCCAGTTCCAACGGCTACGTCGAGCGCGGCGTGGCGTCGTGGTACGGCACCGAATTTCATGGCCTGAAGACGTCGACCGGCGAGCCCTACGACATGTTTGCGATGACGGCCGCCCACAAGACGCTGCCGCTGCCCTGCTATGCACGCGTTACCAATCTGACCAACGGGCGCAGCGTCGTCGTGCGCATCAATGACCGCGGACCGTTCGTCGACAACCGCATCATCGACTTATCGTATTCGGCCGCCAATCGCCTCGACATGATTCGGCGCGGCACCGCATTCGTCCAGGTCGAGGTCCTCACACCCGCCTCACCGCCGATCAACGCTGCGCTCCCGGTCAACGTCCCGGCCGCGTCCAGTGCTGCCGTCGGCGTGAGCAGCGTGCCTGCGATCACTGGCAGCGGCACCGGCACCACTACCGCCGCGCCAGACGATGGAGTGAACGCGGCTTCGCCGCCGGCCACACCCACTGCCTCCGCCGCGCCGGCTGGAACGGCTGGAGGCGATGCATCGGCCGCGCCCACCAGCACCTTCTACATCCAGGTGGGCGCCTATTCGAAGGCGGCCAATGCCGAAAGCACCGCCCGCCGGCTCAAGGAGGGTGGCATCGCACAGGTAGTCACGCTTGCACCCACTGCCACGCAGCCGCTCGCGCGCGTGCGAGTCGGCCCGATCCGCAGCGTGCAGCAGTTCGATTCGTTGTTCGCGAAGCTCACGTCGCTCGGTTTTCCCAACGCGAGGCTCGCACAGGACTGATTTCAACGGCTACACTGCGCCCCCATGAAAAAGCTTGCCGCGCCGCTGGCCATCGCCCTGATGGCACTGACGATCTCGCTCGTACCGATGACCGCCCTCGCCAAGGCGGCCCCGCATAAAGCCAAAGCCGCCCGGGCTGGCAAGACATCGGTCACCAACGAACAGTACGCAATACCGAAAGGCGCGGTTCCCACACCAGGGGCCAGTGAGACACCGGGTGTGCCGAACGCTCCGGATGTCTACGCGCGCGGCTATGTGCTCATCGACTATGCGACCGGTCAGATCCTGGCGCAGCACGAAGCCGAAACGCGGATGGAGCCCGCCAGCCTGACCAAGCTCATGACGTGCTATGGGGTGTTTCGTGCACTCAAGAGCGGAAATCTCAAGCTGACGGACATGGTCACGATCAGTGAGCACGCCTGGCGCTCGGAGGGGTCCCGCACCTTCGTCCAGGTCGGTACGCAGATTCCAGCCGAAGTGCTGATCAAGGGCATGATCGTGCAATCGGGCAACGATGCCACGATCGCGCTGGCGGAGAAGGTCGGCGGCACGGAGAGCGCGTTCGTGCAGATGATGAACGACAACGCCAAACGCCTGGGGATGAACAACACCCATTTCGACGATGCCACGGGTCTTCCGTCACCGACGCACTACACCACCGCGCACGATCTGGCGCTGCTGGCCTCCGCGCTGGTGCGTGAGTTCCCCGAATACTATTCGTGGTTCTCGATCAAGGAATTCGTCTGGAACAACATCAAGCAGGACAACCGCAACGGATTGCTCGAGAGGGATCCGACGGTCGACGGCCTGAAGACCGGCCACACCGACAGTGCCGGGTACTGCCTGGTGAGCTCTGCCAAGCGCGACGACATGCGGTTGATCTCTGTCGTGCTCGGATCGCCGAGCATCAAAGGACGCGAGGACGCCAGCGCCGCTCTTCTCAATTACGGCTACACCTTCTATCAGACCGTGACGATCAAGAAGAAGGGTGACGTGCTGCTGAAGCCGCGTGTCTACAAGGCCAGTCAGGAATTCGTGCCGATCGGTCCGGCAACCGATGTGACGATGGTGATACCACGGGGTCAGGCGGGCAGCATCGAGACTTCCGCCACGGCGCAGCCGCGACTCATCGCGCCCATTCCGGCGACGACACCGGTCGGTCAGCTGCAGGTGGTCGTCAACGGCAAACCGATCAAGGCAGTGCCGCTGTTCCCGTTGAACGACGTGCCGAAGGGCGGCTTCTTCGGCTCACTGAGCGACTCGGTGCTGCTGATGTTCAAGAAGACCTGATCGACTGAGTCCCGTTCGCCCGGGTCCCTGACCGGCGCGAAAGTTTCAGGACGCCGGCAGTGCGCGCAGCGTGCGTCGCACGCCGGCAATCATCTCCTGCAACTGTTCGCCCGAGGTGATGAACGGCGGCGCTATCGCCAGCGTATCGCCGGTCACCCGCAGCAGGATTCCCTCGTCCAGTCCACGCTCGAGCGCACGCAGACCACGCGCGCCCGGTTGATCAGGCGCGCTCTGCAATTCGATCGCCGCCGCCAGACCGAGATTGCGGATGTCGGCGACGTGCGGCTCGTCCCGCAATGTGTGCACCGCCTGTTCCAGTTCCACCGCCAGCCGCGCGGCGCGCTCGATGAGACGCTCCTCGGCGAGCACATTCAGCGCGGCCAGTCCTGCGGCGACCGCCATCGGATGACCTGAATACGTATAACCGTGGAAGAATTCGATCGCCTGAGACGGCCCCGTCATAAAGGCATCGTAGATACCACGCCGCGCCAGCACGCCACCCATCGGCACGACGCCGTTCGTGACCGCCTTGGCAAAGGTGGTCAGGTCCGCTTCGACGCCGAAGAACTGCGACGCGAACGGCGTCCCGAGCCGACCGAAACCGGTGATGACCTCATCGAAGATCAGCAATATGCCGTGCCGCGTGCAGATCTCGCGCAACCGTTTCAGATAGCCCTCGGGCGGCACGATGACGCCCGTCGAGCCCTGCATCGGCTCGACGATCACCGCCGCGATCGTCGATGCGTCGTGCAACGCAACCAGACGCTCGAGTTCATCGGCCAGATGCACGCCCCATTGCGGCTGGCCGCGGCTGAAACGCATCTTCGACGGCTCATAGGTATGCGGCAGATGGTCGACGCCGTTCATCATCAGTGGCGCAAACATCTTCCGGTTCGCAGCAATACCGCCGACCGAGATGCCGCCGAGTCCGACACCGTGATAGCCGCGTTCGCGGCCGATGATGCGTGTTCGCGCTGCTTCGCCCCGCACCCGGTGATACGCGATCGCGATCTTGAGCGCCGTATCGACCGCCTCGGAACCCGAATTGGTGAAGAACACCCGATCATCTGCACGGCCCGCCAGCGAGGCGATGCGCGCGGCAAGCTCGAACGCCGCCGGATGTCCCATCTGGAACGGGGGGCTGAAATCCAGCTGCTGCGCCTGCGCAGACACGGCCTGCACGATTTTAGGATGCGCGTGCCCAAGCGGAGTGCACCACAGCCCAGAGAGGCAATCGAACACACGCCGCCCGTCGACGAGCGTGTAGAAGGCGCCGGCGGCACTGTCTATCAGGCGCGGATGCGACTTGAAATAGCGGTTGTGGGTGAACGGCATCCACCATGATTGCAGCGCCGGGTCCCGCGCAGGATCGTCTGTTGCGTTCATCGTCATGGCTCCGCGATTCGCCCAATGAGGTTTGGCGGCAGTGTACCGCTTCGCCTATGATGGAATCGAACAGGGAGGCTCACAGTGGCAAGATCGACGCATCGCAGCCCCTCATGGCCGATAACGGCCCTCGCATCATTCGCAGTCATCGCTATCAGCTGGCCGGCACACGCGCACGCCGACGACCAGACCTCCGGCGACACCGACAACGGCACGTCCTACCAACTGCAGGAAGTGGTCGTCACGTCCACGCGGCGCGAGGAGTCGTTGAGCAAGGTTCCAATCAGCGTGACGGCGATGACGCAGGAGGACATGGACACCAAGGGCATCAAGGATATCGAGGACGTCGCCCGCTTCACGCCCGGCATCGACATCGACAACACTGGCACCGGCGCGATCGCAATCCGCGGCATCGCCTCGACCGGCGGCGCCGGTACAACCGGTATCTACATCGACGACACCCCGATCCAGATGCGCGCGCTCGCATTCAACCCGGACGAGACCTTGCCGAAGACGTTCGACCTCGATCGCGTCGAGGTTCTGCGAGGCCCGCAGGGCACCCTGTTCGGTTCCGGCTCCGAAGGCGGCACGGTCCGCTACATCACGACCGCGCCCTCCCTCAACGCCACCAGTATCTACAGCCGTGACGAGATCTCCTACACCCAGGGCGGACAAGCGAGCTACGAGGCCGGCGTCGCCGCGGGCGGTCCGATCATCGACGGCAAGCTCGGCGCACGCGCAACCGTCTGGTACCGCAGCGACGGCGGCTGGATCGATCGGGTCGATCCGACCGCGACCGACCCGCAGAACGCGGTGGTCGATCACAACGCCAATCGCGGCGAGACCGTGCTCGTGCGGCTGGCCGGTGTGTGGGCCGCGAGCGATCGATGGACGGTGACGCCGTCGATCTACTATCAACAGCGCCATATCCATGATGCCGATACCTACTGGCCGATCTACTCCGATCCAGGCAGCAACAAATACATCAGCGGCGCGCCGCAGGCGATTCCGGATCCGGACAAGTTCTATCTGCCTGCGTTGAAAGTTCAGGGCCATTTCGACGCGTTCGATGTGATCTCCAACACATCCTATTTCCATCGCACGGAAACGACTGCCTACGACGGCACGCTCTACAATCTCGAGTTCTATCAGCTGTATCCGCAGCAGGGATATCTGCCCACCGGCGGCTTCCTGCCGACCACGGCCTATCCGCTGCTGGACGGCAGCGGGATCCATCTGCCGGCGAGCATCGCCAATTACCGCTCGCCAGTGACCGTCGACAACGATCAGCAGAACCTGACACAGGAAATCCGCCTGCAGTCCAATGACAAGGACGCGCGACTGGTGTGGACCGCCGGCGTTTTCTTCAGCCTCGACCATCAGCAGTACCTGGAGCAGATTCACGATCCGCACTTGGACGACCTCTGGCTTGCTACGGCTGGCATACCGTACACAGACATCTTCACGTATCTCGCCGACGACGGCGTTACCCCCATACCCGTGACCTACAACCCATCGTTTCCGAACGATGCGTATTTCCTGGCGACACATTCCAAGGATCAGCAGATTGCGATCTACGGCGAAGCAACCTACGCGCTGCTTGACCCGCTGAAACTGACACTGGGCGCGCGTTACTCGTTCACCCAGTTCGAATTCAACACACTGACTGGGGGGCCGCAGTTGTTCCTGCCCAACCAGATCAACGATGGTGACAAGCACGAAGACGCCTTCACGCCGAAGGTGAATCTGGCTTGGCAGATCACGCCGGACGACATGGTGTATGCAACCTATGCCAAGGGCTTCCGGCCGGGCGGTGCCAATAACCCCGTGCCCTACGCTGCATGCTCGACCGATTTCCAGACCTTCGGCATCCTGGCCGCTCCGTCGACCTACAGCCGCGATACCGTGCAGAGTTACGAGATCGGCGCCAAGAGCAACATTACCAACCGCGTGCAACTCGCAGGCAGCGTCTACTACATCCAGTGGGACAACATCCAGCAGCGCATCGTACCGCCTTCGTGCCAGATATCGTTCATTGCCAACCTGGGGAAGGCGGTCGCCAAGGGCGCGGATTTCCAGGGCGCCTTCCTGATCACCGACGCGCTGAAGGCCGAACTGACCGCCGGCTTCACCTCCGCCCGCTTCACGCGCGACTCGAACTTCGCCACCAACCTCGATCCCGCCAACCCGGCGGCCGCGCCCATCGTACACAGCGGCGATGCGATCACCGGTCAGAGTGGCCAGCCAATTCCGCCCTGGACTGTCTCCACGGGTCTCGAGTATCACTTCAGCACGTTTGCGCACGAGTCCTTCGTGCGGGCCGACTACGAATACCAGGGCCGCGCGCGCTGGCTGCCGCCGCAGCAGGATGCCGGCACCCTGCTCTACGATCCCGACGCCTTCACGCTGGCTTCCAACAGCTTCGTATCGCTGCGCGCCGGCATGAAGTTCGGCGAGATGGAACTCCAGCCGTTCATCGACAATCTGCTCGACTCGCACACGGTGACGAACTACAACCTGTCGATTCCGAACACGGGATACAGTCGGCTGCAGAGCGACTACGGCTTCCGTCCGCGCACCTTCGGAATCACGTTCACCTACCGCCGCTGAACCGCCCTAACCGGCGGCAGGCGCCTCGAGCACAGCGCGAACGCCGGCTCCTTCCGCCAGCGACCCGCGCTCGATCAACAGGGCGCGAAAATCATTGACGTTCGTGCGGGTCGGCCCGGTGACGATCAGATCGCCCAATGCGTCGAACAGTCGCCACGCGTCGTTGTCGTCGAGCAGCGCCTGCGGGTCGTATCCCCAGCCGACCGCGCGCTCCAGAGTGTCGGGTGTGATACGCGCGCCGGCGTTGTCCTCGGTGCCGTCGATACCATCGGTATCGCAGGCGAGTCCCCAGATCTGCGGGTGCGCCTTCAGCGCCAATGCGAGCGCCAGCAGGAACTCCGCGTTGCGGCCGCCGCGTCCGCGCCCGCGCAGGGATACGGTGGTCTCACCGCCCGAGATCAGCACGCAGGGCGTCGCTGCCGGCTCTCCATGTTCCGCACAGCTGCGCGCGATGCCGGCGTGTACCCTGGCACTCTCGCGCGCCTCGCCCTCGAGGCCGTCCCCGAGAATGAAGGGATGAATCCCCTGGTCACTCGCGCATTGCGCGGCCGCACGCAGCGACATCATCGGCGTGGCGATCAGGATGTTGCGGACCCGCGCCAGCCGCTCATCGCCCGCTTTCGGTGTTTCGGCCGCGTCGCTCCGCAGCCATTGCAGCACGTGCGCGGGCACGTTCAGATCGTAGCGCTCGAGCACCTCGCAGGCCTCACGACAGGTGCTGGCGTCGGCGACCGTTGGACCGGAAGCGATGACCGACAGATCGTCGCCCGGCACATCCGAGATGATGAGACTGACGACCTGCGCCGGATGTGCCAGCAGCGCCAGACGGCCGCCCTTGATGGCAGACAGATGCTTGCGCACACAGTTGATCTCCGAGATGCCGGCGCCGCTGCGAAGCAGCTGCTGGTTGATACTGCGTTTGTCCGCCAGCGTGATCGTCGATGCCGGCAGCGCCAGCAGCGATGAACCGCCCCCCGACCAGAGACACAGCACGAGATCATCGGCCGTGAGCCCGGATACCAGATCCCGTATGCGCGATGCGGCCGCGACTCCGGCGGCATCCGGGTTTGGATGGCCGGCCTCGACCACCTCGACATGACGGCAGGGAACACCGTGACCGTAACGGGTAACGACCACGCCCGACACTGCATCGTGCCACTCGTTCTCGACCGCCAGCGCCATTTCGGCCGCCGCCTTGCCGGCGCCCACCACGACCACCCGGCCGGAAGGCCGCTCGGGGAGATTGGCCGGCACGCAGCGCGACGCGCTGGCCGCATCGACGGCCGCGCAAAACATGGCGAAAAGCAGATCGTTCGGGGACATAATATTTTCGAAAGTTTACGCTGCGGAGCAACACTTCTGTCAACGCACGGTGCAACGCCCCGTTCTCACCTCACATGAACGGCTGTCGTCCCCTCATCCGATTCGGCGTCACGGTCTCGCTTGGTATGACGCTCGCCGGCTGTGCTGCCTCGACGTCGCAGCATCCCGCAACAACGGCAGCGGCGCACGGTTCGGCCGCCATCGGCCCTTCCGACGGCTTGAAACGTCAGGATGCGCTGTGGCTCGACCGCGTCAGTTATGGTCTGAACTCGCATCTGGTGCAGGACTATCGACGGCTCGGCCGCGCCCGCTGGCTCGATGAGCAGTTGCGGGCTCAGGGCGATTCGCTGCCGGCGCCGATCGCGGCGCAGATCGACCGCCTGGACATCTCCCATCAGGATGTCTCACAGCTGCTGGCCGACCTGCAGGCTCGCCGCAAAGCGATCAAGGCAATGACGGACGGCGATGAGAAGGAGTCCGCCCGCAAGGCGATGAATGAAACCGGCAACCGCTACGCGTATCAGACGGTGCAACGCGAATTACTGCGCGCCGTGTACTCCCCTGCGCAACTGCGCGAGCAGATGGTGTGGTTCTGGGTCAATCACTTCAGCGTGTTTCAGTACAAGGGTGAGCTGCGCTGGCTGATCGCCGACTATGAAGATCGGGCCATCCGTCCTCACGCGCTGGGTCACTTCAAGGACCTGGTGCTGGCCACGCTGCAGCATCCGGCCATGCTGCAGTATCTGGACAACCAGCAGAACGGCGTCAACCACATCAACGAGAACTATGCGCGCGAATTGATGGAGTTGCACACGCTCGGTGTTGGTTCGGGCTACACCCAGCAGGATGTTCAACAGCTCGCGCGGGTGCTGACCGGCAGCAGCATCGGCACAGGTCCCGAGCCGCACCTGCGCCCGCAGTGGCAGGGGTTGTATCTGCGCCGCGGTGCATTCGAGTTCAATCCGGCGCGACATGACTTCGAGCCAAAGATGTTGCTCGGCCATACCATCGAAGGCAAGGGATTTACCGAAGTAGAGACGGCGGTCGACCTGATCGTTCGACAGCCCGCGTGCGCCCATTTCATCTCGCAGCAGCTGGCTACCTACTTCGTCGCGGACACGCCGCCGCCGCAGCTGGTAAAGAAAATGCAGCAGACCTTCGAACGAACCGACGGCGATATCGCTGAAGTGCTGCGGACACTGCTGACCGCGCCTGAGTTCGACGCCGCGCTCGGTGAAAAATTCAAGGACCCTCGCCGTTACGTGGTGTCGGCCGTGCGCCTGGCTTATGACGACAACCCGATCAGCAACACGCGGCCGATGATCAACTGGCTCAATGCGCTGGGTGAAGGGCCCTACGGACATCAGACACCGGACGGCTACCCGCTGACGGAAGCTTCCTGGGCGAGCCCCGGGCAGATCAGCCGCCGATTCGAGATCGCGCGTTCGATCGGCTCCGGCAACGCGGGACTGTTCGACGCCGAGAACGGCGGCGCTGCGACCGCCGCGGGCTTCCCGCAGCTCTCCGGCCGCCTTTACTACCAGTCGATCGAACCGTTCCTGTCGGCCAATACCCGCACCGCGCTGTCGCGCGCCAATTCACAGCAGGAGTGGAACACCTTCCTGCTCTCATCGCCGGACTTCAACTATGAGTAACACCCTGCATCGCAGAGATCTGTTGCGCCTGGGACTGGGTCTGACGACGACCGCGCTGACCTCGCGGCTGTACGCCGCGCCATCGGCCGGCCCGCGTTTTCTGCTGGTCTTCCTGCGCGGCGGCTATGACGCCACCAACGTGCTGATTCCTTACAGCAGCGACTTCTATTACGAGGCGCGCCCCAACATCGCGATCGCCCGGCCCGACCCGCAGCAGAGCGCTGGCGCGCTTGCGCTGGACGGCAACTGGGCGCTCAGTCCGGCGCTGCGCGACACCCTCGGGCCGCTCTATCAGCAGCGGCAGGTGGCATTCGTGCCCTTTGCCGGCACCGAGGATCTCAGTCGCAGCCATTTCGAAACCCAGGACAGCGTGGAACTGGGCCAACCCGTCGCCGGCACGCGCGATTATCGATCGGGCTTCATGTCACGGCTGTCGGGTACCCTGACCACCGGCGCGAGCGCAGCCGGCGCGAGCGCAGCCGGCACGACGGCGGGTTCGATCGCGTTCACCGACGCGTTGCCGCTGTGCTTCCAGGGACCGACACAGATCGCGAACCTGTCATTGAAGAACATCGGCAAGTCGCCATTCGATGAGCGCCAGTCGCGCATCCTGACGGACATGTACGCCGGAAACCCGCTGCAGCCGGCAGTGATGAGCGGACTGGAGTTGCGCCAGGAGATGGCGCAGGCGATGGCGGACGAGATGACGGCGGCCAGCCGCAATGCGATCAACACCAAGGGCTTCGAACTCGAGGCCGAACGCATGGGCAAGTTGATGCGAGACACCTATCGCATCGGCTTCATCGACGTTGGCGGCTGGGACACACATGTCAACGAAGGTTCCGCACAGGGAGCGCTGGCAACCAATCTCGCTGGTCTCGGCCGCGGATTGAGCGTCTTCGCCAGCACGATGGGAGCCGAGTGGAACAATACCGTCGTCGTGGTCGTCTCGGAGTTCGGCCGCACCTTCCGCGAGAACGGTAATCGCGGCACCGATCATGGTCACGGCACCGTCTACTGGATACTCGGCGGCGGCCTCAATGGTGGCCGCATCGCCGGCGAGCAGCTGGCGGTCTCACGTACCACTCTGTTTCAGGACCGCGACTATCCGGTGCTCAACGACTACCGTACCGTCCTGGGCGGCCTGTTTCGCACGATGTGGTCGCTCAATGCCTCGCAGCTGCAGCAGATCTTCCCGCAGACGCAGCCAGTGGATTTGCAGCTGGTCTGAACGGCCGCGGCTGAATCCGTAATCCGCTGGTAATCCTCGGGAAGGGTTTTGTCCTTCTTATGTCGTCCTGTCCTCCAGATGACTGGCGTTACCAGTATCGGGAAGTACCTGCATTGCTTTCCTACTTCAAAGAGGTAAGAGTGATGGCCTGAATGGCGCAGTTCCGACCGCGCTTTATCCTGAATTACGGGAACATACCAACATGGAAAAGAAAGCTGCTTCATGGTGGCCGCGCGTAGCGGTTGCGTTGATAGGTATTGCCGCGATTGGCATCGCGCTCTACGCCAGCCGCGGGCGCTGGCTTTCCGCGACGCACCTGCCCTCCCAGACGACGACCCTTCACTTCGAGACCCGACACGGAGAGCAGCAGACCATCGTTCTCGCCGACGGCTCTATCCTCCATCTGAATACCGACACTGCCGCTACGGTGCACTACGGTCCGACACAGCGCGACGTCACGCTGACCGCTGGCGAGGCGCACCTGCGAGTTGCCCACGTGGCGGGACGGCCGTTCCACGTCTTCGCGGGATCCGCCGATATCGTCGACCTGGGAACCCAGTTCGATGTGCGTCTGCAGGAGCACGCAACGCTCGTGACGGTCATCGAAGGCCGCGTCGCCGTGAAATCGCCAGCTGATGGACCCGGGTCGGTGCGACCGCTCGAACTCGTCGCCAACCAGCAGATCGAGGTTCAGCCGGCCGGCATACAGTCGGCACCGATACTCGTCGATACGGCGCGAACGACCGCATGGCTGAACCGACAGATCGTCTTCGAGCGCGAAGCGCTCGACAGCGTAGCGCAGGAATTCAACCGGTACTCGGTCAAGCCCATCCAGATCGTCTCGCCATCGCTGCGCTCGCTACCCATCAGCGGTGTCTTCTCCGTCGAAGATACCGACGCCTTCGTCGCCTTTCTGCGCGGCCTCGACGGTGTGCGGGTCGAGGTCACACCTTCGCAGATCAACGTCAGTCAGCACTGAGCGACCGCTACTGGTTGATTTTCGCTACTGCCTGATCTTCGCTTCGGGTGTCCAGTCGACGGTCAGGCCGACCGTGCGCGGCTGAAAAGTATAGGCGTAAGTCAGGGTTGATCCCGGAACGTCTGAATTGAGATGCAGGGTAGGCAACGAGTTGAGAGCATTTTCGAGCGAGATGCCAACCTTCAGGCCGGACCGGATGATCCCGATACGAACGTTCAGCCGGTTGGTGGAGGGATCGGATCGAAACCCTGGCGAATAGCTCGAGGAACGGGGATCGTTTTCAGTGAATGGCCCGTTATTTCGCGTGGCGAAATTGTCGTCCGCTTCGAGGAAGCCCGCGATCGTCGGTGCCAGTGGCCGCCGATAGTCGGCCGTGAGGGTACCGTTCCACGGCGCGGGTACGGATGGCAAAGAGCCAATGGCGGTACCTTGGTCCACGACGACCTGCCCTGTACCGGTGACGACGGTTCGATCATAGCGGGCATCTGTCATGCCGAGCGCCGCTTCCAATCGCAGGTGTTCGCTCAGAATGGCCTGAAGGGTCAGGTCGAAACCCTTGCTGGTCCCCATGCCGGCGTTCGCGGTGTAGCCGTCGCCGCACGCGTCGGCCGTGCTCTCCTGAATGCCGTTCCAGCGGATGAAGAAGACGCTCGCGGCGAGCCGCAGGCGCTGATCGAACAGCAGATTCTTGGCGCCGATTTCATAGTTCCAGATGTCATCCTGAGCAAACTCCGCGGGCGTCGCGGCGCCGCGGCAGGTCGCTACATTGTTGCCGCCACCGGCTCGGGCTCCTCGCGCGATTTCTGCGTAGAAGAAATTGTCGCCATCCGGCTGAAAGGACACGTCTACACGCGGCTCGCTCGGCAGCGCTGCGAATCTGCTGATGGCCTGGCTGATGCCCTCTGGGCCACCGTTTGCGAAGCCGCCCTGGTCACTGAAGGAAGCCCCCCGGCGCCAACCTTCACGCGTCCCGGCATCGATGTGCCAGCGCGGCGACAGTGCCAGCCGTAGTTGTCCGAATACGGCTATCTCGTTGCTGGAAAACCGCGTATTGCTGTAAATGCCCGCATCGGAGGGATCTAGTACGCTGTACGTGTCCTGCAAGCCGTTCTGATGGGAACTAGAGTAGAACACGCCGATCAGCCCTGTGAGGCGCGCATCCGGATTGGTATAGGCGAGCCGCAGTTCCTGCGTGAATTCACTCTGGCGATGCGACAGCAGCGTCGGAATCGCCTGCGAATAGGAAGTCGGATAGGCGGGACCGAGCGGACTGCCGCAGATGATGTAACCCTCCAGACAGGCGCCATTGGTGAGATCGACGATCGCATCAGACTCCCGGTCGAAATACCCTGAGACACCGATCAGATCGAAGCCACCCAGGCTCTCATCGATCTTCAGCGACGTCAGCGTGAACTTGTCGGTCAAGGGCTGGCGCAGCAACTTGCCATTGAGCATGTTCCCGTCACCGGGGTCGGACAGGTAGGTATAGAACGCCGGGGTGTCGTGGCGATAGACCGACTGGTAGTAGAACGACGGTGTGATACTCAGCGAATCGGTTGGCTGGATCACAAACCCGACTCGAGCGGCCTTGCTCGAGCTGCGATTGGCGTTGTCGTCGACGTGCGAGCCGTCGAGCGGGTCGATGCGATCGATATATCCACCGTCGCGGTCGACGCATCCGCTGAGGCGAACGCCTACCCGATCTTCGATGAGTGGACCACCCACCGCAGCGCCGATTTCCGAACTCAGGCCCCCATTCTGTGATCCTGCGACCTGCAGGTGATAGGACTGGTCGAAGCTGACGGCACTGGCATCTTTGGTGATGAAGCGCACCGCGCCGGCCGGCGTGTTCGAACCAAACAGTGTCCCCTGCGGCCCTCGCAGGACCTCAACCCGGTCGAGGTCACAGTTGATCGGATAGGCGTTGCGAAACACATTGAACGAGGCCTGGATCGGTACATCGTCGACATAAACACCCGTCGTGGGTTCACCGGACGAGGCACTGATTCCGCGGATCGCGATATTGGTGATCACTCCCGGCCCGTATTGGGAATTGAGATCGAACAGCAGTCCGGGTATACGCGAGGCAATGTCGCTGAAATTGCGCACGTCCTGGACCTGCATCTGATCCGCGGACAAGAGACCGATACTCATGGGCACCAGGCTCAGCGGTTCATCGCGCTTGGTGGCCGTAACCACCACTTCCTCGAGGGTATTACCGCCCGACGCCTCTGCCGCCGCCATTTCCAGTACTGGCCGACCGGGCTTGCGGGGGCGCTTGAAGATCTGAACGGTTCGCCCGTTGAGGAATTTGTACTCCAGCCCGGTGCCTTCGAGCAGCCGGGCCAATGCCATGGGCCGTGATTCACCCGCGGCTACCGCCTGCGAGCGCCGGTCGACGACCAGCTGCGAGACATAGATCAGTTGCAGTCCAGTCTGTTTCGCGAACTCAGTCAGCGCCTGGGACAGCGCTTGCGCAGGGATATCGTCGCTGTCCGATGACGCGTCGGCAGCGACACAGGCGAGCGGGCACCCTCCGAGCAGACACAGCGCGTACAACAGGACCGGTCGCAACAGGCGGGGCACGGTGGCTCGCCCATCACGCCTGCGCGTGGTCCTGCTTCTGCTGCCGGCGGATGAACCAGACCAGGTAGACGACGATCAGCAGATTCACGCAGAGGGTCGCGAATATGGGCAATCGGTGACCGGGCGGGTGTTTGAGCAGTTCGAACAGTTCGAACGGCACCAGCGATGCGGTGAAGATGACCGTCAGCCACTCGGCCCAGGTCTTGCGCATCCAAAGGCCGATGCCCTCCACCAGCACTACGAGGGTGTAGGCGACGGTGACGGCAATGAAAATCTGGATGCGCTTCGCACCGAGGTTCTGCACCCAGTCGAGCGCGCGCTCGATCAGTTTGCGCTCCAGATGATCGTCACTGAGCGTCGAGGTCCAGTTCGACAGGCGCTCGAGCATCTGAGTGTCGAGCAGCTTGTGGGCACCGTAACCGGTGGCGATCAGCAATACCGCCTTGAGGAATTTGAACAGCGCGATGATGCGCAATCCGTCGATCTTGCGCGGTTTGCGGCGAGACGCGGAAGCGGTGGCAGGCGCGGGTTTGCCCGCGGCGGGCAGCTCAGACATCGATCGGGATATCCTTTCTGGCGCCCCATTCCGCCCACGAGCCATCGTACAAGGCGCCCATCGGCAAACCCGCGACGACCAATCCGAGGTTCAGCACTGCCGCCGTCAGGCCCGAGCCACAACTGGTCACGACCTGGCTGCGCTCATCGACGCCGCGTGCAGCGAAGCGCTCGCGCAACTGTTCGCCCGGCAGCATCGTTTGTCCGTTGCCCAGCAGTTCGTTGAATGGAAGATTGCGGCTGCCGGGAATATGACCTCCGCGCAGTCCTGGCCGCGGCTCCGGAACGCGGGCGTGGAAACGATCCGGCGAGCGTGCATCCAGCACCAGTTCGCGTTGTGCCGTCAGATTCGCCAGGATGTCCCCCGTACCGCGCAGATAGCGCGCGTTGAATGTTGCCCGATACTGCGTCGATATTGGTTCGAGCGCATCGCCCTGCTCCAGCGCACGCTGCTCCAGACGCCACTTCGGCAGTCCGCCATCGAGCACCGCGCTGGCCTCGTGCCCGAACAGACGCAGCAGCCACCACGCTCGGGCCGCGCTGAATAACCCTTTCTGATCGTAGAAAACGATCCGACTGTCATTGGAGACACCCAATTCGCCGATCAGCCGCTCGAACTGCGCAGCAGTGGGAACCATATGCGGCAGGGATGCACCCCGGTCGGCGACGGCATCGATGTCGAAGTATCGCGCGCCGGGGATATGCGCCAGTCGAAACTCCGCGCGGGCGTCACGTGCCTCGCCGGGCAGATACCAGCTGGCGTCGAAGATCATCAGATCGGATCGGGCCAGGCCGGATCGGCCCAGCTCGTCTGCCAGCCACTGCGTACTCACCAATGCCTGCACCCGTCAGTCTCCTCACGGCAACGCCGATCGCCCGGTGAACGGGTCGATGCGTTGTTCGTACAGGGCGAGCCACGCTGACGCGCCCAGATGTTCGAGGTGGAAATAGACGCGCGGCTTGCTCGGATCGGTCGCCAACATGAAACCCGTCGGCGTCGCCGGCACGTCGCTGGCGTAGCAACCCCCCGAGCTGGTACGTAGTCCCTTCAGGGATCCGGCAATTGCGCGCGCGGCAGCGTCCTGGTGCAGCAGCGCGGTCAGCACGGCCGCCTGCGCGGTACCCTCGCTCCACAGGCCGCCTCCGGCCTGGCTGTAAGTATAGCCTGCTCCGGAGCGCAGCCGCCGCTGGCTGGTGACGAGCGCGGCGTGATAGCGCCCGGCAGCGCCCGGCAGCGCCAGCAACGGCCAGATCTGTGCATCCAGCGCCAGCAACGGATTGACCTGGACGCCGTCCTCGGCGCTGCCGACGGCGAAATAGCCTTCGTCGCCCAGCCACATGGCCTCGACAAATGCGCGGGCCTGCTGCGAGCGCGCGCTCCAATGCGCCTCGCCCGTCGCGCGCGCAAGCCGGGCGAAAGCGGCCGCGAGATCGGTATTGTGCTCGGTGGACTTCCAGCGGTCGTTCTCAGGACCTGGCTCGTGGCCGAATTCGCCACCCGTGAAACCACCGGCACCGCGAGCGTCGGCCCTGCCCTCCACCCAGTGCGCCAGCCGCACCGCGCCGTCGAGATAGCGGCGATCGTCGGTCGCGCTCTGCAGGGTCTCCAACGCGAGCATGGCCCAGGCCATGTTGCCGCTGTCGCTACCGACCTGATAGCGATCCTCCATCCAACGCTGTGCGGCGGGATCCCACCAGCCGGACAGCCGCACCGGTTCGGCAGTACCGATCGCGCCAGCGGCGTAGGCATTGCGCAGCCTGCCGTCGTGCCAGAACCGGTCGTGATCGAGTGCCAGCAGCAATGCGTCGCCGATCCGCCGCGCGTGCTGCGTCTGATGACACCCGATCAGCGCGATCGCCGCCACCGCGTTGTCGTACGTGAAGGCCACCCCGCCGAGAGGCCCGCTGCGTTCGGTCGGATAGCTCGCCAGCAGCACGGGGCCCGCCGGCATGGCGGCGATGCGATCGGTGAGATAGCTGCAGGCCGAGGGGATCGCCTGCGTAGAAGCAGCGTCGCACAGGACGGCGTCACACACACTGGTCAGCAGCAGCGCCGCCAGCACGATCTGCGGCACGATCCGCGGCACGCTAGATCATCTCGAGTGGCCGCCTGGAGCATGGCGGCGGGAACGCCTGATCGATCTGCTCGAGATCCTCCGACGTGAGCCGCAGCTGCGCGGCGCGCAGATTCTCCTCGAGACGATCGCGCCGTACCGATTTTGGAATGGCCACTACGCCCGGATGGCGTATGCACCAGGCGAGCGCCACCTGCGCCGCACTGACCCCGTGGCGCTTACCGAGCGCGGTCAACACAGGATGCTCGGCCAGACGGCCTTCGCCCAGTGGCGAATACGCCATGGTCTGTATGCGATGTTCGCGCTGCCAGGGCAGCAGATCGAATTCGATGCCCCTGGCGCTGGCGGCGTAGTAAAGCTGATTGCATTGCACACCGGATGCTGTCAGTCCTACGCGCCGCTCGTCCGCGATCCATTGCTGCAGCTCGTGCAGATCCAGATTGCTGACACCAAAGTGACGGATCAGGCCGCGCTGCAACAGCTGCTCGAATCCTCGCAGTGTTTCGGTATAGGGATAACGGCCGGCCCAGTGCAGCAGATACAGATCCAGGTATTCGCATCCCATCCGTTTGAGAGACGCTTCGCATGCGCGAACGGTTCCGGTGGCCGAGGCGTTCGAGGGCAGCACCTTGCTGACGATCGTGAGTTCACCGCGACGATGCGCGCCGTACTGCGCAAGCGCCGCACCGATCACCCGTTCGGCACCGCCATCGGCATACATCTGCGCGGTGTCGAGCAGTCGATAGCCGATCTGCAGCGCGTGGAGCACCGCGGCGCTCTCGTCGGCGCGCTGCCGGTTACTGGTCCCCAGTCGCCACGTGCCCAACCCGATCGGGCCGCGAAGATCGAGTGTGGTAGCGCCCGCATCGGTCATTCGCTTTCCCCCGTAAGCGTCGCCTGCGCCTGCTGCAGCGAACGCGCGATTCGCTGAGCCCATGCCGCCTGACCGCGCTCGTCGGCGATCAGGTCCTGCCGGATCTCGATTTCGACATGCAGCAGCCCGCGCGCTTCACCATGGCGCGGAATCGTATAATCGGTCTCGTCGCTGAGGAAGTAAGGCTCGTTCTGCGCGACCTCCAGACCAGGCTCGCATTGCAGAGCCCGGCGCACCTGCATCGCCAGGCGCGCGTCACGGTTGTAGAGGACCGCTGCGTGCATGCACCGCCGGCTTCCCTTGAAACAGTCCGTCATGCTGTGCTGTGCGACCAGCATCGTCGGCAGCCCCGCTGCGAGCCGCTCATCGAGCAGCGCGCGAATGCGCTCGTGATATGGCTCGAAAATACTCGAGCGACGAGCCTGGGCCTGCGCAGGCGACAGATTTTCGTTGGCGGGAATCCGCGTGTTCTCCGACATGATCGGGATCGAACTCGTCACTGCCGGATCGCGGTTGCAGTCGATGACCAGACGCGAATAGCGCTGCGCGATCAGCGGCGCATCGAGGATGTCCGATACGCCTCGTGCCACGGCAAGCGCACCAATGTCCCAGGCGATGTGACGCGTCAGCTGCGATGCTGCCAGGCCCAGATCATGCAGTCGCCGCGGGATGGCGTGGCCGGCATGGTCAACCACGATGACGAAGGCGGAACGACTCGCACGCTTGACCTCGATGACGGGCGACGGCTCATCAGCGTCGAGCAGCGAATCCAGCGCGACGTCTGTCGCGTTACCCGACGCTACATCCGTCATCCTCTGCCCGCCTCGGGACCACGTCGGGTCCGATACCACACGCGCGCCGAAGCATTGGCCTGCACGGTCAGCTTGAATATCGGCGCCGCCGCGGTGCCGCCCGGCGCGGGGACCGCATCGATCAACTGCGTGCCGTCCGGCAGGCGCAGATGAATTTCGACGACGACCGGTCGAGCCTGCGCGTTGCTGACACCGATAGTGGAAGACCCCGCGGGTGCCGGCGCCTTGCTGATATCGACGATGGAATACCCCACCTGCACCCGCACGTCCGCGCTGTCCCCCAGATCGATTTCCAGCTGCTCGTCGCGCGCCACATCCCGCGTCGGCGATTCACTCAAAAGCAACGCTTCGCCATGATGGACCATCGTGACGGCGATCCGCCCGGCGGGCAATGGCAGGCCCAGATGATGTGCGTCGTCATTACGGGCACGAAGCATTTTTCGTGCCGAAAACGAATCCGGAACGGTGAACCCCAGTACGTTCGCGGTGGCATCCACGTCGGCGCGATAGAAACTCTCCACCGGGATCCCGAATCGGTCCAGCAGACGCACCTGCTTCATCTGGCGACTGGCGATGTCGGTCGTTTCCGGTACGCGATAGAGCTTGAGGTCGCCGAGCTGTTCCTCCTGCACCATCACAGCCTTGGGAGCAGGCGCAAACGACATGACCGAGATCGATATCGGCACGTCCTGTATGCGCTCCTCCCTGACGCCTCGCCGGTCCATCGGACCCGAATCCTTGGGAAATTCCGGCGGCGGCGGTATGTCACTGGTGGTACCGCTGGGCCAGCACCGGGCGATCACCGGCGCCTCGGGTTCCGGAGGTGCGTCAGTGTCCGCGACACGGTTGAGCCTGCCGGCTACCACCTGCGTCCGGGCCGACGGGAAACCGGCCGCATTGCTGTTGCCCAAGGTGACCCAGCCGCCGAGATCGAGCAGCTTTTCATCTGCGGAAAGCGCTCCCACATAGTTCGCCCGCCAGTCGAAACCATCCGACAGGTAGGAAAGCGTGGCGACAGCCGTCACGTCGCCTGCCGAGCGCACTCGTACCGAGAGCGTGGGTGTGGCACCCAGATCGGTGTCGGCACTGAATGTCAGGTGCTCGGCGACACCGGTACAGTGTAAGGCCTGCACACCTTGCGCCGTTTCGAACACGACCGAGCCCTGATCTGCGCCACGAATGGTGGCCGCGACGCGGCTCACCACGCCGCTGCGACGATCGGTGCGCACCAGCATCACGCTACGACCCAGGGCCGCCTGGATCAGTTCGAGCGGCCCCAGCACGCGCGCGTCGCGGTTCATCTCCAGCAGCTCGACGGGTAGTCCGGACAGCACCGCAGTGCTCGCGCGGATCCCGTTGGCGACCGCTGGAAAGCGAATGATACTGTCGCCGGCAGGTATCGTGATCGAGCGATGTTCGGAGATCAGCGCGAAACCGCGCAGCGCGTCCACCTCGAGCGGCGCATCCTGCGCCGCGGACGCTCGGTATATCGTCACTGCATAGTCGGTCGGTGGCCCGGCATCGACTGCCGCTGCATCGGCGACCGGCGACACCCCGATCGAGGCGGCGCATAGCAGCGCCGCCGCCCCGTAATGCCAGCCGATCCCTGAGCGGGCCACGGTCTCAAAAACGCGATTCGAACGAGGCCTGCACATCGGCGCTGCCGTTGGCGGGAACATGCACGCTCCACTGTGCGGAATCGGCGTCGATGCGGGCACTCTTGGCGCTGTCGGATACAACGCGCGTGTCGCCGTAGAGACCTGACTGGATCAGCGTGACCGTCACTGCGGTTGGCAGCGCATTGGTCAGCTCGTAGTGCATATCCGAACGCCACTTGTTCAAGCCCAGCGCAGTGCGTTTGACGATCGTAGTCTTGACCTTCACGTCAAAGGCATCCCCCGTGGACAGCGCGAGGGTCGATCCCATCGGCGTGTGCCCGATCTGATTCTCACCGATGAACTGTGGCGCGCCGCGTTGGTCGTGCGTGTAGAAGCGCAGTACGCCAGCCGGCAGCTGGTCTCCAAGACCTGCATGCGAGCCGGTCGAGAACCGGTACACCGACTGCGCGCTGACCGGCGTTTCCGAACTGGCCAGCCAGCCGTTGCGGAACTCATAGCCGTGCTCCGCAGGCACCGCGTGCACATCGAGGAAACCGACTTGCTTGGTCTGCTGATCGGCGATCGTGGTGCGCTCGGGCAGAGGATAGAGATAGAAATCTCCCAGCCGCTCGCGGTCCCCGTTTTCGGTCCCGGCGGTGACCATCGTTCCAGCCGGGCGGCGCTGATTGCGGATCGAATAGCCCGAATAGCTGTTCGACGTTACCTGGT
>DATBAM010000073.1:0-9321 GCA_036271535.1 Steroidobacteraceae bacterium | reverse complement strand
GGCAAATGAGTACGCGTCACGCGGTGTCAGCGGTCATCGACACACCACAGCAAGTCCAATCGTCCGAAAAGATATTTTACGGTGAAGCCATGTCAGTCAATAAACTGATGATCACTCGTCTGGCCTGCGCGGTGGGCGCGGGTGTCCTGGTCAGTCTTCTGGCCGGTTGCGGCGGTTCCAGCAACAGCATTTTCCAGCTGCCCGACTCGGTGAAGTCGGGGTCGTCATCCGGCAGTTCGACGTCCTCGAGTTCATCCAGCTCCTCCAGTTCGTCGAGCGGCGCGTCGAGTTCGTCGGGTGTCACGGCGCAATTCTGGATTCCGTATTCGGCTGCGCCGAGTAGCTCAGGCGGTCAGAGCGGGTTGCTAGTCGTGCCGTCGGGCGCGCTGACCACGACGCCGGTATCCGTCGCCACGAGCGCAGTGCAGGTCGTTGCCGAGGCGCCGAACGTCAACATCAATGGCAACGGCACCTACACCAATGCCTCGCCGGCATCGCTGATGTACGCGGCTGCCGATGGCACCAACAACGTCCATATCTATGGCGTGAATCTCGCCAACGCGAGTAACTCGGCCAATGTACCGACGGCGACGCAAATCAGCAGCGTATCGCTGCCGATCACGGCGGGGGCGGCCATCAGTACGGTCATCTGCCCCGACAGCAGCAGTCTGTCCGGCTCCACGAATGCGCTGGATCCGACGACACTGTTCGTCGTGCTGCATCTCCCCGGGAGCGGCGGATGCAATAACAATGCGGGTGGCGATACCTGGGAAATCGTGCACTACGCTGACTCCGCGTCTACGGCGCCCGTGCCGCTTACCACGGTCACCGCGTTCACGAACAGCAGCAGTACTGCCAGTGTCTTCGAGCCCCTATATCAACCCGGCGGAAACCTGGCCGGTATAGTCGTTCTCGACGTCGGCACGAACAACCTGCAGCTGTTCTCCGATGACACATTCGCCAGCCCCACGACGCTGGTCGCCAGCGCCACCGCCGCCAGCGTTCTGTACGACAGTGGACGCGTCGGACTCGGTACCAACCTGTTCCTGAACGTCACGAGTGCCGGACAGGCGGCGGTCTATCGGATTCCTTATTCATATTCCGGCGGCGCCGCGACGGCTGCGTATACGTATCAAGCCACCACAACACCGGTTACCGCTGCCGTTGCCGACGACGGCAACGTGTATTTTACCGACACAGCGTTGGGTACCCCCTTCACGCCCGGCGCTGTGTCGGGCAGCGGGTCTCTGCATTTCGGCGGCGGCACAGTCGGCAACCTGACAACCACGGGCACCGGCGCGATCAGCGGCAACACGATGACGCTGACGCTCACCGACAACAATGTGAATCAGGGCGGCACTCAGAACATCGCGGAAACCGACGTCCTGACAGGTACCTACAGCGGCGGCACCTTCACCGCCACGGGCGGGACCTACGAGTACACGAGCTGTACCGATGTCGTGAACAGCATTTGCGCGAGCCAATCGGAGGGTCCGCTGAATACGCCGGCCGCGTTCGACTCGGTATCCGGGACGGTCACGGTATCCGGCGGCACGCTCACACTGCAACGCACGGCGGCGTCACCCCGCGTGGTGACCATGGAGAGCTACACGTTTGCCGCAGGGGCGGGCGGCGGAGCCGGTCCGGCGTATCTGATCGAGCAGTTGCCGCTGAGTGGCGGCGCGGCGACGGCGATCCTTAGCGCCAGCACGGCCTTCGACAATCTGCTCGGCGCTGATGGCTCGGTGGTTGTGTTCTATACCGCGAGCGGGTCGAACACGACGTTGTACACGACCCCGGTCAACGCGACGGCGCCGGCCTCGTCGGCACCGGCCTTAGGAAGCGCCTTCACCGGCACGTTCTCGGCTCTCACCACTTTCATGAAGCCAACGACGCCAGGAGACGCGACGACCAGCCTGATCTACGTCACCGCGGATAACGTCGGGTCGTACTCCAGCGAGGTGCTGTCGACCAGCGGTGCGGTGAAGCAACCGCTGGCCGCGAACAGCGCGTTCCTCAATGCCCTGCCGAGTTTCCTGACCGGATCCGTGCTGCAGGTGCAGGGCATCACGGGTACCGGGTTCGGTGGTGGCTCCATCTTCGACGTCGATCCGACCACGCTGACCGGCAGTGCGGCCGGCGGGACGGTGCTCAAGTCGAATGGCGCTGCGTACACCATCTCGGCCGGCGATACCGTCGGGCTGTTCGGATTGTCCAGCACCATCGGCAGCGGGTTCGAGCAGCCTGCCGGTGGTGGAACGAGCATCGGCCTGGCTTACGATCTGTCGCAGAACCTGATTGCACCGATCAGCATCGCGAATACGAGCGTGACGCCGGAATAAAAGAGGACAGAGCTGGGATGCGCTGGAGTGGTGTCCGGCGCACTTGTAATGCGGCGCCCGTCGTCGAGACGGGCGCCGCTTGCAAGGCAGCAACCGTAGGCGCGGTTGCTACGCTGCTCCGTAGGCGCGGTCAGCGCCGGATCAGATGCTCTGGCCCGAAGGCTCCAGATCGCCGCCGTGCTCGGCTTCGATTTCCTGCTGTGTCATCGGTGCCGCGGTCAGCCGCGTACACACCAGCATCAGACCGGCGACGCCCAGATAAGCGATCGCCACCAGCGGGGACTCGCCGACGCCGATGCCTTCGCTGTGCATCAGTCCGAAGAAGGTCAGTATCGCTGCACCGACAGCGAAACCAGCGCCCTTGAAGAACTGCCGATCGATCGCGCACACCGCGATGGCGCCCAACATCAGACCGCCGAGTGTCGCACCGCTCCCCAGGACCGTCAGGCCGTGGTAGAGCACGCCCTGATCGGCCATCTTGTCCAGACCGACGGCTGAGGCGGAAGTACCCGCAGCACCGAGCGCGCCATCGATCTGATTCTTGGTCCAGGCAGCGACGTTCGGCAGCAGTGCCAGTACGATCGCGGGCGCATGGCGCTTCGGTGTTTCCTGGAACGCCTGCGCGCCGATCAGCATGCCGATGTAGACCAGGATCGGCAGGATCGCCACCACCGGCACCAATGCCATCAGCACCGAGATGATCCCGCACCACGCCAGCACGATGACCGTGACGCCGGTCGCTGCCGAGTAGCCGATGCGACCTCCCATTGCTTTCCAGCCGGGGTGACCGATGTAGACCGCATTGATGAACGGGTTGCCCATCATGCAGCCGATGAGACTCACCACACCGTCGGCCGTCAGCACGCGCGTGGTTGGGAAGCTGTCACCGGCGGCGGCGGCACTCTCGACGTTGTCGAGTGCTTCGACCAGATCATAGATACCGAATGGGATCGCAGTAACCAGGATCACACCGAAGTATTCGAAGCCGGAGAACACGTGGCCGAAGGCCGGCATCGGCAGTGAGAATCCGAAGTTGGAGAACGCAGCCGAGAGGTTGGCCAGCGTCAGTCCGCCGATGCCGTGTCCCATCGCGGTGGAGCCCCAGGCGATGATCATGCCCACCACGATCGCGACCGCTCCCGCGGGAATGCCCTTGAAAAAGCGCACGCCGCCGAACCAGCTGCTCATGATGATCGCGAAGCACACGAGCCCGATCAGCGGCGTACCGAACATCTGGAAGGCGGGACGCAGTGAGATGAAGGTGACCGAGACACCGGCAAGCGTGCCCAGCAAAGCCGCGCGCGGCGTTATACGGCGGACCATCGGCCCGATGAAGCCGCCGATCATCAGTACGAAGCTCTGCACAAACACCCAGGTGAGACCGGCCTCCCATCCCTTCACAGGGTCGCCGCTCTTGAGTGCGATCGGCAGCATCACGACGAACGTGACGACGAACATATGAGGCACGCTGATGCCGGAGGGAAGGGCGCAGACGTCGGTACGACCGGTCTTCTTTGCCAGCCGATAGGCGAGCCAGGCGTAGTACAGCGTCGACATGCACAGCATCAGTCCGGTGGCCGGCAGGATGCGGCCGTAGATCAGCGCGTCCGGCATCTTCAGCACGAACTTCAGCAACCCGGTCAGCGTCAGCAGGTTGACCAGGATGTTGGTGCCAAAGCCGAAATACGCGTTCCAATCGCCCGGCACCCATAGCTTCGGCGCCACAGCAGTTTTAGTGATGTTCATGTCCCTCAACGCTCCCATTCATGTGACGCTCAATTCGGTATGACGCTCAGGCCGTGCGTCGAACGGTTTGAAGTGGCAACGCGCGCAGGATGCTCGCGCTGTCGCTGACCCAACCGAAGATGCCGCCCTGGGCAGAGATCATTCGCAGTGCGACCTCGTGGAATTCGGGGAAATAGCTGCCACAGCAATCGCGCGGCACGATGCAGCGAAAGCCACGATCGTTGCCTTCGCGCACGCTCGTGTGCACGCATACTTCGGTGGTGACGCCACAGACGATCAGCGTGTCGATGCCACGGTGTTGCAGTATCGGATGCAGATCGGTGGCGTAGAACGCGCCCTTGCCGGGCTTGTCGATGACCGGCTCGCCAGGCAGTGGATAGAGTTCAGCGATCAGATCGTGTCCAGGTTCGCCGCGGACCAGGATCCTGCCCATCGGTCCCGCATCACCGATGCGCATCGAAGGCGCGCCGCGCGCGATCTTGGCCGGCGGCGCATCGCTCAAGTCGGGACGATGACCTTCGCGTGTATGAATGATCAACATGCCGGCGGCACGTGCGCCCTCGAGCAATGCGCGACACGGTGCGATAACGGGGGTCAGCTGAGACAGATCGTTGCCGAGCGACGCGCCGAAGCCCCCGGGCTCCAGGAAGTCGCGCTGCATGTCGATCATGATGACGGCGGTTCGCCCGGGATCGACCGATATCGCAGCCGGTTCGGCAGCAACGCTGATCATGCTCACTCCCCTGTCGAGTGCTTTTGCGCGTAGAGCGAAGCAAGAAGCGGACCACCGTCCGTATGCACCTTCCCATCGCTTTCGGTCCACCTAAGTAGCTGGAATTGCGCGCTTTTGGCTCCCGGCAAAGGGCGACCGTCTCGGCTCAGGCGCTCGCTTGTGGTGCGAAGCGCCCCGGGGGCGTTTCCGGATGGAGCGCCCGTGATCAGAAAATACTGACGCACATATGTCCAAACGTCGCTATTAGCCTATGAGCGCCCGCGTATCATTTCTATCGCTCGGGGGTATTAGAAGAGAAGAAATGACCATAATTCCAGATACTTATCGTCGGCGCGTCTACCTGACGTGCTGCGCCAGCCTGGCGCTGGCGGGGTGCAACGGCTTCAACGGCTACACCTTCGACGGCACCAATGGCGGAAGCAGTGGCGGTGGCAGTTCGGGCAGCGCTGGTACATCGAGCAGCGGTGGAACTGACGCAGGCAATACGTTGGGCGGCACGGTCAGCGGCCTGGCGGCGGGTTCGACCGGCTTCGCTATTCAGGATGGGCTGGGCCATACACTGCTCATCACTGCGGGCAACAACGATCCGTTCGTATTCCCTCAGACCGTGTCACCGGGAGTAACTTATGACGTTACGGTGCAAACGCAACCCGACGCGCCCGCACAGTTATGCCGGGTGTCGCACGCAACCGGTGTCATGCCAGTTGCAGCTGTTGCAAATATAGCGATCAAATGTGTGACCCCGGGCCGATACCTGTTCGCGGCGGTGCCCTTCGATACCACTTCCGGTACGGGCAGTGTTGCGGCATTCACGATCGATCCAATCAGCGGCGAGCTGACGGCCGTACCGGGTTCGCCGTACGCCACGGCGCAGTCCCAACCCTCAGATATCGCGATCGATCCGACTGGACGCTACCTCTACACTCCCAACAGCGGCTCGGACAACATTTCGACCGATCTAATCGGAACGGGCGGTGCATTGACGCTGGACGTTTCAGTCGCCGCAACGGGCGCCGCGCCCGGCGCCGCGAATGCGAATTCACCTCTGTCCGTGACGGTGGTGCCGGACGGCACCTATTTGTATGTCGGCAGCGCCGTCAACGGGGCGAATGGCGCGATCGAGTCATACGCTCTCAATGGCGGCGTACTGTCGCCCGCGCTCGGCACTCTCGCAGCATCCACCTTTACAGCAGGAAATGTGCCGCGCTCGCTGGCCACGGCTGCCGCCAGTCTGCCTACCAAAGCCCTGCTATTCGCCGGCAATGTTCACGACGGTACGATCGAAGACTGGCTCGTCGGGACGGATGGCGCGCTGACCGATGCGCCCGGCTCTCCGCTCGCACTGCAAAGTAGTGGCGGAACGAGTGCACCGTATGCGGTAGCAATCTACCCTGGCAATAACTTTCTGTATGTCACCGACTCGCAGGGCGGCACGGTCTCCGTCTATGACTACTACGCGTTTGGAAATCAGCTGGCGCTGATCGCGAGCTATTCGACCGCGACGCTTTTCGGGCAGTCACCACAGGGGCTCGCGATCGATCCTACCGGCTCTTTCCTATACGTGAGCGGCAGTGGCTACGTCACGGCCTTCACCATCGACGCGACAACTGGCCTGCTTTCCCCGGTAGGATTCTTCCAGACGACCGGTGTGACGTCGACCAACACGCCCACCGCCGTGCGCGTCGACCCTTCGTCGCAATTCGTCTATGTCTCGAATGGAGACGCCGGAACCATATCAGTTTTCGAGATCGACTTTGCCACCGGCGCGCTCATGCCGGTCGGCAGACCGGCACAGGCCCGCATTTCCAATGGCGGCCCTTCTTCGATGGCCATCGAGTAGCCGCCTACGCTGAATTATTGCGTCGCACAATATCCTCAGCCCCGATTTGATATTCCTCGTATCGAAACATTATTTTTTGTGATATACGCTGACTCGTAACATAAGACCAGGGAAGGGGTGGGTCATGAGGGTCTCTGCGAAACTGACTTCGCTTGCTGCGCTTGCTGCGCTTGCTGCGCTGGCTGTCGGCGCCATGCTTTCATCGTCCGGCGCCTGCGCCGCGACCGTGACGTTTGACTGGGTGCAGACGTCGGGCGCGATTCCGGCCACCGGCACGATCTCGATCACGTCGCCGCTGCTGACAGCGCAGGACGCTTCCGGCGCGACCCAGTTCAATCTGATGGCCACGGGATCGGCGGCGGTTGCAGAAGTCACCGCGTTCACATTTTCGTTCGATGGCCACACGCTCACGAGCGTCACGTCGAACAGCACAGGCTGGACTGACGATTTTGCCGGAGAGCCCATCAACGTTCTGGAAAGCACGTGGACGGCCTCGCATACCTTCGACAACAACTCACCCCCGGTGGGCACGACGCTGGTCGTCGGCAACTCCACTCAGAATTCCCTCGTGACATTCGGCAGTGCCAGCGCCTCGGGTCAGTGGCAGCTGGTGCCGACCACGGTACCTCTGCCAGGCTCCGCAATTCTGCTGCTCAGCGGACTGGGTCTCTTCGCACGCTCACGTGTGCCATCGCGATCTTCCAACCACGCGGCGTGCTGAGCCAGGTCTGGCTCTGACGCCCGATTCCAATGGTGTCGGGATCGGTGAATTCCGAACTGACGCAGACTACCTGCGGGGTTAGTGCAACCACGACGGAGCGCCGCAGGTGCCGGTGCGGATGCACCGGTTTGCAACCGCGGCGATAGTCGTCGATGGCCGCGCGTCCGTAGTTCTCCTCGTCGATGCCGAAGCGGGTCGACTCCGGCGCATCGACGAAGAAATCGTTGAGCGCGTCGATCGCATGTGCGCGCAGCGCCTGCTCGTAACGATCGAACTGCTGCCGGACTTCGGTTTCCGCGGTCTCGCGCCAGGTCGACGCTCCTGCATCCTTCAACAAAGCACTGCGCTCATTGCAGCACCGAGAGGAGCGCCGCGGACGAGGTGACGGCGCCGAATACGCCGCCCTGCATTTTGATCATCTTGAGGGCGGCCAGATGGTTGCCATGATCGGTCGCGCCACAGCAGTCCTCGACCAGTACGCATTCGAAGCCGCGGTCGTTGGCTTCGCGCATGGTGGTGTGGACGCACACATCCGTCGTGATGCCGGTGAGAATCAGGTTGCGCACGCCGCGCGTGCGCAGGATGAGTTCCAGATCGGTCGCGCAGAACGAGCCCTTGCCCGGCTTGTCGATCACGATCTCGCCCGCAGCGGGCTTCAGGTCCTCGATGATCTCCCAACCCGGCTCGCCACGGACCAGGATGCGCCCGCACGGACCTGCGTCCCCGATGCCGGCGCCGATCTGGCGCGAGCGCCAGCGCTTGTTCTCCGGCAGGTCCGACAGATCCGGACGATGACCCTCGCGGGTATGAATGATGTGCAATCCACGCTCGCGTGACTGCTTCAGTAACGCACGAATCGGCTCGATCGGCGCCCGCGTCAGTGACAGGTCGTAACCCATCTTGTCGACGTAGCCGCCAATGCCGCAGAAATCGGTCTGCATGTCGATGATGATGAGCGCGGTATCGTCTGCGTTGAACGCGCCGTCGTAGGGCCAGCGGTAGGGCTCGGAAGTGATGCTCTGGAATGTCATGGTTCGATGGGTGTCACGGAAAGTTGATGGGTGATATCAATTTGCAAGGCTGCGTACGGCGGCCGCAGCCGCGGCGGCGCGGTTCTCCACGCCGAGCTTGACGAAGATCTGCTCGAGATGTTTGTTGACGGTGCGCGGACTGATCGCAAGGATCTCGCCAATATCGCGATTGGCTTTGCCGCGGCTGATCCACAGCAGCACTTCCGCCTCGCGCGAGGTCAACGCGAGCGCCCGCTGCAGGACGCCATGCTCGCCGTCGCTGCCAGCGACTTCCGTCAGCCGGAACAGCAACTCGTCGGCGCCCAGCGAACTCATGAACGAACATTCGAGGCGGCGACCGCCGATGGTCACGATGCACCGGGCGGAGATCCTGGCGTCGGCGCGCCGCATGCGCAGCAGCTGTTCGATGGCGGATGCCGGCAGCAGGCCGCCGGCGAGCAGTTCCCGCGCTTTCGGCGTGCACCACAGCACCCTGCCTGCCCGATCGGTGGCAAGCAGGAAGCGACCGCTGGCATCGAGGACAGCACGCGTTTCGAGCGCCAGGCGTGCATTCCCCAGGTGGACGCGTATCCGCGCCAGCAGCTCCTCGATCACCAGCGGTTTGGTAACGTAGTCGACGCCGCCGCATCCGAGGCCTTCCAGCACATGCTCGGTCTCGGACAGGCCCGTCATGAAGATCACCGGCATGTCGGCCAGCAGTTTGTCGCGTTTCAGGCGCTTGCAGGTCTCGAAACCACTGATGCCGGGCATCAGCGCATCCATCAACACGAGATCCGGCGTGATCTGGTCGACCAGGTCGAGAGCGGTCTCGCCGTCGGTCGCGACCAGCACGACGAAGCCCGCCTGATCGAGGGTGTCGGTCAGCAGGCTGAGTGTCTCGGGGGTATCGTCGACCACCAGTATGGTGT
>DATBAM010000072.1:0-3632 GCA_036271535.1 Steroidobacteraceae bacterium | reverse complement strand
AATCTTGCTGCCGTGAAATTCGACGTCCTTTGCGACATAGCGCGCCACCGACGGTCCCGGCGGCTCATAGCGCAGGACCTCTTCGATCGTCTGTGGAATGAGCGAGCGATCGTTGTAGATCTGCCGGCGTTGATCAGGATGCTCGGCCAGCAGCTTGGCGGTCCACCCGATCAGGCGATTGGTCGTCTCGTTGCCGGCGCCGGCCAGGATGTTGACGATCACCAGCACCTCGTCGCGCGAGAATTTGCGCGTGACGCCGTCGATGTCGGTGATCTCCATGTTCAGCAGTTCCGTCATCAGATCATCGGACGGATTCTTCATCCGCCAGTCGATGTACTCCTCGAATCCCTCGCCCATCGTCGAGGAATTCGCGGCGCTCTGATCCATCGGCTTGCCTGCTTCAGTGCGCAGCTTGGCATCGAGCTTGTCTCGCAGCGCCTCCTGGTCCTGCTCGGGAATACCCAGCAGCATGCCGATGACCCGCATCGGCATCTGGGCGCCGAGGTTGGTGATGAAATCGAACTCGCCGCTCTCGACCAGCGGATCGAGCGTGCGCGCGCAAAAGGCACGGATCTGCAATTCGATCGCCTGCATCCGCTTGGGCGAAAAGATGCGTGTCAGCGCTTTACGATAGACCGTGTGCTGCGGCGGATCATGATGAATGAAGGAGCCCTGCGGTACGGTCGCATTGGCTTTGATCATCTCGAGGATGTCGCCCTTCGCCGAGCTGAACGATTCCCAGTCGCCAAGCGCACGCTCGACGTCGGCGTAGCGGCTGATGGCGTAGAACCCGTACTCCGCGTTGTAGTACAGCGGTGCCTCCTCGCGCAGGCGCGAGAACACCGGATACGGATTCTTGAAGTAGTTCGGGTTGTAAGGATCCCAATGCACAGTCGGCTGGACGTTTGCGTTCATAGATGCCCCATTGGGGTTACGACCCCTTCCATGCTCGCACCCTATCATTCTGCTAGACACCTGTCTAGCATCGTCCCCGATGCTGTGAATGAAGCCACGATTACCGCCATAATCAGCGCATGCCATCAGAACGTCGCAGGGGAACCCAGGACTCCGCCACACGCAGCGAATTGATCGCGGCCGCCACCGCGTTGATCCGCGATGAGGGCTATGCGGCACTCACCTCCCGAACACTGGCAGACCGCCTCGGATTGTCGCGGCAGATCGTCCATTATTATTTCAAATCGATGGATGATCTTTGCATCGCGCTCGTACGGGAAGGCGCGACCAAAACGTTGAAGCGCCTCGAGGAGGCCGTTCAATCCGCCGCACCGCTGCGTGCGGTCTGGACGCTGTGCAACGATCCGGAGCAGGCCGGCCTGTCGTTGGAACTCATCGCTCTCGCCCGCCGTCGGCCGGCTGTTCGCGCCGAAGTCAGAAAATTGGCCGAGCGCTTCCGGGAGATTCAAACGCAGGCGCTGATCAGCGATCTGAAGCGGCGCGGCATCGAACCGAGAATCCAGCCCGTGGTTGCCAGTCTGCTGCTCAGCGGTGTTTCACAGGTGATGGCGCTGGAAGAAGCAATAGACCTGAAAATGGGCCATGCCGAGACATTCGAACTGGTTGACGCAGCACTCGACGCGTTCGAGCGCGGTGGGGCGCCCAGCCCGACCGTCGACCCGCTGCTGCATCCGTCACCATCGCCCCGCGCGAAACCGCGTTCAGACCGCGTTGCCGCCGCTGCCGCCCCGGTCGTGCGGCGCCGCGGCGGCCGCACCGCCACTTGAAATCTGCCCGAGTGCTCGACCACGCATCAGCAGGCCGATGTTGTAGACCAGGTAATAGCCGATCACCAGTCCGAGGATCCCGAGCGTTGCGGGGTTGTGCTGATAGGTAGCCCAGGGGTCGCGGGCAGCACGGTCCGCAACCGGTTGCGCCTGCAGCACGAAAACTCTCATCATCACCCGCAGGATGAGCAGCGACGTCACGAACAATCCGATGTAGGTGTGCGGGATGTAGACCGGCCCGGTCGGTGTCGTTTCGAAGCGGGTGTGCCGCAATCCGACGAAGCCCAGGGCAAGGCCCATGAGCGCGCCGCCGGCCAGCGCGCACGTCATGGCGATCGGCACATGCAGCGTCATCACCGCGGCAACGATGAGCAACAGGCTGATCAGCCCGACGCGAAACATCAGGCGCCCTGGCCGCAGCGGTTGCCGGCCAAAACTGCGCCGCACGCGCCGATACAGCGCGAAAATCACGAGTGCCGAAACCAATATGGGCGTTAGCGCTTTGGGATCCATAGGGTAAGAATACTCTTAAGGAGCGATACCGAGCTTCTGCGCTCTGTCCGCGAGTTGAGGCACGAGCGCCGTGGCGGCCTCGATATCGGCCTGGCCCTTCTGAGTCGATCCCGTTCGCAGTTCGGCGATTCCGCGTCCATAGAGCGACCATGCCTTCTTGGGATCACTTTTCAGCGCGGCGTCGTAATCAGCTATCGCCTTGTCGAATTGATTGCGGCGCAGGTAGACCAGACCGCGGCTGTCGAGGAGGGTCGCCGCATACGCAGGAGAGCGGCGCAGCCCCGCATTGCAGTCGTTCAGCGCCTGGTCGAGATCACGATCGAGCACCCCACGGGCCCAACAGCGCTCGTTATAGGCTGCCGGCGCGCGCGCATCCTGTTCGTGCACGGCGATCCACAGGTCCGCCTGCGTGATGACCTGTTCTGGCCGACCCAGGACGCCATAGAGTCCGGCCAGCCTGAGGCGCACGTCATCTTCTTTCGTTGCCGCGCGATCGGCCGCGTCGACGTCCGACAGTGCGCCGGCCTCGTCCTGATTCAGGCGCCGGTATTCAGCGCGCGTAACCAATGCATCCAGATACTGCGGTCTCATGGTCAGCGCCCGATCCAGATCCTCCGCCGCCGGCTTCGGCGTATGCAGTTCGAACTCCACCAACGCGCGCTGATAGAAATAGCCGGCCTCGTTCGGCGCCAGAGCACAGGCGCGGTTGAAGCCCTCCAGCGCATGCTCGAAATCGCGACGAGCCGCTAGTGCGGCCGCGCGCCGACCGATCTCCGTCACGTCCTCCTCCGGCTGGGCCGCTCCCGCGGCGGTAGGGTTGTCGCCGCTTACAGCATCGCCAACGCCCGCTGCCTTAGCCGCAGCGCCGGTCTCGCCGGAAGCGCCAACCGATCCGGCTTCTGTCGATCCGGCATCGGCCGCCGTTGTGGCGGGCTTCCTCAGGGCGAACACCGGTCCCCCGTTGTAGGTGAAATAGAGTTTGTGCTGGCTGTTGGAAACATATATCCGATGCGACAGGAAAAAGTCGTCGCCCAACAACATGTCGACTGGACCGAGATCCGCGATGTGCAGACGCGCATTGTGAATCTCTTCCTCGCCAATTTTCAGAACGGGAAAATTCGCCACCCAGCTCTCGACGGTTTTACGGCCGATACCCCACGTATAGTCGGCGCGCTCAACGCCAGGGTCACCCGGCTTCAGCCCGGCGGCGGCAGCCGCGCGTAGACTTACGATCGACCCCCCAGCGCCCGTATCGAAGACGACGCGCACCTTCGCTCCGTTCAAGGCCACCTTGCCGATCGTATGAGGCTCGAGCGGGGTGATTTCCTCCGTATCGATGACACTGTCGGCATCGCCGGGCTTGATCCAATAATCGAG
>DATBAM010000071.1:0-16568 GCA_036271535.1 Steroidobacteraceae bacterium | reverse complement strand
GAGCTCCAGCCATCGCCTCTGCCCGAGACGCTGCGGGTCGAGAGCCGGCACATCGTCATCGGTACCTTCGCGCCGCTGGCGAGCTTCGCGCTGTTTCACACCGTGACGGTCTTCCCGCTGTCATGGATTCTGCTGTTCACGCCGCAGAGTCCGGCGCGTTTCCTGCTCATCGAGACCGCCGGCGCCGTGGTAGGCACCATCGCCATTCTGATGTCGGGAGTCCTGGCCGACCGATTGGGACGACGGGCACTACTGACCATCACTGCCGGCGCGATCGCGGCCTTCAGCGGTTTCGCGCCCCAGATGCTGGCCGGCGGCGAACTCGGTGCCGGCGTCTTCATGTTCCTCGGCTTCATACTACTGGGATTGTCGTTCGGGCAGTCTTCCGGTTCGGTCGCTGCCGGCTTCGAAACGCGGTTTCGCTATACGGCATCGGCGTTGACTTCAGACATGGCGTGGCTTTTCGGTGCCGGGTTTGCGCCCTGGGTGGCGCTCGCGCTCTCCGCCCGCTTCGGCCTGGTCGCCGCCGGCGCCTATCTGCTGTCGGGGGCGATCTGCACCCTGATTGCCCTGGCAGTCTATCGTCAGCTCGAGGCCCACGAGACCTGACGGACAGCTGTTTCGTCGCAGCGGCGGGCGTCAGAAATGCTTGTGCAGCTCCACCCGCAGCCGGGTCAGCCGGGACGACGCGATCCGCCAACCCTGCGCCAGGCGTATGTAGCTCTCATGGTAGTGACCGAAACCATGAAGGTAGCTACTGCCGTCCTCCAGTGGGTGCTGCGGGCTACGATAGAGCCGATCCTCCATCGCCCAGATGCCGGTAGCCGAGGTATCCGAGGTGATTTCTATATTCGGCATGTGACCATGATGCACCGACACCTGGTCCGTCGTGGAGCCGCTCACGTAGGCCAGCACCGCCTCAATACCCACGCAGTCGCGCGAGGCTTCCGGCACGATGAGGCGCCCTTCGGGCGCCCACACTTCCCGCCGCCAGAAATCCCAGTCGCGATGATCCAGTCCCCAGAAATACTTCGACTTGAGCCGTTTGATTTCTTCTATCGCCAGCAAGCGTTCGATATCGGTCATCTCTGCTCTCCTCTACCGGCCGGGCCCACTGGACCCCGTGATCAGCACCTGCTCCCCAGATAGACCGGACATACGAACACCCCCCGGTGATTTGTTGCGCCTGAGAGCGACCAGCGCGCTTCGCCGTATAGTATGCCTGCCGGCCACAACCACAAAGAGGGGGTTCGATGACCATCACCATGAACACCATGAAGCTCGTGGTTAGAGATCTGTCCGTCACCGAGCCCTTCTATCGCGCCATGGGATTCCAGGTCGTCAGCCGCAATATCGGTGGCGAAAAAGAGGTACGTCAGACGCAGTGCTGGTTGTCCACCACCGGGGATAGAACCTCGTTCGTGCTCATCCTCAGCCAGTTCCTGGAGGTGTCCGCGCCGGCGACGATTGCCTACCCGGGCGAAGTCTGGCTGGTGTTCATGACATCGGACGTCGACGAAACATTACGTGCGGTGCAAGAGCACGGCGGGCGCGTCGACCGCGCGGCGGAGGACCGTCCGGAACACCATGTCCGCGCCGCGGTCGTCAGTGACCCGGAAGGTCACATCATCGAAGTCGTGGGGCCGATGAGCGGCGCCGCGCGATGATCACCTTCATCGCGCACGTGCGCGTGAAGGCGCACAACGCCGAAGCGTTCGAAGCGCTGATGGCCGAGGTCGCGGCGCGCACGCACGAGCATGAGCCCGGCGTCGCGTACTATGAATGTTCCCTCTGCGTCGACGATCCGGAGATCTATGTCGTCATCGAAGTCTATCGGGATGTCGCGGTACATTCCGCGCACATGAAGAGCGACTGGGTGACGCAATCGCTGCCGAAGGCACTGCAACTGATGGAAGGCCGCCCAGAGATCCGCCAGTACGTGACCCGGGGCGCAGAACCCGTCCGGCAACGGGCGAAGTTTTCCTAGACGGGAAAGCCGATTCGCCGCACGACGAAGTTCTGCCACAGCTGCTCGGCCTTGTGCACCTCCAGCATCGAGCGATGCAGCGAATCCATCGAGACACTGGTCTCGTAGCGGATGCTCATCACATGGATATGCGTCGGCAGGGTCAGAACACTGGGTGAAACGGGCTCGAGCTGAAACAGCACACCCGGAGCGCCGATCAGAACCGCCTGGAGGTCGAGCGCAAATGCACCTTTCTGCGCATCGGACAGTTTTGCAAAGTTGGGTGCCAGATCGGAAGGCACCTGTCCGGTAGACCCGACGACGACCGCGCGAGGCCAGTCATCGAACGTCTGCACCCGCATGACATTCGGCGAATTACGGGGGAAATTGAAGCTCACCCACCAGCCCACTCCCTTGACCGGCTGTTCCAGCCTGGGGTTCGTCCCCATCGTCGTCAACCAGTTCTGCACAACGGCAACATCCATAACGCCCCCCCCTAATCCGAGAGCGCCATCATAAACCCTATGGGGCGCCCCGAAAGGTGACGCCAAGCAGGAACTGCTGCGCGGGCCCGGTACCATTCAACCGGCCACGAAAGCCGGCATCCAGATCCAGACCTGGATGAATCGTGTAGATCAGCCCTATCAGTCCGATGGCCGAGAACCTGCCGCCCTGGTCGTAATCCGGATTCGAATCGAACGAAGTATCGACCAGGATGAACACACGCTGCCGGATCTCGTAGGTTTCGGCGCTGGAGAAATGGTAGAGATTGCCCCGATGGGCCGGATCGGCTGGTGCGGAGCCGTAGCCGGCGTTCAGATCGATGGTGAGCGGCGTGAAATCGCCGGTCGCCACCAGGACCCCGTGCGGCGAGACATTGCGATGGGGCATTCCGAGACCTTCCCTGGCGGTTGGCAACTCGACCCCTGCGCGCACGCCAAGCGACCACGGCGTCGTGCTCAGAAACCTCCACTTGGCATCCAGGTTGGTGTCGCCTGTTCCCGTGAGGCGCGCACCGTCATTTCTGTCGGTGATGAACGACGGCTGGACGATCAGATCCGTCGTTGCCGATGCGCCCCACGATAATTGCGGCTGAAACAGGAAATTCCGATCCCCATCCTGCTGACTCCAGTTGTAGCCCAGTTCGAGTTCGTAGTTGCCCTTCCCCTGCGTGCCGGTATCCTCGCTCAGTAGCGGATGCCCGGCCATCGACAGACGGCACGCGAATGCGAAGACTGCCATACACTGGACGGCGCGTCGTAAGCTCCGCAGCAACGGTATTCCCCTGTGTTCGACTCGACAAACCGCCCACGGTATCCATGAACCGCGACACTTTTATGACTGCACGATTCTTCATTCTCGGAGCTCGCTCGTGGTGTGTTGCGATCGCTCTGCCGCTCCTGGCTTTCGTTGCAGCCGTGCAGCCGGCGGTGGCGCTCGATATCCGTGGAGCCGGAGCCACGTTTCCCGCGCCGCTGTACGAGGCCTGGGGTACACAGTACGAGCGGGCGACCGGCACGCACCTGACCTACACTGCAGTCGGATCGGGCGCGGGGCTCGAGCGCATCCGTGCTCACCAGGCGGACTTCGGCGCGTCCGACATGCCGATGACGCAGCAGGAGCTCACACGCTATGGCCTGCTGCAGTTTCCGACGGTGATCGGCGGCGTCGTGCCCGTCATCAACATTGCTGGCATCGAGCCCGGCGAATTACAGCTCACGGGTGCGGTGCTGGCAGATATCTACCTCGGAAAGATCCGCCGCTGGAACGATCCCGCCATCCAGCAGCTCAATCCGTCCATTGCGCTGCCTGCAACCCATATCACCGTGGTGCACCGGGCCGAAGTCTCCGGGACATCCTTGCTCTTCACCGGATTTCTGTCGCAGTCGAGCGCGCGATGGCACCGCGAGATCGGCGCCTCCGAGATGCCGCGCTGGCCGGTAGGCGTAGCGGGCAACGGCAACGGCGGTGTCGCCTCCTACGTCCAACGCACGCGATTCACCATCGGGTACGTGGAATATTTTTATGCGCGTGACCATCACCTCAGCGACGTGATGCTGCGCAATCGCAGTGGGCAGCTGGTGCGCGCCGGGCGCAACGCCTTCCGCGCGGCAGCGGCTGTTGGCAGCTGGGACCCGGTACACACGATGCTGCAATTGCCTGCCGACCCGGCAGGTGAGCACAGCTGGCCAATCACCGGGGCGACTTTCGTGCTGCTGCCGGCCCGCTGCGACGATCCCGAACGCGCTCGGGCCACGCTGGCATTTTTTGATTGGGCGCTGCATGCGGGCGCGCATACGATCGACACAGCGGATTACGTACCGGTGCCGCCGGACGTACTGGCACAACTACCGCCGTTGTGGCGATCGGTAACGGATGCGACGGGTAAAGCAGTATGGCCGTGAATAGTCCGACCGTCAGCGCACCCCCGGCGCCGGTCTACGGCTCCGACCAGGACGGTCTCGTCTGGGGATATGTGTTTCTGCCGTCGGAGCCACCGCGGCCGGTCGAGTGCCCTTCGGCGCGCCAGTATCTGGATGAATTTGCCGAAGACAGCGGCCGCGACGGCTTTGTCTGGCTGCATTTTTCGTTATCGAACGCGGCGTCCGAACGTTGGCTGCGCACTGCGCTGACGCTTCCCGACTCTTTCTACGACGCGCTCCATGGCAATACCGGCTCGACGCGACTCGAGATCGACGACGGGCGGCTCATCGCCGTCATCCACGACGTGCTGGTGGACAACGTCTTCGACGCATCGAAGGTCTCCACTGTAACCTTGTGCCTGAGTCGGCGCCTCGTCGTCAGCGCTCGACTGAAACCGCTTCGCTCGGTCGACCAGTTGCGCGCCGCGGTCAAGGGTGGCTACGCGCTGCGATCCTCGGCGGGGTTGCTGGCGCATCTGCTGCGTGATCAGGCCGACGTGCTCGGCGATATCGCGCGCCAGGCCACTGCACGGGTCGACGAAATCGAGGACACCCTGCTCGACGAGCGCCTGTCGATGACGCGCAGTGAACTGAGCGCGATGCGTCGTGGCCAGGTGCGGCTGCAGCGTCTGCTGGCGCCGGAAACGGCCGCCATGTTCCGACTGCTCAACCGGTCCCCCGATTGGCTCGACGAGGCAGACGTCGCGGATCTCAGGCAGGCGGCCGAAGAATTCTCGGCGTCAGTGCTCGACTCCGGCGCGCTCACCGAGCGCCTGAAGCTATTGCAGGAGGAACTCGTCGCCACCGTCAACGAGCACACCAACCGCACGCTGTTCATCCTGACGGTCGTGACAGTGCTCGCCCTGCCGATCAATGTCGTCGCGGGCCTGTTCGGCATGAACGTAGGTGGGCTGCCGCTGGCGCAGCACCCACACGGTTTTTCGCTGGTGGTCGCCATGCTGACCGCGGTCACTGTGGGTCTGTCATGGTTCCTCTTGCTGCGCCGACGCGAGCAGTGAGTACCGGATCCTATCTCGACCGCTATCGTCTGCAGCTCGACGAGCTGGCAGCCAAAGGGCGACTTCGCGCCTTACAAGGGCGCTCCGGCCGCGACTTCACCTCCAACGACTATCTGGCACTGTCCGGTTCTGAGCGCCTTCAGGCGGCGGTACGCGCGGCTCTGGACCGGGGCACGGGCGTCGGCGCGGGAGGCTCACGACTGCTGCGCGGTAACGCGCCGGAACACGAATCGCTCGAATCTCTGGCCGCAACGCTGTTCGGCAGCGAGCGCGCTCTTTATTTCGGCAGCGGCTACGCGGCCAACTTCGCAGTGCTCTCGACGTTGCCACAGGCGGAAGACCTGCTGTTGCTGGACACCCTGGCACACGCCAGTGCCAACGAAGGCGCGCGCGCCGGTCGCGCACGCAGCCTACGGGTGGCCCACAACGACACGGCCGCTTTCGAGCACCAGCTCGCGGCGTGGCGCGCACAGGGCGCGACGGGACGGGCATGGATCGCAGTCGAGAGTCTCTACAGCATGGACGGCGACTTCGCACCGCTGCAGGAGCTCATGGACCTCGCTGATCGATACGAGGCAATACTCTTCATCGACGAGGCACATGCGACCGGCGTATACGGCACCGACGGCCGTGGACTGGCAGCTGCGTTCGAAGGTCGAGACAACGTGCTCGTGCTGCACACCTGCAGCAAGGCACTGGGCGGATCGGGCGCGCTGGTCTGCGGCCCCAGGATATTCTGCGATTTCCTCATCAATCGCTGCCGCCCTTTCATCTACGCCACGGCACCTTCGCCGTTGATGGCCGTTGCCGCACAGGAAGCGCTCCAGATCCTGCGCGATGAGCCGGAACGCCGTATCGAGCTGGCGCGGCGCATCGATCATGCCCACCGTACGGCCGACCGGCTCGGCATTCCAACGCGGGGCCACTCGCAGATCGTGCCGGTCATCGTCGGAGAGGATCGCGCGGCCGTGGAGCTGGCAGCTGAGCTTGCGCGCCAGGGCTTCGACGTACGTGCGATCCGTCCCCCTACGGTACCCGAAGGTACGGCACGTCTGCGTATCGCGATCACCCTGCACGCGGACCTCGCATCGATCGAGCATTTATTCTCGATGCTGCATGATGCATGGCCTGGCACGCGGCCACAGGACGGGCATTCATGAAGCGCGCGATTTTCATCACCGCGACAGATACCGATGTCGGCAAGACGATCTTCAGCGCCGGGCTCGTACGCCTGCTTGACGGTATCTACTGGAAACCTGTGCAGGCAGGGCTCGACGCAGAGACCGACACCCAGGTCGTTCAGCGCCTAGCCGAGCTCCCATCGGAGCGCATCGTGCCGGAAGCGTGGCGCCTTCGTACTCCGGCATCACCGCACCTGGCCGCCATGCGCGACGGCGTCAGGATCGATCCGATGGCATTGCAGATACCGTCAGTGGAGCGGCCGCTGATCATCGAGGGCGCTGGCGGACTCATGGTGCCGCTGACGCCCGAGACACTGCTGATCGACCGGATCGCGCAGTGGAATGTCCCGACGGTTCTGTGCGCCCGCACCCGTCTGGGGACGATCAATCATACGCTGCTGTCGATAGAAGCGATTCGCCACCGCAACATACCGTTGATCGGCGTGGCATTCATCGGCGAGCCACAGCCTGAAAGTGAGTCGATCATCGCGAGCCTCGGCGCCGTACGCATACTCGGACGTCTGCCGCGGCTCGATCCACTGACGCCGCAGACGCTGGCCACATCGTTCCGCCACGTCTTCCGCGCGGACACCTTCCTGTGAGTTTCTCCTCTCCGATCTGGCATCCGTTCACGCAGCATGCGCTGCGGCAGCACCTGCCTACGGTCATCGAGGCAGAGGGAGCCTGGCTCACGCTCTCTTCCGGCGAGCGCATCCTCGATGCCATCTCTTCCTGGTGGGTCATCACGCATGGTCACCGGCACCCACGCATCGTTGCCGCGATCACCGCACAGGCACAGCGGCTGGACCAGGTGATCTTCGCCGAATACACGCACGAGGCTGCCGAGAGCGTCGCGCGAGGCCTGTTGCGAATCGCGCCCCGCGGTCTGTCCCACGTATTCTATTCCGACAGCGGCTCCACCAGTGTGGAAGTCGCACTCAAGATGGCGCTGGGCTACTGGCGCCATCGCGGGGCGTCGCGTCACCGTATCATCGTGATGGAACATAGTTACCATGGCGACACGGTCGGCGCCATGTCGGTCGGAGCACGCGGTGTTTTCACGGACGACTACGAGCAGCTGCTGTTCGACGTCGCGCGCGTGCCGTTCCCGGCGGCCGGACGCGAGACGCAGACCATCGATCGGCTGGAAAGCCTGTGCCGCGCGGGCGACGTTGCTGCGTTCCTCGTCGAGCCGATGGTACTCGGTGCGGGCGGCATGCTGATGTACACGGCCGACACGCTGGCAGCGATGCATGCGGTGTGCGTGCGATACGGGGTGCTGTTCATCGCGGACGAGGTGATGACCGGCTGGGGCCGCACCGGCCGTCGGTTCGCCTGCGAACACGCCGATATCCGACCCGACATCCTCTGCTCGTCCAAAGGACTGACCGCTGGTTCATTGCCACTCGCCGTCACACTGAGCACGTCGGAGATCTTCCAGGCCCATTACTCGACCGACCGACGCCGCACGTTTTTTCACTCGAGTTCGTTCACGGCCAACCCGATTGCGTGCGCCGCGGCGCTCGCCAATCTGGAAATCTGGGACAGCGAGGATGTATTCGGCAGGATAGCCGCACTGGAGCGACTGCAGCGCGAGCACCTCGAACGCTTTCGCGGCGATCCGCGCTTCAGCGGGGTGAGGCAGACCGGCACGATCACCGCGCTGGACGTTCGTGCGCAGGACGAAGGATATCTGGCGGACATGGGACCGCGCCTGCACGCGTCCTGTCTCGAGGCCGGGGTGCTGCTGCGGCCGCTGGGGAACACGATCTACGTACTACCGCCCTACTGCGTCACGGCGGCGGAGCTCGGCCGTATCTATGACACCATCAGCCATGCCGCTGACGTCGCCATCCGCAACTAGAAGCGCCAGTCCAGACCGCCGACGATGATGTCCAGATCGTGATCGTCCTGCGTGAAGGTCCTGTACCAGCTCGCCTCGACGCTCAAGTGACTGCTGAGATTCCAGCCGGCACGTAGCAGCAGCAATCCCTCCACCGGCTCCTGCGACGGCGCACCGGACTCGATCAGCGTGACTGATGCGCCGACACCAGCCGTCAACGTGAGCGGGGAATTCTCGACGCGATGCGAGATACGAGTCTGTATCGCGAGACGGTCATGCGGCGAATGGGTTCCGGCATCGATGAGGGCGGCCCCCCCGATCGCGACCCATGAATTGAAACGATACTGGTAGTCCAGTCCGTAAGTCGACCAGTTACGGATTGCGAGGCTGTTCAGCGTCGAGACGCCGCCGAACGCGCTGATCGACTGGCGACCATCGGACCAGTCGATGAACCGGCCATCGTCTGTGGCCGGTCGCGTGCGCTCCAGCAGGTGAGCGAAGGTATAGCCCACGCCGAACTCGATCGACTGTGTGTTGATGTCACCCTGCGCCCAGAGGCCGGTGATCCGCAGCTGCAGGTCCAGCGGCCCCCAGGCCTGGTATCGCACGCCGCCGGTCGCGGCGACGCCCAGGCCATGATGATCGCCGTAACCGCGCTCGCGGTCGTTGGGCTCGGTATCGAAATAAAAATAGGGCCCGACCGCCACCCCGAAGCGCCAGCGAGTCGCCCAGGGTCGTTGCATCCAGAGCTGCGTCGTCACGCCATCGCGACGGTGTCCGATCACGTGTCCTTCGTTGATCCAGCCGAGCGAAGCCGCAACGCTGCGACCGAGCTGCTGGTGGTACTCGATCTGCCAGTCGTAGCTGGAATGCTCCTGGGTCTGCAGGGCGCCGGCCAGTAGTGACACCTCCTGTCCGAAAGCCGGCATTGAGACCACCAGGCCGAGCGCCACCAATCGGGAAACCAGTCTTTGCCACGGACACCGCGTGCTTGAATCGTGTCGCACAGCCCCTCAGGTGCAAAGCCGGCCATCATAATCGGTTCGTGCGTCAAGTATCATCTGTGCCGGATTTGGCTGACGTCGCACTTTCCCCATTGGTGCGTACCGCGGGGCTTGAGAACCTGACAGATTGGCGCAACTGTCAACGAACTGCGGCGTCCGGGCGTTTGGATGCCGTGCCCTTGGGATCACAGGTAGCTGCAAATGATCAAACCATCTTCGCTCGTTCGCTCTTTGGCCGGTACCCTGGCCACGGTCGCTCTACCACTGGGCGTGCCGCTGGCTCTCGGTCTGTCGGCTGCCGGGACTGCTGCGGCCCAAAGCGCGGCATACGCGCCGTCGCCGGATCTGTCTGCGACACCGCGCAATGGTCAGAGCGCCGACCAGCAGGCCGCGGACAACCGTGAGTGCCAGCACTGGGCGCAGGATCAGACCGGTTTCGATGCTCAGCGTCCAGGCGGCGTCACCGCGCCCGACTACGCAGCGAGCCGCTCGCGTTATGCGCGCGCAATGGGCGCATGTCTCGAGGCACACGGCTATACCGTTCACTACACGCCACCCGCGGGAGTCGCCCCGCCTGCACAGGCATACGCGCCGCCTCCGCCGCCCCCGCCCGCTTACGGTGGACCGTATGCAGAGCACCGCCGGCCGCCCACACTCGCCTGGTCTCCCGTGCATGCCCATGTCGATACCGGGTTCACCATCACCGCGGCGAACGCCGGCACCTATCTCGATGATGGCTGGAACGCTGGGGCAGGCGCCACGCTGTTTCCCGTTGAATCGATTCCGGTCGGCCTTCGGATCGACGGCAGCTATAGCCGCTTCGAAGCCAGCGACAACCTGCTCAACCAGACCAACGCGGACATCGGCCACTCGAATGTATACGGTGGTAACGTCGATCTGCAGGTGAACCTGCCGGTCGTATGGAGCCAGCGTTTCTACGTGTTTGGCGGCATTGGCTGGTACCGCGAGCAGACCGTGCTGCACCAGATTTCGTTCTTCGACGGCGGATTCTGCGACTACTACTACGACTGCGGTGGCTACGCCAGGATAACCGGCACGGAGCACTACACCACTTCCTGGCATGACTCGTGGAACACCGGCATCGGCTGGGAGATGGCGCTGGCCGATCACCTGTCGCTGTTCGCCGAGGCCAGCTATCTGCGCATCCGACCGAATGCCGATGGTCAGCAGTTCGTTCCGATCCGCGTGGGCGTGCGCTTCTGATACGGGTAAGCCCGCACGGCACGATCGTCTGGTTCCGGCAGGACCTGCGCCTGCACGACAACTCAGCCCTGGCCGCGGCGTGCGCGCGCCGCGGCTGGGTGCTCCCGGTCTATATTCTTTCGGACGAGGAAGAAGGCGATTGGCGCGCTGGTGGCGCTTCGCGCTGGTGGCTACATCAGTCGCTGTCCTCGCTGGCACGCTCCCTTACCTTCCGTGGATCGCGGCTACTTCTGTTCAAGGGCAACGCCTCGATGCTGCTGCCACGAATAGCTCGTGACACCGGCGCGGATGCGGTCTACTGGAATCGACGCTACGAGCCCGCCGTCATTGCCAGAGATGGGGCGCTAAAGGGCGCGCTGCGCGCCGCGGACCTGGGCGCCGAAAGTTTCAACGGCTCACTGCTGGCCGAGCCCTGGGACGTGCGTAGTCCCTCCGACAAGCCCTATCGGATGTTCACACCGTTCCGGCGACGGTTGCTGGAACGCCTGCAGCTTCCCCCCGCGCTGTCGACGCCACGCAAGCTGACTGCCCCACCCGCCTGGCCCGCAGCGCGCGCGCTCGATGAACTCGAGCTGATGCCTGCGATCCCCTGGCACGAACGGATGCAGAACCACTGGACGCCCGGGGAGACCGCCGCGATGCGGCGTGCCAGAAAATTTCTCGCAAGCCGGGTCCGCGGCTACGCCGAGTCACGCAACCTGCCGGCCGACGATGGCACCTCTGCGCTTTCGCCCCACCTGCATTTCGGCGAACTGTCGGTTCGCCAGTTGTGGCGTTGGGGAGAGCGGAGCACCAAGGGGTGGCCCGAGAGTGCGTTCGCCTCTGAACTCATCTGGCGCGAGTTTGCCCATCATCTGCTGTTCTATCAGCCGCGCACCCCGCTGGAGCCGCTCGACCCGCAGTTCGAAAAGTTCGAATGGCGCACGAGCAAGAGTCATCAGAAGGCGTGGCAGCGGGGTCTCACGGGGTTTCCGATCGTCGACGCAGGGATGCGTCAGCTCTGGGCGCTGGGCTGGATGCACAATCGCGTGCGGATGATCGTCGCCTCGCTGCTCATCAAGAATCTGCGGCAGCCGTGGCTCGATGGCGCCCGCTGGTTCTGGGACACACTGGTAGACGCGGATCTGGCGAACAACACTCTCAACTGGCAGTGGACCGCTGGTTGCGGCGCCGATGCCGCGCCGTATTTCCGCATCTTCAATCCGATCACCCAGGGACAGAAGTTCGATCCTGATGGCGACTACGTACGTCGATGGGTTCCCGAACTCGCCGAGCTGCCGGCCGACTGCATCCACGAGCCGCACCTCGCACCCGCTACCGTCCTGGCCGCTGCCAACGTGCGCATCGGCAAGACCTATCCTGCGCCCCGCGTGAATCTCAAGACATCGCGGCTCGAAGCATTGGAAGCCTACCGGTCGATGCGAAGCATGCGCTAGGCGAGCAGGCCGGTCAGTCGCTTCCGAATCAGGCTCTCCGCGCCAACCATGATGCGATCGATCAGTTCCTGGCAGCTCGGGATGTCGTGAATCAGACCGGCCACCATGCCGCATGACCAGGCACCCGCGTTCATGTCACCTTCGCGCATGATCCGCGGGTAGACACCGGCCACTTCGGGTGCGATGTCGGCAAACTTGATATTGTTTCCGAGCGTGCGTTCCTTCTCCATGAGCCGCTCGACCGCCTGATTGGCCAGCACGCGCTCTGTGTTGCGCAGCGATCGCATGATCAGGCGCGTATCGAGCTCCGATGCTTCGACCAGCGCCTGTTTGACGTTCGGATGCACCGGCGCTTCTTTCGTGGCCAGGAAGCGTGTTCCCATGTTGACGCCTTCGGCACCCATCGCCAGCGCCGCAACCAGCGAACGCTCGTCCGCCATGCCGCCTGAGGCTACGAACGGGATCTTGAGCTCGTCCGCCGCGCGCGGCAGCAGGATCATGTTCGGGATGTCGTCTTCGCCAGGGTGTCCACCACACTCGAACCCGTCGACACTCACCGCATCACAGCCAATCGACTGCGCCTTCAAGGCATGGCGCACGGCGGTGCACTTGTGAATGATCTTGATGCCCGCCGCTTTCAGCGGTGGCAGGTACTGCGCCGGATTGTTGCCGGCGGTTTCGACGACCTTGACCACACCGCTGCGCACGATGGTATCGACGTAGCCAGGATAGTCCGGCGGCTTGACCGACGGCAGGAAGGTCAGGTTGACGCCAAAGGGCTTGTCGGTCATCGAACGACAGCGGGCGATCTCTGCTGCGAGCCTTTCCGGCGTCGGCTGCGTCAGCCCGGTGATGATCCCCAGTCCTCCGGCGTTGGAAACCGCCGATGCCAGCTCGGCCAGACCCACGAAATGCATCCCACCCTGGATGATCGGATGCCGAACGCCAAACAGTTCCGTAATACGTGTCTTCAAAGCTTCTCTCTCCCGGTCTCAGCCGTAAGGGTGCCATGCGCCGGAGCCATTTGTCGCCTCCACGCCGCGCTGCAGGCAAGAGCCGCTCCGGCTGCAGACAAAAATATCCTGCTTTTCGGGCTGCAACTTTTGGCGGCAAGCCGGGTATTCCCAAGCACCTGGGATGCATTTCGGCGTCCCGGACAGGAGGATGAATGAACGCTTTTACGAGAATCGCAGCGGCCCTGGGCGCCGTCGTATTTACCGCGGCCGCAGTGGGACTGCCAGACGTCTGCAGATACTGCACGGCGCGCGCCCTGTCTGCGCCGCAGGCACACCAGGTGGTTGCCCGCGGCAGTCAGCCGAACGACGGTCACGTCGGGTACCCTGTGCGAATATCGCTGCGCGCGGTGCTCACCCGCTATCGCCGCCTGCCGATCTGATCATATTCTGTCAAGAACGTCAGTGATTGGTCTGCAGGCAACGTTGGAATCGGTCGTCGACGCGCTGCGCGTACCAGGCGGTTGTCAGGTGGCGGTGCAGTTTCGGGCCTGTCAGTTCAATGCTTGGTACGACGGCGCGCGGTAGCGATTGCCCGCCCGCTTCCTCGGCAAGAGAAAAGGTGCGTCGATAGAGCGCCGTGCCCTCGAAGTCCTCCGTCCGGCCCTTGCCGAGCGCGGCGTGGATGTCGGTTTCCGACACCGACAGCCGGGATGACAGAGTGCGTATCAGCAGTTCGGTATCGCCATTGCTCGCATCGTGCGGCAGCAGCGCACCGTCGGCAGTCAGCGGTCGATGGGATGCGATGGCGACGGCGCGTTGAAATGCCGCGTTCCGGCTGGAGAACTGACCCGCGTTGTAATCCGCAAAGCGATACAGATAGCTGTCATACGGAGCCCGATACGCCAGCAGATGTGCGACGCCGAAGTAAATGCTCCCACGACGAGTGAATAACTCATCCCCGAGTGTTCCCGACAGCGGATAGGGGTATTGGTGCGTCTCGGCAAACTGCTCGGCGAAGGCGACGTTGACCTGCATCGGACCGCGGGTGCGCACCGGATTGCGATTCTCGAACAGTGTTCTGCCCATTGGTACGCCTGCGATGAAAGCCTCGTAGACGTCACTGAGGTCCTTCTCGGTCCGCGCAGCATCGATCCGCTCGCTCCAGCTGCGTCCATCGGGCGATTGCCAGCCCAGCACGCCGTGCACTACCGATAGCGGAATGTAGACATGCTCCGCGCGGCGATCGATCTCGCGCGAGGCGATGGCGCCCAGATTCGGAATGAAGGGATTGACGGCGAACGATGACTCCTGCGCGATGACAGCGGCAACCGCGCAAGTGTTCGGCGCGGTGGGCTCGATGCCCAACTGCGCGAATGCGGAGTAGATATCGTCTGTCCAGCCCTCGCGATCGGACAGCTTTGCCGGCAGCGCGCGATTGATTCGCGCTTTATCTTCGTCCGGACTGCGCGCGGGCAGCCCCGCACGTCGCTCGACACATCCCGACAACAGGATGGCCAGCATCCAGAAGAAGGAAGACTTCAGGCGTCGAGAAGCATGGCCTCCGCTTCCGGTCGACGCACGTCTTCCGAAACGGGATAGTCGAACCAGTCGACACAGCCATACTCGAGCGGCGGACGTGGCGAGGGGGCCAGCTGCGAGAGAACTCCGGGGGCGGCGGCTGCGGTCTGTGCCGGCTCGAAGGGAATCAGGTGGTCCATATACGACGCTCCGTGCTGTCACACGACAGCCAACTGAACGATTGCTGAATGCACCATCATTGAACACCTTCGGCGGCGCCGCCGCTGTAGGAGCACAGGAGTTTTGCTGTCGGCTGGACGTCATCTCGAGGCAGCCTGGCTCGGGGCCCGCAGCACCTGCATCGCTGCCCGCATGCCGCTGCGCAGCGCACCATGGACCGTGCCCCACTCAGAGTCGGTGTCGGCATGCTCACCGGCGAAAAACAGTGTCTGTTCGATCGGCACGGTCAGTTGCCGCGATGCGTCGAGGCATCCCGCCGGCACGTAGCTGTAGGCACCCCGGCTCAACCTGTCGGCAAGCCAGTCGTGGTAGTGCGCACTGACGAGCAGCTGCTGCACCTGCCCGGCTGGCAGACCGAATGCCGTCGCCAGGGTCGCCAACCCATCCTGGAGCCAGTTTCGCCGAGCCGCCTCCACCTGTGGCCCTCCCAGCCAGCCGGTGATGATGGGCCATGATTCCGGCGCCGGCGTCCACCAGGTGGGCGGCGTCATCCCCGGCGCGAACAGGAATCCCAGCGGCCGCGAGCCGCCGTCCGTGGCGCCCGACAACCGGCTGACCGCGCTCTGCCAGAAGGGCTCGCGAAAAACCAACGTAAAACGCATCGCCGGCCCCATGGCTAACCGTGCAGCCGACCCGAGCGCCTCGTGCGGCTCCGGTGCGAAGCGCACGCTCCCCGCCTGCAGTACACCCAACGGCAACGTGACGATAGCCTGCCTTCCGGTGATGGCAAACGCGGCGCCATCGCCGCGAACACCTCGGCAGCAGACCTGACCGGTCTCCCATTCGATGTGTTCGACCATGTGCTGGCACCGCACCACACCGCCTGCGTGTTGCAGGCGCCCGGCAAGATAAAGCGGCAGCGCGTCATAGCCGGCAGACAGGTGGAAAATGCGGTCGCCGGCAATGGCATCCTCGGTGCGCTGCTGCGCAACCAGTGCGGCAACGCTGATACGGTTGGCATCGGCGGCATTGAAACCCTGTACATAGGCCAGCGCGGCTCGCTTGGCGCTTGCCTGACCGTGGGCTTGCGCCAGGTACTGAGCGAAACTCAGATCGGTGCCCGCCGGCTGGGCATTGAACCAGTGCTGCATCCGCTCGATGAAATCGCCGGCATCCGGACCGCGTCTGTCATCGTGCAACACCCCGTCGACGAAACGCAGATGCACGCCCTCGCGTTCACGCACCGCTATGCCGGCTTCCCGAAAAAGGCTCCACGACATGGCCGGCAGGCCGTGGACGAACTCTGCGCCCAGTTCGACCGGCATATCCTCGGCCATCCGTGACCGCGTTTCAGGGAGGTGCTCAGTGTATATCCGGCCCCCTACCCGAGCGCGCGCTTCCAGCACCACCACGCGCGCCCCGGCCGCGGCCAGCAGCCGGCCTGCCATCAGGCCGGCCGCGCCCGCACCAAGCACGACGATGTCGCAGTCGACCTGGCTCAGACGCTCATCCGCAGGCGATCAGTTGCCGCTGGCCGCCGCCTTCCCGGCTTTGGCATTGGCCTTTGCCTGTTCCAACGCGGCATCCGCCTGATCCTTACAGGCCTTTTGCTGGTCTCCCGCAAGGATCTCGCACTTCTTGATGGCGACATCATGCCGACCCTGAGCTTCGGTGGTCGCGGTGTCGTAGGCACTGTCGGTTTTGCGTGTATCGGCCTTGGCTTCGGCGCTGGCCAGGTCGGAATTGGCGGACGCATCGGTCTTGGTCTGATCCTGCACCGCCTTCTGCGTATCCTTGGCAGCATCCGATTGCGCGTTG
>DATBAM010000070.1:0-37716 GCA_036271535.1 Steroidobacteraceae bacterium | reverse complement strand
ATCGAACCGCACGCCGTCGACCGGATATTCGAGCCTTTTTTCACGGGCCGGAAAGGCGGCACGGGCTTGGGCTTGTTCATCGCCCGCGAATTGTGCCAGTTAAATCGTGCGATTTTGTTGTATGAGCCGCGCGGTGGTGATGGCAGCTTGTTTCGCATCGTTTTTAGTGATCCGCAGCGCTGGGAAGAGTAGTTTGCATCGCGCTACACTATGGGCATGACCAAGCCCGCAGTTCTCGTAGTCGACGATGAACCCGACATTTGCGAGCTGTTGTCCATCACCCTGCAACGAATGGATATGAGTCCGCGCACCGCGAGTACCGTTACAGCAGCGCAACGATTGCTGAAAGCGGAGCAATTCGACCTCTGTCTCACTGACATGCAGTTGCCGGACGGCGACGGGCTGGAGCTGGTCAAGTGGATACAGCAGTACTCGCCGAGCGTGCCGGTCGCGGTTATCACTGCCCATGGCAATATGGAAACTGCGGTCCGCGCCTTGAAGCTGGGCGCTTTTGATTTCGTATCTAAGCCCCTCGATTTGGCCGGACTGCGCAAGTTGGTCGCGTCGGCCATCAAGCTTTCGGGAAGCGGCAGCGAGGATACCAGCGTCTTTGGTCCGCGACTGCTTGGGACATCGACCGCCATGCATAACATGCGCGAAATGATCGCGCGGGTGGCGCGAAGCCAGGCACCGGTTCACATCTTCGGCGAGTCGGGTACCGGCAAGGAGCTGGTGGCAAAATTGATCCACGAATCTGGGCCACGCCGCGAAGGCCCCTTCGTTCCGGTGAACTGTGGTGCCATCCCAAGCGAGCTGATGGAAAGCGAGCTGTTCGGCCATAAGCGCGGCAGCTTTACCGGTGCCGTCAACGACAAGAAGGGGCTGATCCAATCCGCGGAAGGGGGCACCCTGTTTCTCGATGAGATCGCAGACTTGCCACTTCACATGCAGGTCAAATTGCTGCGCGTGATCCAGGAAAAAGCCGTGCGGCCGGTCGGGGAACAGCGTGAAAATCCAGTCGACGTCCGGGTGCTGTCGGCAACCCATAAGAATCTTGCCGACCTGGTGTCCCAGGGACGCTTCCGCGAGGATCTGTTCTACCGGATCAACGTCATCGAATTGCGGGTGCCGGCGCTGCGCGAGCACCCGGAAGACATTGCAGACCTGGTCGACGCAATGCTTCAGCGGCTGGCCAGCCGCAACGGCGCGACCTCGGCCCGCCTGAGTGCGGAGGCGCGTGCAGCGCTCAACCGCTATCCGTTTCCCGGCAACGTGCGCGAGCTGGAGAACATCCTGGAGCGGGCCATTGCTCTGTCGGCCTCCGGCACGATCGAGGCGGTCGATCTGCAGCTGCGCCCCTTGACGCCGGCCTCGCCACCGGTCTCCACACCAGATCTGCCGGTGGCCCCGAATCCGCTTTTCGACAGCCTGTCCGCGACAGCGCCGAGCGCCCGCGCCGGCTCGATGGCCGCCGACGCCTCGCTGGGTGATCGACTTGAGACGATGGAACGTGACGCCATCGTCAGGGCCCTGGAAAAGACCCGCTACAACAAAACCGCCGCTGCGCGACTGCTCGGCATGAGCTTCCGAGCGCTGCGTTATCGCGTCAAAAAGCTGGGCATAGAATAACGGGTATTACCATGGTGCCCTGCGGTGACAAATCGCGGCACTACCTGACGCGAAGCGGCCAGTCTTGTCGTCAGGAGTGATCAGAAGTTACGTCAAATGAACAGCGAGTCCCTGTAAAAATACCTTTAAAATCAATTCATTGGATAGACTTGGGCGGATTGGCACGCCGGTTGCTCACTATTCCGTCAGCGGCGCGTGAGCCGCGCCTTTATCAACGCTTCAAGGAGTTACTAGGTTTATGAAGTCTATCCAAAAGGGTTTCACCCTCATCGAACTGATGATCGTGGTTGCGATCATCGGCATCCTGGCCGCGATTGCAATCCCGGCTTATCAGGACTACACCATTCGTGCGCAGGTCTCGGAAGCGAACACGATGGCTGCTGGTCTCGAGACGGCGATGGCAGATGCTTACAACGACAAAGGCGTCTGGCCGACTAGCTTGACCGCCGCTCCTCCGGCCGGTCTTGGCCTGCCGCAGGCGACTATCGTAGGTAAGTACGGCAACATGACCATCAGTGCGGCCAATGGCGTGCTCCAGGAGACATTCAGCAAGACTTCGCCCTACGCAGCTAACTCGAAGCTCGACACTCTGAAGCTGGGCATCTCCCCGGCAGTAGATGGTAACGGAACCATCGTGTGGGTATGTGGCACCGCCGCTGCTCCCCCGACCAACGGCGGCACGGCCCCGGCTGCCAACGGCACAAGCACCGGCATCAAGAGCAACTGGCTGCCTTCCTCCTGCAAGTAACCTTACTGCGCGGAAGTCCAGCAAGAAGCCCCTCTCCGGAGGGGCTTCTTCTTTTGGGAAACCAGTCACGCAGCAATACCCGGCCCGTGTGTAACCATTGATCAGATTTCTACATTGCCCGTCGGGGCCGTGCAGGTAGACTAGGCAGATTCTGACAAATTGACAGGGACCCATTAAGTCAATGATCGAGAATGCTTCTTTGGCGATGCAGTCGAATCGGTCCGGCCTGGGTGGACTGCCGCGCAGGCTGGTACAGGATGGCATTGCCGACGAATCGGCGATGAACGCGGCCGTGCAGCAGGCCAAAGAAAAGAAAACGAATTTCGTCACCGAACTCGTCAAGGGCGGCAACGTCAAGGCGCGGGATGTCGCGATCGCCGCGGCCAACGAGTACGGCGTACCGCTGATGGATCTCGATGCGCTGACCGTCGACATGGAGACGATCCGGACGGTCACGGACAAGCTGCTCCACAAACATCGTGTGCTGCCGCTGCATAAGCGCGGCAAGAAGCTGTTCCTTGGCGTCTCCGACCCGACCGACCTACACGCCGTCGACGAGATCAAGTTTCAGACCGGCCTCGCAGTCGAGGCGATCGTCGTCGAAGACGACAAGCTGCAGAAGAAGCTCGACAAGGCGCTGGAACAGTTCGAATCTCAAATGCCGAGCCTCGGCGACGACGAGGGCATGGAACTCGACGCGCTGGAGGTGTCGGGAGGCGAAGAAGAGCCCGACGTCACGCGCGATGATCCTGAAGACGCCCCGATCGTCCGCTTCGTCAACAAGGTCCTGCTCGACGCCATCCGCCGCGGCGCGTCCGACATCCATTTCGAACCGTTCGAGAAGATCTTCCGCGTGCGCCTGCGCATGGACGGCATACTCAAGGAGATTGCACAGCCTCCGGTCCAGCTGACCGGCAAGATTGCGGCGCGCCTGAAAGTCATGTCGCGCATGGACATTGCCGAGCGCCGGATTCCGCAGGACGGTCGCATCAAGATGCGTCTGTCGAAGACACGCGCGATCGACTTCCGCGTCAGCAGCTGTCCCACACTGTATGGCGAGAAGATCGTGCTGCGTATTCTCGACCCATCGTCGGCGATGCTGGGCATCGATGCGCTCGGCTACGATCAGATACAAAAAGATTTGTACATGAAGCATCTGGCCAAGCCGCAGGGCATGATCCTGGTCACGGGGCCTACCGGCAGCGGCAAGACCGTATCGCTATACACCGGTCTCAACATTCTGAACCGGGAAGACACCAATATCTCCACCGCGGAGGACCCGGCGGAAATCAATCTGCCGGGCGTCAACCAGGTCAACGTCAACAACAAGGTCGGGTTGACCTTTGCGTCGGCTCTGCGCGCCTTCCTGCGCCAGGATCCGGACGTCGTGATGGTCGGCGAAATCCGCGACCTGGAAACGGCTGAGATCGCGATCAAAGCCGCGCAGACCGGACACCTGGTGTTATCGACGCTGCATACCAACGATGCCCCGCAGACGCTCACGCGTCTGATCGACATGGGCGTAAAGCCTTACGCAATCGCGACCTCGGTCAGCCTGATCATTGCGCAGCGTCTGGCGCGCAAGCTGTGCGGTCACTGCAAGATTCCGCTCGACGTACCACCGGATGCGCTGCGCAAGGAAGGCTTTCAGGAGGCCGACATTGCGACCGGGTTCAAGATCTACGGACCCAAGGGCTGTCAGAGCTGCACCGATGGGTACAAGGGTCGCGTCGGCATCTACCAGGTGATGGAGGTAACCGAGGCGATCGGTCGCCTCATCATGTCGGGTGGCAATGCGATCGACATCGCCGACCAGGCGGCCAAGGAAGGCGTAGCAGACCTGCGTCGCTCCGGTCTCGACAAAGTAAGGGCCGGCGTGACCAGTCTCGAAGAAGTCAACTCAGTCACTATCGAGTAATCAATCGAGTAACCCATGGCGCAAGCAACTTCGGCAATCCGCTCGATCCGTAAGGACATCGCCTTCCAGTGGGAAGGGATGGACAAGAAGGGTCAGAAAGTCAAAGGCAAAGCCGTCGCGGCGGACGAAAAATCGCTGAAGTCGGACCTTCGGCGTCAGGGCGTCATCGCGACGCGGGTCAAAAAGCAGTCGCAGGCTTTCAAATCCGGTGGCAAGATCACGCCCAGCGACATCGCGATTTTTAGCCGCCAGCTGGCGACCATGCTGGGCGCCGGCATTCCGCTGGTGCAGGCATTCGAGATCGTCGGCTCGGGTCATGACAAGCCTGCGATGCAGAAGCTGATCCTCGGCATCAAGTCGGACATCGAGGGCGGCACGTCGTTGCATGAGGCCCTGGCCCGGCAGCCGCTGTACTTCGACGACCTGTACGTGAATCTGGTCGAAGCAGGCGAACAGGCTGGCGCACTCGAGTCGTTGCTGGATAAGGTTGCCACCTACAAGGAAAAAAGCGAGGCCATCAAGAAGAAGGTCAAGAAGGCGCTGTTCTATCCGGCCGCGGTGCTCATTGTCGCCGTGGTCGTCACGACGATCCTGCTGATATTCGTCATTCCTGAATTCGAGGACCTGTTCAAGGGTTTCGGCGCGGACTTGCCTGCGTTTACGCAGATGGTCATCAACCTGTCCAAGGCGCTGCAGCACTACGGCGTCTTCATCGCGATGGTCATCGCTGCTGCGGTCTTCACGTTCACGTACTTTTACAAGCGCTCGCGCAAGATGCGTGAAGTTCTCGACCGGATGTCGCTGAAAATCCCGGCCATCGGCCCGATCCTTGAAAAAGCCGCGATTGCCCGCTTTGCACGTACGCTGCAGACGATGTTCGCGGCCGGTGTACCGTTGGTAGAGGCGCTCGAATCGGTTGCGGGCGCGACCGGCAACATCATTTTCACGAACGCGGTGATGAAGATGCGCGACGAGGTATCGACCGGCCAGCGCCTGCAGCGGGCGATGGAGAACGTCGGCCTCTTCCCGAACATGGTCATTCAGATGATCGCGGTCGGCGAAGAGTCGGGTTCACTCGACACCATGGCGGGCAAGGTCGCGACCTTCTACGAAGAAGACGTCGATGCGGCCGTGGACGCGATGTCGAGCCTGCTGGAGCCGCTGATCATGGCCTTCCTCGGCGTCGTCGTCGGCGGTCTCGTGGTCGCTATGTACCTGCCGATCTTCAAGCTCGGTTCGGTCGTCGGCTGACACGTGCTCGAACTGCTGGCGGATTCGTCTGGTGCCTTCGTCACGTTGGCGCTGGTGCTCGGACTGCTCGTCGGCAGTTTTCTGAACGTGGTGATCTACCGGCTGCCGATCATGCTGGAACGTCAGTGGCGAGCAGAGTGCGCTGGCGCCGCGGCTCAGGACGACGCCGCGGCTGCAGATGCCAGGGAGGCCGCTGATCTCGATTGGATGCCGGTTCCGACGCAGGCGTTCAACCTGGTGGTTCCCCGTTCCGCCTGCCCGCAATGCCGGGCACCGATCACCGCGCTGCAAAATGTTCCCGTGATCAGCTGGCTGGTTCTGCGCCGCCGTTGTGCATCGTGCGCTGCGCGTATCAGCCCGCGATATCCCGCGATCGAACTGCTGACTGGCGTCGCGAGCGCCGTGGTGGCATGGCACACGGGTTTTGGCTGGCCGGCAGCTTGCGCGGTCGTCATCACCTGGTTCCTGATCGCTCTGACATTCATCGATCTCGATCATCAGTTGCTGCCGGACTCGCTGACGTTGCCACTGTTGTGGATGGGGCTGCTGGCGAGCCTGAGCGGCTGGGACTCGCCGCAGCAGGCATTGCCGGTCGATCCGGCCAGTGCCATCCTCGGTGCGGCGGCCGGATACCTCTCGCTCTGGTCCATTTACCACCTGTTCCGGCTGCTGACCGGCAAGGAAGGCATGGGCTATGGCGACTTCAAGCTGCTGGCCGCGCTGGGCGCGTGGCTCGGGTGGAGGATGCTGCTGCCGATCGTGCTGCTGTCCGCATGTGCCGGCGCACTGATCGGCATCCTGCTGATCATCACGCGTCGCCATCAGCGCGGTAATCCAATGCCCTTCGGCCCGTTCCTGGCCATCGCTGGCTGGGTTGCGATGCTGTGGGGGCCGCAGCTGGTTTCCAGCTACTTGGGCTTGTACATCAGCACGCCCGGCCGGTGAACACGGTCGCTGCCCAGCCCTGGCGCATCGCCCTGACAGGCGGTATCGCCAGCGGCAAGAGTACTGTCTCGGCGATGTTTGCCGACCTCGGTGTCGCACTCATCGACGCGGACATCATCGCGCGCGAGGTGCAGGCGGTGGGCACACCAGTGCTACGGCGGATTTTCGAGCGCTTTGGCGAACACCTGCGGTTGCCCGACGGAAACCTGGATCGCGCCACCCTGCGCGGGATAGTCTTCTCCGACCCCGCACGACGGCGCGAACTGGAAGCCATCGTGCAACCGGCGATACGCCTGCGCAGCGAAGAACTCGCGGCGCGGGCGACGGGGCACTACGTGATCTACGTGATTCCGTTGCTGGCCGAGACTGGCTCGCAGGCTCGCTTCGATCGCGTGCTGGTCGTCGACTGCCCTGAAGCGCTGCAGTTGCAGCGCCTCCTGGCGCGTGATGGCTGCGATCCGCGAGAAGCGCACGCCATACTCGCCGCCCAGGCCAGTCGCGCCGAACGGCTCGCCATCGCCGACGATGTCCTCACGAACGAAGACTCAGCCGATTTTCTGCGGCAGCGTGTGCTGGCACTTCATCAGAAATATCAGGGGTTAACGGGCCCACGTCGCTCGAACGCGACTTGAGGAACCGCCGCCGGGATTTACGGGCGGCAAGTGCCTCAAGCACAATAGAGCGATGATCGAGCCCGCGACGACATCTGAACAGGCGCCGGAGACCGAACCGTCGATCTTCGAGCAGCCGCTGAACGAGCGGATGCGGACCTTCCTGCGTCTGGATTTTCTCTACAGTCAGGCGATCTATCACAACGAGCGCGCGACGCCCTGGGGCACCCGCGCTGCGGTCGACAGCCTGCTGGATATCCTCGCGATCCTGACGCGGGGCGACGCTCGCACCGATGTCATCAAGGAACTCGAAAGGCACCTGGCGCTGCTCGGGGAGTACCAGGCGCATCCCGGCATCGACAGCACCCGCCTGCGCACGCTGATGTCGAATCTCACGCGCCTGCGCACGGAACTGGGAGCCGTCAACGCCAACTGGCTGCAGCCGCTGCGGGATTCGGAATTTCTCGCCGGCATCAAGCACCGCAGCGCCATCCCGGGAGGAACCTGCGAATTCGACCTGCCGGATTATTTTTTCTGGCTCAATCAGCCTTCCGAAATACGCACCGAGGCGTTCGGCAAGTGGCTGGTGTTACTGCGACCGATCTGCGATGCGATCGCCGAACTGCTGTGGCTGACGCGGCAAAACGGGCGGGCACGCCATGAAGTCGCCACGGGCGGCGTATTCAACGTCACCTTCGACCGCGACAATCCGTTTCAGCTGCTGCGTATCTCGGTGCCGGATGCCGCGCGCCTGTATCCCGAGATCAGCGGCAGCCACTACCGCTGCAGCCTGCGATTCCTCGAGTGGCACACTCTCGATCAGCGACCGACGCAGACCGAGCGAGACGTGAAATTCACCCTGGTCTGCTGTACCTGAGACGCGAGGCTGCGAGCGATGGCGCCTGCGATCCGCCCCTGCCCCACCTGTGGTCGTGAGATCGAATGGTCGGATCGATTCCCGGCCCGGCCTTTCTGCAGCGACCGTTGCCGCCTCATCGATCTGGGAGCATGGCTCAGCGAGGATCATGCCATTCACGGTGACCCTGTTGCCGCTGATGACGGGTCATTACCTCCGAGAGAGCCGCCAGAGTCGTAGCCGAGTTCATCCAGCAGCGCCTGATCGGGATCGCTGCGTGGCGACCTGAGGCTGCTGCCGTCGTCACCAAGTTGGTCCAGCAGCGCCTGGTGCAGCGGCGATGCGTTGAGGTCGACGGCGATTTTTGCCTCTGCAAGCGCGAGGTCATGTCGACGGTTGATGGCATAAGCACGTGCCAGGGTGTAATGCGCACGCGACGAATAGGGCCGAAGCAAGATGGCGCGCTGCAGATCCCGGGTCGCAGCGGCATACTGCGACTGAACAATCAGGAGGTAGCCGCGCGCCTGCAACGACTCACCGTCACCAGGGTCATTGCCCACCGCGCGCTCGGCGATCTCCCAGGCTTTCTGCATGCTCCCGAGGTTGATGTAACCCCAGGCGACGCGCCCCGCCTGCGTTGGCAATCCGGGATAGCGGTGACCGATGATGACGGCCGAGCAGCTGATGGTTGTTGCGGCTACCAGCGCGATGCCCATAGGCTGCCAATGGCGGCGATCGCGCCAGAATCGCAAACTCAGGTCGATCATTGCGCCGCCACCCAGCGCCAGCATCGAGGCCGCCTGGAAACGGAAGCGTGTGTCTGGGAGTAGAAGAAGCATCGTGATCCAAGCGGCGGCGATGGGCGCCGCCACGATCAGCCATCGCCGATCGAAGCACAACAGACCGACCAACCCGATGCCGAGCAGCCAGACGCCAGACTGCGGTATGACCCTCAGGATGGGCGAGAATCGCTTTTCGTCATCGACCGAGCGACCCGCCTCGACTTCACTGCTTCCGAACCACAACAGATTCTTTCGCAGAACATCGGCAACCACTGTTGCCGGGTGGGCGGCCATGAAATGTAACGCTTCGTCCCACCAGTAGGCGTCGATCTGTCCTGGGGAAAGCTGCTTTCCCGCTCTTCGGTCCGCTTCTGCCGCATCGGCGCGCCACGTCTCGATCGGATACCGAAAGTGCGCGAAACCGGAAACGTCGGAGCCTGCTTCGGGATTCCGATCGTTGTAGAGCTCGTGCAGGACGATCCCGGTGTTGGATGGCAGCGGCGATACTGTGCCGTAGGTCTGGTAGTTGCGCCACGACCACGGTGACAGCACGACGATCCCACCGACGGCGACCAGACCGAAGCGTCGCCAGACGGTCGGTTTGTCAGCGACATCCGGCGGCCACCGGTACAGCAGCGGCAGCATCAGCGAAAACAGAACGAACCACAGCAGCGTCGACTCCAGCACCGCGCCGAGTCCGCTCAGTGCACCGAGCGCGGCCCATCCCCAGGCGCTGCGCGAACGCGGTACGGTCAAGGCCGCAACGACCCACCAGGTCGCAAATGCCGAAGCCCAGACATCCACCGTCAGCGTCGCCGAAAACATGATCGCAGTGGACGTCACCGCGTACAGCGCCGCGCCGCACCGGCCCGCACGCTCTCGACCGAGGAGGCGACCGGCGATCATCACGCCCGCGACGGTGGCCGTGTCGGCAAGCGCCTGCAGCAGATAGACGACGAAGAGGTTGTCGTCGAACAGGTGGAAAACACCACCCAGAAGAAAGCCATAGCCGGCATTCATAGCCGCGAATTCAGGCGCGTTCTGGCCGAGCCACGCAGACACCGCCTCACCGAACCGCTGATAGTCCGCTTCCTCGGGCCCAGGTTCGAAGGTTAGCGGACTGCCCATCACGAAGGCGAGGTGCGCAAGGCGCAGCACCAGGGCAAGAAACAGCACTGCCAGCGCCGGATACTTGCCCTTCAGTGAGAACGAGCCGAATGAGAGGGTCTTGCCCAAGCTACCCATCGGACCGAGCGCCGGTCAGAGCTTGATCTTCCCGCCGCCGGGAATGCCGCCGCCTGGCATACCGCCACCCACGTCTGGCACGACGATGCGGGAAGCGGATTCGCGCCGGTACTCGCGCGCCTCTTCGATAGCCTGCTCCACCGCGTCCTTGACGGCGCCGGGGAATTTGCCGATCGCGTCCTCGAGTGAGGCAGCGTCGATCTCGAAGCCCAGCGGCAGCACACCGGTCGGTGTCAGCAGCTGTGTCTGCCCGGAGTAGAGCGTCGGACGCGAGTCATCGGCATCGCCATTCGCAGTGACCGGAACCAGCCTGCGGATCGTGCCCGCCTTGCGGTCGGTGAAGATGTCTTCGCGGTACAGGCCGGCGCGATCGATCTGAATATCGGGAATACCTGTGTCCTGGGCCATGTGTGCCATCACCTCTTGGAATTGAGTGTTTCAACGAGTGTATCGACAATGGGTCGGTCGGCCGGCAGCAGTGACTCGGACCCGAGCTGCGCCACCGCGACCCACTTCAGCGCCTGCATCTCTCGCCCGGCAGGTTCTCCGGCATAGTCATCGACCACGAAGACCTCGAGCTCGATCACGCGGTCGCTGTAATCATGCCGCAGTTGCATCAGTGGATGACAGCGCTGCAGGACGATTCCGAGTTCCTCGTGCAGCTCGCGGGTAAGCGCGTCCGGGCTCGTCTCGCCGGGCGCCACCTTGCCGCCGGGAAACTCCCAGTAGCCGGCGAGGTGCTTCCCCGGTGGGCGCTGCGCGATCAGCACCTGCCCTTCGCGGTTGCACAGTACGCCGGCGACCACGCGCGTGGCAGAACCGGCGCAGGTCATCCCGTGATCGGCCGCCTTCGTCACTCTGCTGCGGTCAGCGCACCGTGGCAGTGCTTGAACTTCTTGCCCGAACCGCAGGGACAAGGTTCATTCCGACCCACCTTGCGGTCGTTCCGTACGAACGTCCCTGCATCGATCGGCCCCTGCGCGGACTGTGGCGGTATGCCACCCGGCGTCGGAAAGGCAGCGACGTCGCCGGCGCCGGCGTCCGGCGCCGCACTCAGCGACAACGGCTGCGCCTCGGCATGCTGTGCCTGCAACGCCTGCATCATCCGCTCGCGGCGCTCCGCTTCTTCGCGCTCGATCTGGTCCTGGGTGCGCACCTCGATCTTGGAAAGCATCGACACGGTATCGAACTTGACCCGGCCGAGCATGGCCGAGAACAGCTCGAACGCTTCGCGCTTGAACTCGTAGCGATAGTCCTTCTGCGCATAGCCCCGCAGGTGGATACCCTGTTTGAGATATTCCATCGCCGACAGATGCTCGCGCCAATGCTGGTCCAGCGTGCGCAGCACCACATCGCGCTCGACATGACGCATGATCGGCGCGCCGATGCGGATCACCTTCTGCTCGTAGCTGTCGGTCACCGTCGACAGCACGCGCTTGCGCAGATCCGCTTCTTCGAGTTCGGACTCAGGTCTCAACCATTCGAGCGCAGCCGGCGGCACGTTCAGATCGCGCTGCAAAGTTTCCGAAAGACCTGCCAGATTCCAGTCCGACGGCACACTGTTGGGAACGACGTACTGGTCGATCATCCCGCCGGTTGCTTCTTCCAGCATCTCGGACATCGAACCGCTGAGGTCCTCGGTTCCGAGGATCTCGGTGCGCTGCTGATAGACCACCTTGCGCTGATCGTTCGCGACATCGTCGTACAGCAGCAACTGTTTGCGGATGTCGAAATTGTGCGACTCGACTTTGCGCTGCGCCTTTTCGATCTGGCGGGTGAGCATGCCGCTCTCGATCACCTCGCCCTCTTTCATGCCCGCGAGCTGCAGCAGTCGCTTGGTGCGGTTCGGATCGCCGAAGATCCGCATCAGGTTGTCTTCCATCGACAGGTAGAACCGGCTCGAGCCTGGATCGCCCTGGCGGCCCGAGCGGCCGCGCAGCTGATTGTCGATACGCCGCGATTCGTGACGCTCGGTACCGACGATGTGTAATCCGCCGGCCGCAATCACCTGGTCGTGTCGCTGCTGCCAAGCCGCACGAGTCGCTTCCCGGGCAGTCGTGTCGGCTTCCGCGGGCAGCGTTGCGAGTTCCGATTCCAGGCTGCCGCCGAGCACGATGTCGGTACCGCGACCTGCCATGTTGGTGGCGATCGTGACGGTCGATGGCCGCCCGGCCTGCGCGATGACGTGGGCCTCGCGCTCGTGCTGCTTCGCGTTTAGCACCTGATGCGCGATGTTGTCTTTCTGCAGCAGTGCCGACAGAAACTCCGAAGTCTCGATCGACGTGGTGCCGACGAGCGCCGGCTGACCGCGCTCGGCACAATCGCGTATGTCGGCGATGATGGCGTCGAACTTGTCTTTCTGCGACAGATACACGTAGTCGGGGTGATCCTTGCGGACCATCGGCCGGTGCGTGGGAATCACCACGACTTCCAGGCCGTAGATCTGCAGGAACTCCGGCGCTTCGGTATCGGCCGTACCGGTCATGCCGGCCAGCTTCTTATAGAGACGGAAGTAATTCTGGAACGTGATCGACGCGACCGTCACGTTCTCTTCGCGCACCTGCACGTTCTCTTTCGCCTCGATCGCCTGGTGCAGGCCCTCCGACCAACGCCGGCCGGGCATCGTGCGGCCGGTAAACTCATCGACGATGATCACTTCGCCGTTGCGAACGATGTACTCGACGTCGCGTTTGTAGAGCGCATGCGCGCGCAGCGCTGCATTCAGGTGATGCATCAGGCGGATGTTGGCGGTGTCGTAGAGACTCTCGCCGTCACGCAGCAGGGTTGCCTCGGCCATCAGGCCCTCGACGTGCTCGTGACCTTCTTCGGTCAGGTGCACCTGCTTCGCCTTCTCGTCGACCGAATAGTCGCCGGGACCCTCCTCTTCCTGCTGGCGCGTCAGCCTCGGCACCAGCTGGTTGATACGGACGTAGACCTCGGTGCTCTCTTCGGCCGGCCCGGAAATGATCAGCGGCGTTCGCGCCTCATCGATCAGGATCGAGTCCACCTCGTCGATGATCGCAAAGCTGAGCGACCGCTGCACACGATCCTCGAGCCGATAGGCCAGATTGTCGCGAAGATAGTCGAAGCCGAATTCGTTGTTGGTACCGTAGGTGATGTCGCACGCATAGGCTTCGCGCTTCTGTGCCGAATCCTGAGCGTTCTTGATGACGCCGACAGTCATTCCCAGGAAGCGGTAGACCGGACTCATCCAGTCGGCATCGCGCTGTGCCAGGTATTCGTTGACCGTGACCACGTGGACGCCCTCGCCCACCAGTGCGTTCACGTAGACCGGCAGGGTCGACATCAGCGTCTTACCCTCACCGGTCCGCATCTCGGCGATCTTGCCCTGGTGGAGCGCGATGCCACCGATCAGCTGCACGTCGAAATGGCGCATCTTGAGGGTGCGCCGGGCAGCCTCACGCACCACGGCAAAGGCTTCGGGCACCAGCTGATCCAGGCGGATGCCCTGTGTGAGCTTGGCGCGCAATTCAACCGTCTTCTGGCGCAGCGCCTCGTCCGGCAGCGCCTGGAGCGCCGGCTCGAAGGCCTGAGCCTCGCGGACCAGGCGGCTGTAACCTTTGACGAGCCGGTCGTTACGGCTCCCGAAAACACGGGTCAGCGTCTGTAGCACGAACAATCCCTTGAGAATGAAGCGGGTCGGGGCACCACGGGGGCGCCGGACCGCCTATTGTAAGGGTAGACAGCATCCCGAAATAGTCGTTCGGGATGACCGCCGTGTTTGGGGTTTGGGGGCTGGAGCCCGCCTGCTGCAGGCGGCGGCGACGGTCCTAGTGCCCGACGAAGCTCATCGGGTTGATCTGGTGCCCGTCCTTGACCACCTCGAAGTGCACGTGCGGCCCGGTCGAACGGCCGGTCGAGCCGACGATCGCCACGGCCTGGCCGCGTTCGACCTCATCGCCCACGGTCACCAGCGTACGGGCAGCATGTCCATAGCGGGTGACGTAGCCGTTGCCGTGATTGATCTCGACCAGATAGCCGTAGCCCTCGCGCGGGCCGGCGAAGGTCACGATGCCGGCCGCCACCGCCAGCACGTCGGTGCCGGCTTCACTGGCAAAATCGATACCCCGATGGAACGCTTCTTCGCCGTTGAACGGGTCCATACGTTCGCCGAAATACGACGAAATATATCCTTCGCGCACTGGTCGCCCCGACGGCATGATGTACGCGGACAACTGACGGCCCATCAATACGTTCTCGAGTTCGGAGAACTGGGCCGTGCGGATATCCACGCGCTGATTCAAGTCATCCACCATCGAGGCCACGTCCAGCACCTGCGCGCCGTGTCCGACACCGTCGGCCTCCGAGCCGCCGACCGGCGGATCGTGATCGAAATCGAATTCGCGGCTATTGATGTTGGCCATCTGCGTAAGGCGCTTGCCCAGCGCATTGAGACGGATCAGATGGGCATTCATGACCCCGAGACGCATCGCCAGCGCGTCGACCTTGTCCTGCAGCTGTGCCTTCAGCGACGCGACCTGCGTCTGCTGCGCGCGCAACGTCGCGGCAGGATTCAGCGACAGCATGTTGTGCTGACCGACGCGCATGCCGAGCACGAAGACCGCGGCGAGAACGCCCAGTCCCAGCGCCGTGACAACGGACAGTACCCAGGGATGCGAGAGATTCAGATGTCGGGCAGTACCCTGACGGCGCGAGAAGAAAATGATGTTCATGCCGAAATAACTCTCCATGCCATCGACCCGGAAGCAACTTCCGATGCCAGCCGGTCGTTGGCTAATGAGCTCCTCGAAGAGGAGTCAGTTATTTATCGCGAACTTGGGCACGCGCCTACGCGCCAGTCCGTTCTAAATGCAGTAGCCTTGTTGCCGGTAACCCCGCTATCCCAAAGGACCGGAAGCTTTGCGTCGCCGCCTTTCGACGGGTTTGCCCTTGATCGGTGCGAAGGACTATGCCGAAGAAACCCACACAAGACAAGGACATCGGCTCACGAAATCGCCTCGCGAGTACCGCGAAGCCGCGTCGGACATATTCCACTCCTACAACCCGGCCACGCCCGATCCACGAGTTAATCACGCGCATTCCGGGTGTCGCACGGGTAACGCGCGAGCTCGCGCGCCAGCAATCCTGGACCGATTGGCTGCGTGCTGCGGTTTCACCCGAACTGGCACCACATATTGTCCAGGTCGTGGCCAGTGAACGTGAGCTGATCGTGTTTGCGGACAGCTCGGCATGGTGTGTGCGCCTGCGGTACGCAATGGCGTCGATCGACGAGGCGTTGAAGCAGCGCGATCCGGCGATTGCCGTGACGCGGCTGCGTGTGCAGCCGCCGATCGCACCGGTGCCATAACGACGGACGGATTTCCGGCGCGGTAATGGCTGCCTGTGGAAACCCACAGGCGAGGGGCGGCACTTAAGGATGTACCGATCCCGAGCCTAATAACTAAGAAGCCAGCGCGGTTGGCTCCGCAGCCGGCACATACGAGATCGGCGCCTGGTCGGCGCGCTCGAACTGAACTTCTTCCCATGCATCACGGTCCGCCAGGAGAGCGCGCAACAGCCGATTGTTGAGACCGTGGCCGGATTTGTGGCCCGAGAATTCGCCGATCAGACTGTGCCCGAGCAGGTAGAGATCACCGATCGCATCGAGGATCTTGTGCTTGACGAACTCGTCTTCGTACCGCAGACCATCCTCGTTCATCACACCCACGTCATCCAGCACGATGGCGTTGTCAAGCGTGCCACCCAGGGCGAGGTTGTGGGCACGCAGCGTTTCCAGATCACGCATGAAGCCGAACGTACGCGCTCTGCTGATCTCCTTCAGAAAGGAGGTCGTGGAGAAATCCATCGTCGCGCGCTGCAGACGGCGTTTGAAGACCGGATGATCGAACTCGATTTCGAAGTTGACCTTGAAACCCTCGAAGACATCGAAGCGGGCCCACTTATCGCCCTCTTCGACCTGCACCGGCTTCTTGACCCGGATGAAGCGCTTGGGCGCAGCCTGTTCCTCGATGCCAGCCGACTGCAGCAGGAATACGAACGGACCGGCGCTGCCGTCCATGATCGGCACTTCCGCCGCGGTCACCTCGACGCAGGCATTGTCGATGCCCAGCCCCGCAAACGCCGAGAGCAGATGCTCGACGGTGGAGATGCGCGCATCGTTGTAGATCAGCGTAGTGCCGAGCGTGGTCTCACCGACATTCTGGGCGCGGGCCGGAATGTCTACCGGGTTGGGTAGATCCACACGGCGGAAACTGATTCCTGAATTGGCCGCCGCGGGCTTCAGGGTCATCATTACTTTCTGGCCGGTATGCAGACCCACGCCGGTGGCACGAATGGAATTTCTGAGCGTTCTCTGACCGAGCATTTCCGACACCGACCTTTTCCAATGCAGCGACGATACGGGCCCCTTTGCGTCTAGCTGACAACAAAGGGGTCACGAAGGGGCCCGTAAGCCTAGCAGAGCGGCGACAGCGGTTCTAACGCAGCCGCCGGTAGCTTCCGGCCATCAATCCGCCTGTCGTCGCAGGAATGCCGGAATATCCAGCATCTCCTCCGACTCCGGCATCGAGTGTAAGCCGTCACCTACAGCGCGCTGACGCACGATTGTCGGCTTGTCCAAGGCCGAATAATCGCTGGCAGTCATCGGCATGCGGGGACGGCCGCCACGTGCGCCGCCGGCCTCGGCCACTCTCGAAATCATCGGCTCGCGGCCGGCGCTGCCTTCGCGGGCGTGCAGCATGTTCCGGTCGAGGATCGTCTCGCGGCCGACTTCGCGGCTGCGCTGCATCACGACCGCGCCGTTCAGACCGGTGGCCACGACGGTCACGCGGATCGCATTGGACATATCCGGGTCGATGACGGTACCCACCACCACCGTGGCGTCGTCCGAGGCGTATTCCTTGACGATCCGGCCAACCTCCTCGAACTCGCCGATCGACAGATCGAGGCCCGCGGTAACGTTGACGAGGATGCCGTGGGCGCCGGCCAGGTTGATGTCCTCCAGCAACGGTGACGACACCGCCGCCTCGGCAGCCTGCTTCGCACGGCTCTCGCCGCTCGCTTCACCGCTGCCCATCATCGCCATGCCGGTCTCACTCATGACCGTACGTACGTCGGCAAAGTCGACGTTGATCAGGCCCGGGCGGGTGATCAGCTCGGCGATACCCTGTACGGCGCCCTGCAACACCTGGTTCGCCGCTTTGAAGGCGTCCAGGAGCGAGGTGGTCGGACCCAGCACCGTCAGCAGCTTCTGGTTCGGAATGGTGATCAGCGAATCGACATTCTTCGTCAGTTCGGCGATGCCGTGATCTGCCACGTGCGAACGCTTGTTGCCTTCCATCGTGAAGGGCTTGGTCACGACCGCCACGGTGAGAATGCCGAGTTCGCGCGCGATCTGCGCCACGACCGGTGCCGCGCCCGTGCCGGTACCGCCGCCCATACCGGCGGTGATGAACAGCATGTCGCAACCGTCGATCATCTCGACGATACGGTCGCGATCCTCCATCGCGGCCTTGCGGCCGACCTCGGGATCCGCACCGGCTCCCAGACCCTTGGTGATGTTGCCGCCGATCTGCAGCGAGGTCTTGATCTTCGACGCCTTCAACGCCTGCGCATCGGTATTGATGCAGATGAAGTCGACGCCTTCGATGCCGCTCGCCACCATGTGTGCCACGGCGTTGCCGCCGCCACCACCAACCCCGATCACTTTGATCACAGCGCTTTGGCTGTATGCATCCATGAGTTCAAACATCTGTCAGCTCCTTAAGCTAGAAATTCCCCTTAACCCAACTGCGCATGCGCGCCAGCATGCTGGCGACGTTGCCGCCAATCACCGCACTGCGATTTGCGGGCGCGCTGTTTTCCCGTGCGTAGAGCAGCAGCCCCACGCCAGTCGAATAGATAGGATTGCGAACCACATCGGTCAGCCCCTTGACCTGCGATGGCAGACCCAGCCGTACCGGCACGTGGAAGATCTCCTCGGCCAGTTCGATCGCGCCTTCCATGCGGGCACTGCCGCCGGTCAGGACGATGCCGGCGGCGATCGTCTCCTCGAAGCCGCTGCGGCGCAGTTCCTCGCGAATGAGATTGAACAGCTCTTCGTAGCGAGGCTCGACCACCTCCGCGAGCGTTTGCCGCGCGAGTCGTCGCGCAGGCCGGTCGCCGACACTCGGCACCTCGATGCTCTCGTCCGTATTGGCCAGCTGTGAAAGCGCGCAGGCATAGCGGATCTTGATGTCCTCGGCATAATGCGTCGGCGTTCGCATCGACACCGCAATGTCGTTGGTCACCTGATCGCCGGCGATGGGGATCACGGCGGTGTGCCGGATCGCGCCGTTGCCGAACACCGCGATGTCGGTGGTGCCGCCACCGACGTCGACCAGGCAGACGCCCAGTTCCTTTTCGTCGTCGGTCAGCACCGCGAAGCTGGAAGCGAGCTGCTCGAGCACCACGTCCTCGACCGTCAGGCCGCAACGCTGCACGCATTTGATGATGTTCTGCGCAGCGCTGTCGGCGCCGGTCACGATGTGCACCTTCGCTTCCAGCCGCACGCCCGACATGCCGATCGGATCGCGGATACCCTCCTGGCCATCGATGATGAATTCCTGTGGCAGCACATGCAGGATGCGCTGGTCGGCGGGTATGGCCACGGCCTTGGCGGCGTCGATCACGTGCTCCACGTCGCCGTGCGTGACTTCGCGATCGCGTATCGCGACCACACCGTGCGAATTCAGACTGCGCACGTGGCTGCCGGCGATGCCCGCGTAGATCGCATTGATCTCGCAGTCGGCCATCAGCTCGGCCTCTTCCACGGCGCGTTGAATCGACTGCACCGTCGATTCGATGTTGACCACCACGCCCTTCTTCAGCCCGCGGGAAGGCTGACTGCCGAGGCCGATCACATCGATCGTGCCGTCGGTCGTGATCTCGCCCACCAGGGCGACGACCTTGGAGGTACCGATATCCAGACCGACGATGATGTCGCGATCGGATTTCCTAGCCATTGGAATGATCCGACGGAGACGCTGTTGAGCGCTCTCCTGAATGCTCTGCATGTCCTGCTCCACCCTTCCACCCGATTGCAAAACCGTTGCCGTAACGCATGTCCACATAGCCGATGTCGGTCGCGCGCTGCATCACCAGGCGCGCGGCCGCCTGTATGAAACGCTCGAAGCGCTCGTCCGTGCGCTCGCGCCCGAAGCGCACCACCACGCCGTTGTCGAGCGTCATGCTCCACGCGCCGCGCGCATCCAGCTCCAACGCGGCCATTCGCATGCCGGCCTCCGTCAGCCTGCCCTGCGAACCGAGGTAGCGATGCGTGACCTCGGCTTCGGAACCGACCGGCCCCGTGAGCCATGGCAGCTCCGGGGGCATGAAACGTGAATCGCTGACGAACAGCTCGCCCGCCGAATTGAGCAGCCCCGAGTTGTTCCAGCGCGCGACCGCCGTCTGCTCGGTGATCACGATCTTGAGACCGCGCGGCCAGCTGCGTTCGACCGCGGCATTCGCCACCCACGGCAGGGTATTCAGGCCGCGACTGATCTGCGCCAGATCCACCGTCACGAGTCCCGCGGCACCCAGATGCGAGCGCACGACCTTCTCCACGTCCATGGCCGATACGCGCTGCAGGCGGCCGGTGACCACCACGCGCTGGATCGGCTGATCGAGCAGCCAGCCGAGCGCCAGTACTGCCACGCCGAGCACCGTCACGCCAGCGAGGCTCAGTCCGATGCGCTGCCAGTTGAGGGCCGGCAGCTTCAGGCGCCAGCGCGCCACATTTGCGGCGGCCGCCCGGCTACGGCGTTTGCGGTTGGCCTGACTCACGCCGACCTCGCAACGATTCTCGTACGCGTCAGGCTGGTCTCGAGCACCTGCCAGACGAGCTGGTCGAAATTGATGCCGGCCGTGCGCGCCGCCATCGGCACCAGGCTGTGATCGGTCATGCCCGGCGCAGTGTTGATCTCGAGCAGGAGGGGACGGCCGGTGCGATCCATCATGAAATCGGCGCGGCCCCAGCCATCTGCGCCGCAGGCGTCGTAAGCCGCGAGCGCGAGCTTCGCCAGATGGGCTTCGGCCTGCGAAGACAGGCCGGACGGGCAGAAATAACGAGTGTCGTCCCGCAGGTATTTGGCTTCGTAGTCGTAGAAGGCGCGCGGCGTCTCGATGCGGATCGACGGCAGCGCGCGGCCCTTGAGAATGGCGACGGTGTATTCGGCGCCGGTGATCCAGGGCTCGGCGAATACCACCGGATCGACTTCCAGCGCTTTTTTCCAGGCCTGCGGCAATTCCGCGGCCTGCTCGACCCTCGCCATGCCGACGCTCGATCCCTGTGATCCGGGCTTCACGATCATCGGCACGCCGAGCTTTTCGATCGCGATGTCGAGGTCCTGGGACTCTCGCAGAACCACGAATTCGGCCGTCGGAATGCCCACCGATTGCGCCAGGCGCTTGGTACGCAGCTTGTCCATGCCGATCGCCGAACCCATGACGCCGCTGCCGGTATACGGGATGCCGAGGAATTCCAACGCGCCCTGTACGGTGCCGTCCTCACCGCCCGGTCCGTGCAGGGCCAGCCACGCGCGCTCGATCCCGAGCGTGAGCAGATCGGTCAGCGGCCTTTCCGCCGGATCGAACGCGACTGCCGACACAGCCTGGCGCTGGAGTGAAGCCAGCACGGTCTTGCCACTGATCAGCGAGATGTCCCGCTCGGTGGACGAGCCACCGAACAGCACCGCCACGCGGCCGAATCCGGCCGGATCGTTGACGCTGTGGACATTCCGCGGGTCGTAGCGCAATCGCATCAGGCGTGGTTCCCGTTGCTCATGCCAGTCGGTCTATTCGTCACCAGCGCCGCCGGCGCGCCGGAATCGGACAGCTCGCCGACGATGCGCACTTCCGTCTCGAGCACGACGTCGTAGATCTCCTGCACGGTCTGGCGCACGTGTTCGATCAGTCGCTCCAGATCGCTGGCGTGGGCGTGGCCGTCATTGACGATGAAGTTGGCGTGTTTCTCGGATACCACCGCATCGCCGATGCGATACCCCTTGAGTCCTGCGGCTTCGATCAGACGCGCCGCATGATCCCCGGCCGGATTCTTGAACACCGACCCGCAGCTCCAGTCTCCGATCGGCTGAGTCTCCCGGCGGCGCTGCAGCAGTGAAGGCGCCGCCGGCGCGGCGGACGTTTGTGTGATGCGCGGTTCGAAGCGCAGCTCCGCACCCAGGAACCACTCCTGACCATCGCCTTCGGGCCATTCGATATGGCGGTAGCTGACCTTGAACTCCTCTGCCGCGCGCGTGCGTCGCTGGGCCCGGCGATCGACCGTGTCCACCGAGACCACGTGCTGCCAGGTTTCATCGCCGAAAGCGCCGGCGTTCATGGCGAGCGCACCACCGAGCGTGCCGGGAATGCCGCCCAAAAATTCGCCGCGGGCGAGGCCCCAGTTGTTGCATGAGCGCGCAACTCGGGCGCACGGCACGCTGGCCTCACAGTAGATGATCGACTGTGCACGGCGCTCGATGCGGGTGAAGGCTCCCGGTGTCGAGATCACGACACCACGGATACCACCGTCACGCACCAGCAGATTGCTGCCCAGGCCCACCCAGTAGACAGGCACTTCGGGCGGCAGCATGCGCAGGAAATTGACCAGATCATCCGCATCGCGCGGTGTGAAGAATACGTCGGCGCGGCCGCCTGCGTGCCATGAGGTATGCGTCGACATCGGCTCGTCGTAACGCACCCGGCCGTTGAAGTCACCCCGGATTTCCAGCTTCATGTACGGTCTCCAGCCGTTAGTTTTCCCGGCAATTCGTGCGCTATCGCGCCGATATGTCCGGCTCCCATCGTCACCACCACGTCGCCGGCTTTGATGATTGCCTGCAGCGCTTGCGCGATCTGCTCGGCCCGGTCGACGAAGATCGGTTCCACTTTTGCGCGGCTGCGCACTGCGCGACAGATCGCGCGGCCGTCTGCACCTTCGATCGGTGCCTCGCCGGCCGGATAGACTTCGGTAACGAGCAGCACGTCGACGCCGGACAGCACGTTGGCGAAATCGTCCAGCAGATCGCGGGTGCGCGTGTAACGGTGCGGTTGAAAGACCAGCACCAGCCGATGACCTGGCCAAGCCTGACCGAGCGCCTCGAGTGTCGCGGCAATTTCGGTCGGATGATGGCCGTAGTCGTCGACGAAATGGATGACGCCGTCCGCGACTCGCGCTTCGCCGACCAGCTCCATGCGGCGGCCGATGCCCTGGAAATTCGCCAGTGCGCGGCAGATCGCCTCGTCAGGTACGCGCAGCTCGGTTGCCACGGCTATCGCCGCCAGCGCGTTGCGGATGTTGTGCATGCCCGGAATGTTGAGCATCACTTCCAGCGGCTTGCTGCGATCGCGCATCTGCACGAGGAAGCGGCTGCCGGTGCGGTCGCGCACGATGTCAGTGGCTCGCACGTCGACGTCCTCGCGCAGACCGTAGGTCACGAACGAGCGGCCGACTTCCTGCAGAATGCTCTTCACGTGATCGTCATCACCGCAGAGCACCGCCAGCCCGTAAAACGGGAGGTTGTGCAGGAATTCGACGAAGCTGTGCCGCAGTTTGGCGAAGTCACCGCCGTGCGTGCCCAGATGATCGTTGTCGATGTTGGTGACCACGGCGATGACGGGTTGCAGATGCATGAACGACGCATCGCTCTCATCTGCCTCCGCTACCAGGTAGCGGCCTGCACCGAGTTTCGCATTCCTGCCGGTGCTCGCGAGCTGCCCGCCGATGACGTAGGTCGGGTCTTCGCCGCCTTCCGCCAGCACGCTCGCGATGAGGCTGGTGGTAGTGGTCTTGCCATGAGTGCCCGCGACCGCGATCGACTCGCGGAACCGCATCAGCTCGCCGAGCATTTCGGCACGCGGCACCACCGGCGTGCGACGGGCCAGTGCCGCCTGGATCTCCGGGTTGTCGCGCGGCACTGCGGTCGATACCACCACCACGTCGGCGCGTTCCGCGTTCTCGGCCCGATGACCGATGGCAATCTGCACGCCCAGCGAGCGCAGATGCTCGGTCACCGCGTTGCTCTTCAGGTCCGATCCCTGCACGCGATAGCCGAGATTGAGCAGCACTTCGGCGATGCCGCTCATGCCGCTACCGCCGATACCGATGAAGTGAATCGTATCGATGCGGCGCATACGCGCCCGCGCCATGCCTGCGGGATTGACGTAGGCGCTCATGCCGCGCTCCGTGTCAGTTCGACACAGGCATCGGCCAGGCGCGCCGTGGCCGCGGGTTTCGCCAGCGCGCGTGCGCGTTCGGCCATGGCCAGCAACCGGCCCCGACCGGCGCACAGCTGCATCAACTCGGCCGCCAGACGCTCTGCATCCAGTTCACGCTCGGCGAGCATGATTGCGGCGCCTTCGTCGACCAGATAGCGCGCATTGCAGGTCTGATGATCATCCGTGGCCGCCGCGAACGGTACCAGGATCGAAGCGATTCCCGCGGCGGCGAGTTCCGAGACGGTGAGCGCACCGGAACGGCAGATCACGAGGTCCGCCCATCCGTACGCCTGCGCCATGTCGTCGATGAACGGTTGCAGCCGCGCCGTGACACCGGCCTGCGCGTAGTTCGCTCGTGCTGCCTCGATCCAGCGTTCACCCGACTGGTGCAGCACCTCGAGCGATACCTGCGACGCAGCACGTGCCAGCGCGAAAGGCACGATCGAGTTGAGGCGCGCCGCGCCCTGGCTGCCGCCGACGATCAGGATCCGTATCGCGCCCTGACGAGCAGTGAAACGCTCTGCAGGCGGGGCAATCTGCGCGATCTCGCGGCGCACCGGGTTTCCGACCGTCTGCGTCTGAGTGCCGGCACCGAAGCTACCCGGGAATGCTTCGAGCACCCGACGAGCCAGGTGCGACAGGCACCGGTTGGTGAAGCCCGCGATCGCGTTCTGCTCGTGGATCAGCAGGGGTTTGCGCAGCAGCCATGCCGCCAGCCCGCCAGGCCCGGCAACGAATCCCCCGAGACCGACGACCAGCGCGGGCTGCCGCCGGCGGATCACGCGAATGGCCTGCATCAGCGCACGCACCAGCTTCAGCGGCGCGGTCACCCAGACCAGGGCGCCCTTGCCGCGCAATCCACTGACCGTCAGCCATTCCATCGGTATGTCTTCCGGTGGAACCAGCCGCGCTTCCATGCCGCGCCGGGTTCCCAGCCATACCACCTGCCATGAACGGGCTCGAAGTTCACGCGCCAGCGCGAGAGCCGGAAAGACATGTCCGCCCGTGCCACCGGCCATGATCAGCGCCAGCGGTGCAGGCCGCACCGCGGCGAACGATGTCGGTGTGTTCACGGGCGTGTTCACGGGCGCTCCGAGCGGCCCGCTCTGCGGCCGTTGACCGTCTCGTGATGCACGCGCAGCAGGATGCCGAGCCATGCCAGCGTCATGATCAGGCTGCTGCGACCGTAGCTCATGAACGGCAGCGTCAGTCCCTTGGTCGGCAGCGCGCCCATGTTGACGCCGACGTTGATGAACGCCTGCACCCCCAGCCACAGGCCGAAGCCGGACGCAAGGTATGACTGGAATTTCAGCCCGGCGTCGTTCGCGCGCCGTGCAATCACGAACGCGCGCCAGGCGAGCGCCAGGAACAGGCCCAGCGTGACGACGACACCTGCGAGACCCAGCTCCTCCGCCAGCACCGCGAACAGGAAGTCGGTGTGCGCCTCCGGCAGATAGAACAGCTTCTGCACGCTCGAGCCCAGGCCCACGCCGAACAGTCCGCCACGGCCGATCGCGATCAGCGACTGCGTCAGCTGGAAGCCGCTGTGGAATGGATCGGCCCAGGGATCCAGGAAGGTCAGCATCCGGCGCATCCGATAGGCCGAGAACATCACCAGCAGGGTCATCGCACCGCCGGCTCCCAGCACCATCGTCAGAATCCAGCGCCACTGCGCGCCAGCGAGCACCAGAATGCCGAAGCCGGTCACGAACAGCACGCTGGCTGCGCCGAAGTCTGGTTCCGCCAGCAGCAGCACAGCGATCAAACCCAGCAGGCCGAGCGGCTTGGCCAGGCCCTTGAAGCTGGTGCGCAATTGTTCTTCGTAGCGCACCGCGTAGCTCGCTATATAGATGAGCGCGAGTACGCGTGCGCCTTCCGACACCTGGAAGTTCAACGGTCCCAGGTGCAACCAGCGACGACTGCCGTTGACGACGTGGCCGAGACCCGGAATCAGCACAGCGATCAGCGCCACCACCGCCGCGACCAGCAACGGCAGCGCCAGGCGCTCGAGCTTCTCGGTCGGAATCGAGAACGCCAGCATGGCCAGCGCCGATCCCATCAGCACCAGTTCGAGCTGCTTCTCGAGGAAGCTGAATGGCGCACCGTCGCGACCGGCGATCGTGATCGATGCCGACGTGACCATGGTCAGACCGAGCAGAACCAGAGCGAGCGCGATCATCAGCGTGGGTCCGTCGATGGCGGGACCGCGCTGCGCGCGCTCGGATCGGGTGAGGGCGTCGGCGGTCCCGCTCATGCCGATCGCCTCTGAACGGCTTGCGCAAACACCGCGCCGCGATGCGCGTAGTCCTTGAACATATCCAGGCTGGCGCAGGCCGGCGACAACAGCACCGTATCGCCCGGCTGCGCGAGTCCGGCGGCGATATCGACCGCCTCTTCCATGGTCAGCGCGTCGCGCGTTTCGACCGCGCCATCCAGCGCACGCTCGATGGCGCGCGCCGCGCGGCCGATCAGCACCACGGCGCGCACCTTGGTCGCCACGGCCGCCCGCAGCGGCGCGAAGTCCTGCTGCTTGCCTTCACCACCGGCGATCAGGATCAGCGGACCGCTCATACCGTCGATCGCCGCGAGCGTGGCGCCGACATTGGTGCCCTTGGAGTCGTTGACGTAGCGCACGCCGCCGACCTCACCGACCCACTGCGCACGATGCGGCAGGCCAGCGAACTCGCGTATCGCCGCGACGCAGGCCTCGCGCGGCAGCCCCAGAGCCTCGCCCAGCGCCAGCGATGCCAGGGCGTTCGCGGCATTGTGCAACCCCTGAATGCGCATCTGCGACAGCGGCAGAAGGCGTTCGTCGCCGCGCACCAGCCACCACTGCTCGTCACTGAGTGACAAGGCGAAATCGGCGCCGACGTCGGCCCGCAATGAAAAGCTGAGCGAACGCTGCGACGGGTGGCGCATCGCAGCCACGAGCGGATCATCGAGATTGATCACCGCCAGATCGCAATGATCGTAGATGCGTGCCTTGGACGCCGCATAGCTGGGTACGTCCGGATACCGATCCAGATGATCCGGTGTCACGTTCAGCACTGTGGCGGCAGCGAGCTTCAGCGACTGCGTCGTATCGAGCTGGAAGCTGGACAGCTCCAGTACATAGAGCTGCGCCGCATCCTCCAGCAGATCGAGCGCCGGCCTGCCGAGATTGCCGCCGGCGGCAATCTTGAGGCCGGCCTTCTGCGCCATCGATGCAACCAGCGTCGTGACGGTGCTCTTGCCGTTGGTGCCGGTGATGCCGACGACCGGCGCCTGCACCGCCCGCGCGAACAGTTCGACGTCGCCGATCATCGGAATGCCGCGTGCCCGCGCGGCATCGAAAAACGCCCCGCTCAGCGCAACGCCCGGCGAGACCACGACGACATCGACACGATCGAGCAGCGAGACATCCAGACCGCCCGTGCGCACCACGATGTCGTCGCCCAGCGCTTTGACCCGCTGCAGCTCCGGCGGCTGCGCGCGTGTATCGGTGGCCGAGACCCGCCCACCGCGCGAATGCAGATAGCGGATGGCCGAATAGCCGCTCTTGCCGATGCCTACTACGACCGCGTTCATCGCAGCTTCAACGTCGACAGGCCAGCGAGCACCAGCAGGAAGCTGATGATCCAGAAACGCACGATCACCTTCGGTTCCGCCCAGCCTTTGAGTTCGAAATGGTGATGGATCGGCGCCATGCGGAAGATGCGGCGCCCGGTCAGCTTGAACGACGCGACCTGCAGGATCACCGAAGCGGTTTCGAGCACGAAGATGCCGCCCATCACCAGCGCGACGATCTCCTGACGTACCACCACCGCTACCAGGCCAAGCGCTCCCCCGAGCGCGAGTGCGCCGATGTCACCCATGAACACCTGCGCGGGATAAGAGTTGAACCACAGAAAACCGAGGCCCGCGCCACTTAGTGCGCTGCAGAACACCAGCAGTTCGCCGGCCTGCGGCACCGCCGGCAGCGCCAGGTAGTTTGCGAAGATCGAGTTACCGCTGGCATAGGCGAAGACGCCGAGCGCACCTGACACCATGGCCGACGGCATGATCGCCAGCCCGTCGAGACCATCGGTCAGGTTCACGGCGTTGCTCATGCCGACGATCATGAAATAGGTGAGCGCGCAGAAGCCGAATCCGCCTAACGGCAGGCGCACCGCCTTGAAGAATGGCACAAAGAAATCGGTCTGCGCCGGTACCTGTGCGGTCCAGTACAGCGCCAGTGCGGCGGCAATTCCCAGCACGCTCTGATAAAAATATTTCTTGCGCGGAATGAGGCCTTTCGGGCTGCGCACCACCAGCTTCAGATAGTCATCGTAGAAGCCGACCAGCCCGAAACCGATCGTGACACCGAGTGCGATCCAGACGAAGCGGTTGCGGAGGTCCGCCCAGAGCAGCGTGCTGATGACGATGACGATGATGATCAGCGCACCGCCCATGGTGGGTGTACCGGCCTTCGGCAGATGCGATTTCGGGCCGTCGTCACGCACCACCTGTCCGATCTGATAGCGCGACAGCCACGCGATCATCGAGGGCCCTATCAGCAGCGACATCGCCAGCGCCGACATGACCGCCAGGATCGCGCGCAGCGTCAGATACGAGAACACGTGGAAGCCCGAATAGTGCGACGCCAGGATTTTTGTCAACCACAACAGCATTGCTCGCCCTTCAGATCCTTCCCGCAGATGGTCCGGTCACGAGCGCTTCGACGATCCGCTCGAGACGATTGACGCGCGAGCCTTTGACAAGCAGGCGCACATCCGGCGTGATCGCAGTGCCCAGTGCGTCCGACAGTGCTGCGGCGTCGTTGAATTTCTCGGCACCGCTGCCGAACGAGTCCGCGGCCAGTGCCGCCAGTTTTCCGAATGCAAAAAAACGTTCGACGCCAAGCGAACGCGCGAGTTCGCCGATCTCGCGGTGACTGTCGTCGGCGAAGTCGCCGAGTTCCGCCATATCGCCGATCACCACCCATCGGCGCCCCGGCATGTCACTCAACACTTCCAGCGCTGCACGCGCCGAACTCGGATTCGCGTTGTACGAGTCATCGATGAGCCATGCGCCGTTGGCGGCGCGCTTGAACTGCAGTCGTCCCTTCACCGCCTGCAGCGACGCCAGCCCGGCCCCGACATCCTCGAGACTCGCGCCAGCGCTGGTGGCAGCGGCGGCGGCGGCGAGTGCGTTGAGGACGTTGTGCCGTCCGGCCACCGCCATCGCCACCTCGGTCTCGCCGCGCGGGCTGCGCAGGCGGAAGCGCGTGGAGAATCCGTCGGCACGCGCTTCGAGGCGCACGTCGCGAGCATGGTAGTCCGCCTCCGGACGCATGCCGAACGTCAGCACCGTCGCTGCCGTGCTCGCGCGCCACAGCGAGGCATAGGCGTCATCGGCGTTGATCACGGCGGTGCCGGTCGATGGCAGGCCGGCGACCATCTCGCCCTCGGCGCGCGCCGCGCCTTCGAGCGAACCGAAGCCTTCGAGATGCTCGGCACCGGCGTTGGTGATCAGGCCGATACCCGGACGAGCGATCGATACCAGGTGTTCGACATCGCCGCGGCGATTGGCCCCCATCTCGATCACGGCACTGCGATGGGTTTCGTTCAGACGCAACAGCGTAATCGGCACACCCAGGTGATTGTTGAGGTTACCGCGCGTCGACAGGCAGGGACCCAGGCGCGCGAGAATCGCCGCGAGCATCTCCTTCACCGTCGTCTTGCCGTTACTTCCCGCCACGCCGATCACAGGAGCGCGGAAACGCGCGCGCGCAGTGCGCGCGCACTCAGCCATCGCCATCTCGACGTCGTTGACCACGATCTGCGGCAGGTCGACCTTCAGCGTGCGCTGCACGATCGCGCCGACGGCGCCGGCCTTGGCTGCTGCCTCGACATACTGATGCCCGTCGGCATGCTCGCCCCGCAGTGCCGCGAACAGATCACCGGCGGCCAGCTTGCGCGAATCGATCGCGACTTCGTTGAAATCGCGATCGTTCCCCAGCAGCCGGCCGTGGCTCGCCGTGGCGAATTGCTGCAGCGTCCGGATCATGGCGCCGACCGCTCGAGCAGCGCCTGGTGAACGACCGAGGCATCGCTGAAGGGACGCCGCTCGTTGCCGGACTGCTGGTAGGTTTCATGTCCCTTACCCGCCACCAGCACCACGTCGCCTGCTGCCGCGGCGCTGACTGCGCCACGAATCGCCGCGGCGCGATCGTGTTCGACGCGGGTCCGGTCGACTGCTCCTGCCGCGATCACGCCCTGCATGACCGCCGCCACGATGCTGTGCGGGTCCTCGCGGCGGGGATTATCGTCGGTCACGATCAGCTGGTCAGCGAGCTGGCCGGCGATCAGTCCCATTTCGCGACGCTTGCCCGGATCGCGATCGCCGCCGCATCCGAATACGCACCACAGCTTGCCCGCGCAGTGCTCGCGCGCAGCACGCAGTGCATTGGCGAGTGCGTCGGGGGTATGAGCGTAGTCCACCAGAACCAGCGGCAATTGCTCGCCGCCATCGGGCTGCATTCGGCCCGGCGGAGCGCTGCAGCGCGCGAGCGCCGCGGTGGCGTCCCGCATCGGGATATCCCATGCAAGCAGGACCGCCAGCACGGTCAACAGGTTGTCGACATTGAAGTCGCCTATCAGACGGCTGCGCAGGAGCGCTGCGCCGCGACTGGATTCGATATCGAGTTCCAGGCCGCCAGCGCTGCTGATGACGTTGCGGGTAGCCACGAAATCGACGCCCCGCTCGGCCCAGTCGGCGGCGCGTCGCGAGGTCACGATCAGCCCCGCGTCCGAGTCGGCCGCGCTCTGCAGACGCTCGCGCGCCAGTTCGAGGCCAAACGCGTCGTCCACGTTCACGATGCGCGCGACCAGCGTCGGCCACGCGAACAGTTTTGCCTTCGCCGCGGCATAGGCGGTCATGTCGCCGTGATAGTCGATATGGTCGCGTGTCAGGTTGGTGAAAACGGCCGTGTGCACACGCAATCCGGCGATGCGATCCTGGTCCAGCGCTACCGATGAGATCTCCATCGCCACCGCAGTCACACCGGCGCCGCGTAGGCCAGCCAGCTCGCGCTGCAGCGTCAGTGCGTCCAGTGTCGTGAGCTGGCTCTCGCGCAGGGCACCTGGCACTCCCACGCCGATCGTGCCGATGTAGGCTGCACGGCGACCGAGCTGGTTCAGCGCCTGCGCCAACAGCCACGCGCACGTAGTCTTGCCATTGGTGCCGGTTATACCGGCAATCGCCATGCTCGCGGATGGCGCGCCGAAGAAGCGGTCGGCAATGTAGCCGAGCTGCGCTGCGAGATTGGCGACCGGGCGCACGAGAATCGACGAGTCGAGCGCGGGTGCGCGCACGCCCGGCCCAGGCTCCCACAACACCGCACGGGCACCGGCTGCAACCGCGGCCTCGACGAACTCGAGACCATGGTGAGTGCGTCCGCGACAGGCGAAAAACGCGGCGCCGGGAATCACCGCCCGACTGTCCTGCGTGATATCCGAAACCTCGAGGCGGTCTGGCACATCGACCAGACCGCCCAGCACGGCCTTGAGCGGACGCCAGGCAGATTGGGACGCAGCACTCATCGCTGCGCCAGCCGCTGGTCGTGCGTAAGAGGTGTGGTCGGAGCTGTCAGCTCGTCGGGCGCCACCGCGAGTAAACGCAACGCCCCACCGACCACGGCGGAAAACACGGGAGCCGACACATCGCCGCCAAGGTATTTGCCGGCCGACGGCTCATCGACCACGACCACGGCCGCCAGGCGCGGATTGGACGCAGGCGCGACGCCGGCGAACACCGAGGTGTAGTGATCCTTCGAATAGCTGCCGCCCTGCGATTTCCATGCAGTTCCGGTCTTGCCGGCGACGCGGTACCCGGCTATGCGGGCGCGCACGCCGGTCGCGCCTTCCTGCGTCGTCACCGCTTCGAGCAACGACAGCAGCGAGCGACAGGTATGAGCGTCGAGGATGCGCTGGCCTGCCGGCGGCTGATCTACTCGCAGCAGCGATACCGGGCGGCGAATCCCGTAGGCACCGATGGCAGCGTAGGCCTGTGCGAGTTGCAACGGCGTTACCGAGATGCCGTAGCCGTGCGACAGCGTCGCGATGCTGATGGCGCGCCAGTGCGAATAGTTGGTGAAGACGCCGGCCGATTCTCCAGGGAAGCCGCTGGCGGTAACCTGGCCGAAGCCAAAGTTGTGCAGCGTGCTCCAGATCTGCTGCGGTTCGAGCTGCAGCGCGAGCTTCGCCATACCGACGTTCGAGGACTTTGCCAGCACTGTCGCGAGTCCCACTGCACCCAGATTGTGTTCGTCTTCGAATGTACGCTCGCCTACCTGAATGAAGCCTGGGTTGGTGTCGATGACGCTGTCGGTGTTGAATCGGCCGGAGGCGAGACCCGCGGCGACCACGAACGGCTTGATGCTCGAACCAGGCTCGAACAGATCGGTGACCGCACGATTGCGATAGGCGCCCGGTTGCATCTGATTGCGGTCGTTGGGGTTGAAGGCGGGCTGGTTCACCATTGCCAGCACTTCACCGCTGTCGATATCGATCACCACCATCGAGCCGGCACGCGCGCGATTCTCGATGATCGCGCTCTTCAGCTCGCGATAGGCCATGTACTGGATGCGAAGATCCAGGCTCAGCGCCAGATCCCGGCCCGGCCGCACCGGACGGATGCTCTCCACGTCCTCGACCTTGCGCCCGCGACTATCCTGGATGACGCGCTTCGACCCGTCCTCGCCGGCGAGCCAGTTGTCGTACGTCAGCTCGGTCCCCTCTTGACCGACATCGTCGATGCTGGTGAAACCCAGGATGTGCGCGGTGACCTCTCCCCCCGGGTAATAGCGGCGGTAGCCGGGTGAGAGATAGACGCCAGGAAGATTCAACGCTTTGACACGTTGCGCGTCGTCGGGGTTCATGCCGCGTGCGACGTAGACGAACTCGCGCTCCATGTTGCTGCTGATGTGGCGCGTGAGTTCGCTGCGGTCGACGTCCAGCGCCGCGGCGAGGTGCGGCAGCTGCTCGATGCTTCCTGAGAGTTCCTGCGGGTTCACCCACACCGAATCCACGGGCGTGCTGATCGCCAGCGGCTCGCCGTTGCGATCGGTAATGTTGCCGCGATGGGCGACGATCGACACCACCCGCGAGTAGCGAGCGTCGCCCTGCTTCGCCAGAAAGCCATGCGTCACCAGCTGCAGATCGACCGCGCGCCCGACCAGGGCCAGCGCAGCGACGACCAGCAGTCCGAACAGCAGCCACTGACGCCGCTTGAATGCCTGCGCGCCCGCCCGGTCTTTCACCGAAGAACTGATACGTCTCATGGCGCCAGGATCTGGATGTCGCGAGATTCGGGAATCGTCATGTGGAGCCGTTCACTGGCGACACGTTCGACGTAACCGTAGTTCGACCAGGCACTCTGCTCGAGCTGGAGGCGGCCCCATTCCGCATCGAGATCGTCGCGAGCGCTGTTCAGACGCTCCAGTTCGACGAACAGTTCGCGCGCGCGGTATTTGGCATAGATCGCCCCTGCGCTCGCACCCAGCACGGCGCACCAGAGCGCTGGCAGGGCAAACAGCATGAGCTTGCGGCCGGCGCTCAAGCCTGCCTCTGCGCAACGCGCAGCACGGCGCTGCGCGAGCGGACATTGGCTGCCACTTCAGCCTGACTGGCCCGCTGCTTGCGACCGATGCGTTTGAACGGCGGTACCAGGCCGGCCGGAAGGACGGGCAGCCTTGCCAGCGCCGGATCCAGTTCCGTTCTGCTGGCGATGAATTGCTTGACCAGGCGGTCTTCGAGCGAATGAAAACTGATGGCGACCAGCCGGCCGCCGATGGCGAGCAGCCGCGCTGCCTGTTCGAGTCCGCGCTCGATCTGGCCGAGTTCGTCGTTGATGTGCATGCGCAGCGCCTGGAAGGTCCTGGTCGCCGGATTCTTGCCGGCCTCGCGCGTGGGGACGCAGCGCGCCACCAGTGCCGCCAGTTCGGCGGTGCGCTCGAGCGGCTGCGTGTCGCGGTTACGCACGATCGCGCTCGCGATGCGGCGTGCAAAACGCTCTTCGCCCAGGGTCGCGATCACGTGGCGTATCTCATCCACGCCAGCGTGCGCAAGCCACATGGCAACGGATTCTCCGCGCGTCGGGTCCATGCGCATGTCGAGCGGACCGTCCTGGCTGAAGCTGAAGCCGCGCGCAGGGTCATCGAGCTGCGGAGAGGAGACGCCGAGGTCGAACAGGATGCCGTCACAGCTCTCGCGGTCTGTCTGCGCACGCACGATCTGGTCCACTTGCGCGAACTCGCCGTGTACGAGGCGGAGCCGTGTTTCGCCCGCAAAACGTGTCTTCCCCGCCGCGATAGCTCGCGGATCCCGGTCGATGGCAACAACCTGTCCTTCCTCACCGAGATGCCGCAGGATGCCCGCTGTATGACCCCCACGCCCGAATGTCGCGTCGACGTACAGCCCGTCCGCGCGCAGCGCCAGGGCCGAAATAGCCTCCTCGACAAGCACCGGCGTGTGCTCATCCAACTCCCCTAGCCCCCGTCGACCGCTTGGCCGCTCTACAACGGCAGTGAACCCACTTCCGCCGGGAGTTCATCGAGTGAGGTCTCGGCCGTTTTGAGCCAGACATCACGTCGCTCCACCCAGCGAGCCTCTTGCCACAACTCACATTTCCTGCCCTGCCCCACCAGCTGGGCGTTGCGATCGATCGCGGCGAATTCACGCAGGTCGGGCGGCACCAGCATCCGGCCGTGTCCATCCAGCGTCAGCTCGACCGCATGACCCACCACCAGCCGCTGCAGAGTCCGTATGGCCTTGTTCGTGGCCGACAAGGCCATCAGCTTCTGCTCGACCTTTTCGAACTCCGCTTTGGGATAGATGGCCAGGCACTCGCTGTCGAGATTGATGGTCACGACCAGGTGCCCCTGCGATGGCTCCGTCAGCAGCTCGCGATAACGAGTCGGGACGACCATGCGGCCCTTGTCGTCCAACGTGACTTTTGTTGCACCGCGAAACATCTGTTGGAGGCCAAATCGCCCATCTGCTCCCACTCTCTCCCACTGGCGGCCACTATAGGCCGCAGAATCGCGATGTTCAATGATTCGAAGGGAAATTTTTCAAATGCCGTAGGTACTTAGGTGCTTGTGGGCACCCTCGGCGGGACCGTAGTTGACATAAGGATCGTGAGATCAGGAACTTAAATCCCGAACTTCGCCCATGTTGCGAATAAATGCCCCGAACGGGGCGCGAGATGAAGCGGAGAGTCGGCTTGTAAGCCGGGTTCTGTCGAGAACAGTCATTCCTCTGGGACGTCCGTCGCCGAACGCCTCAAGCGGCCTACCCGGAAGCACACGTGGGCCACGCGCTGTTGCCCCAATAATGGGCAACCACTTCCCTATTTGGCCTTGCTTCAGGTGGGGTTTGCCATGCCGTCGAATGTTGCCACCGACGCGGTGCGCTCTTACCGCACCGTTTCACCCTTACCCCATGGGCCGTTGCCAGCTCACAGGGCGGTCTACTCTCTGTTGCACTTTCCGTGGGCTCACGCCCCCCAGGCGTTACCTGGCACCTTGCCCGATGAAGCCCGGACTTTCCTCCATGTCACGCAGTGCCGCGACACAGCGACTGTCCAGCCGACTCTCCGCGCGGTCACCTTAGCTCAGGCCGCATCCTCAACGCCAGGTCGTAGGCGTCACTGCGTGAGCAACCCGAGAGCTGGGCCGCGATCGCCGCTGCGCGTGCGGGCGGCAGTTCCGGCAGCAGCAGGCGCAGCGCACGGGCCAGCAGGTCACCGTCACCGCCGATGTCGGCTTCGCGCAGGGCGCCACCTACCATCAATGTGATCTCGCCACGCACGAAATCACGATCGGTCGCCGCCCGGTCGCACAACTCGCGCAATGAGCCGCGATAGACTGTTTCATGCAGCTTGGTCAGCTCGCGTGCTACCACGGCCTGACGCTCGTCACCGAAGATCTGCGCCATTTCCTGCAGTGTCGCCGCAATCCTGTGAGGCGCTTCGAAAAACACCAGCGTGCGCGATTCATTTGCGAGGCGCGCCAGCGCCGAGCGCCGCTCCGCCTGTTTCGATGACAGGAATCCTTCGAACACGAATCTATCAACCGGCAGGCCGGCGACGCTCAGAGCCGCCGTCAACGCAGATGGACCCGCGACAGCGCGCACGTCGATGCCCGCGGCCGCGGCGGCACGCACCAGCGCAAAACCGGGATCCGACAGCAGTGGCGTTCCGGCATCGCTGACCAGTGCGATCTGACTGCCCTGGAGCAACTGCTGCACGAGCGAATCGATTCGATGCTGCTCGTTGTAGTCGTGCAGGGAGATCAGTTTGGCCGTCACGCCGATAGCGTTCAGCAGTTGAATCGTGTGCCGGGTGTCTTCCGCGGCAATCACGGATGCCTGCGACAGGCTCTCGAGGGCGCGCGGACTCAGATCGCGCAGATTTCCTATTGGAGTCGCGACTACATCGAGTCGGCCTGCCACTATAATTCTCCGCCGGCATGGGTGTTGTTGACCGGCAATCTTCCCAGCATGCAGGGCATCATGTCGATGAAACAGATCAGAATCCGTCCGGCGTTGCGGCGTCACTGCCTGGTGCTGCTCACTGCACTGCTCGCGAGCTGCGCCATCCTGCCGCCGCCGGTATCGCAACGGGCGGCGACCGAAGACTCCGCCGAGAGCGCCGCGCACGGGGGCGATCACGCCCGGGCAGCCACCCAGTACGAAAGCCTTGCCGCATCGCGCACTGGCACGGCACAGGTGGACATGCAGCTGAGCGCCGCACGCGAGTGGCTGGCAGCCAATCGACCGCAGGACGCGGCCCGCATCATCGCGGCGCTCAATCAGCCCATGGCGGCACCCCAGTCGCTCGAGCGTTCGATGATCGAGGCCGAGAGCCTGCTACTGCAGAATCGCGCCGCCGACGCCTGGCAGAGGATCAACGCCATACCGGACAGCACCGGCGCCACCGCGGGTTCACGTTATTACCCGCTGCGAATGCGCATAGCGCTCGCCGCCGATCGACCGGTGGACGGCATCCGTGCCGAAATGACCGGCGAGCACTACGCGCTCAATCCCACCGAGCGCACGCAGTTGCGGACGCAGTTGCTGCAGCTGTTGCGGGCGGCACGCGATAGGGGGATAAAACTCGACCCACAGGCCAGCACCGACAATACGGTTCGGGGCTGGCTGGAACTCGGTGCCATCGCGAGCGAGCAGCACGGTGCGTCGATCGCGGGCGGCTCTGAAGCGGCGGCCTGGCGCGCCAAATACCCGAACCATCCTGCCGCCGAGATCCTGCCGCAGGCGGTACCGGCACCGCTCGTGGCCACCATGACCAGCAACTCGAAAGTGGCGCTATTGCTGCCGCTGACGGGTCCCGCCGCCGGTCAGGCAGCGACCATACGAGACGGCTTCCAGGCAGCTTACGATCAGTTGCCAGCGGCCAGCCGGCCAGAGCTCAAGGCCTACGACACCAGCGCACTGCCGCCCGCCGAGGCCATCGCCACGGCGCGTGCCGCGGGCAGTACGTTCATCGTCGGTCCGCTGCTGCGCGACGATGTCGCGGCCGTCGCAAGTGCGGGCTCCCAGCCGATTCCGGTGCTCGCTCTCAACTATCTGTCGGCCGACCGCGCCGCGCCGAGTGGTCTGTATCAGTTTGCCCTGTCACCCGAAAACGAAGCGCGGCTGATCGCGCGTCGCATGATCGCCGACGGCCATCATCGCGGCATCGCCCTGGTGCCAAAGGGCGAGTGGGGCGCCCGCGTGGTCGATGCCTTCACTCGAGAGCTGACCGCGGATGGCGGCAACCTGCTCGCACAGGCCGAATACGATCCCGCCGAAACCGATTATGGCTATGAGATACAGAGCATTCTTCGTGTTTCGGACAGCGCTGAACGCCAACAACGGCTGCAGAGTGCGCTGGGCACCAAACTCAACTTCGAACCTCGGCACCGCGCCGACATCGAGTTTATTTTCGTGATCACGGAGCGCGCGAACAACGCCCGTCTGCTGGTGCCGCAGCTGAAGTATTTCTACGCGGGCGATATCCCGACCTATGCGCTGTCGAATGCCTATGAGCCCGACTCACTCGATGCCAACCGAGACATCGACGGGCTGATGTATCCCGACATGCCGTGGATGATCGCCGATGACAATGGCACGGACTCCAATCGTGCAGCCATTGGTCAGGCATGGGAGGGCAAGGCGGCATGGCGCAGTCGCCTGTTCGCGTTCGGATATGACGCGTGCCAGCTGATGGTTTCAATGTCTGCACACCGTGACCTGGCACAGGTTCAAGTCAGCGGTCTCACCGGCGAACTGCATCTGGATCCCAAGGGACATGTGTTGCGCGATCTGATCTGGGTGCAGGCGCGCGACGGAGAACCCCGGCGCCTGCCGCCAAGCAGTGCTGCTACCACCGAGTAGCAGTTCGGTACCAGCATTTCGCTATTGTCGGGCTCGAAAGGCCGCTGTGCACGGCGGCCGGAGGCAGGCACGCTTGTC
>DATBAM010000069.1:0-4850 GCA_036271535.1 Steroidobacteraceae bacterium | reverse complement strand
GTCTTGGTCTGATCCTGCACCGCCTTCTGCGTATCCTTGGCAGCATCCGATTGCGCGTTGGACACGTTCTTCTGGACCGTGTCGGGAGACGACGCCTGCTGGCAACCCGACAGCGCGAACGACGCGACGACAGCGGCAGCAACGATCAAACCGCTCTTCACCCTGACATTGCATTTCACCTTGATAGCCTCCTGGCAAACGATGGAAGCCAAGAGTAGGCGCATACGGACGAAGAGCCTGACAGGCGAATGGCGACTCCCGATGTAGGACGAGCCTCAGAGCCCGCTCACGATCCAGCCCGTTGCGGCCGGATGCTCTCGCGACGCGATTTGGATTCGTACAACAGACGATCGGCAGACTGCAGCACCGTGTCCAGATTCCAGGGCTCCTCGGACGCGGTCGCGCAACCTATGCTGATGCCGCACTTGGGGGCGTGCGTTGCGAACCATCCTTCGACGACTGTCTGCACACGACCGGCGATGGATTGCGCTTCCGGTAACTCGACATCGGCCAGAACGGCCACGAACTCATCGCCGCCATAGCGCGCAATGAGATCGTTGGGGCGCAGCGTCGTGATGAGCAGCGTCGCGACCTCGCGCAGCACGCGATCACCCTCGGCGTGACCGCGCGTATCGTTGACGTGCTTGAAGTTGTCGAGGTCCGCCATGATGACGACGGCCTTGCGGGCAGCCCATTTACGATCGGTCGCCCAGGCATCGATCGCCTCGCTCAATCCATGACGGTTCAGCAGCCCTGTCAACGCATCGGTCCGCATGCGCTGCTCGGTGCGACGGCGCGTCCTTTCGATGCGCGCCATCAAATTATAGGCGTAGATGACGATGATGGCGCCAAACAGGCTCAGAAACATCGTGCCTTCGCTGAACGCACTGTTTTCATGCCAGTAGCGTCCGCCAAGACCGATCCCGGCACCCAGCAGCGTTGCGCACAGGGCTTCGGCGAAGAAGCGTAACCCGTAGCGCATGCCATTGCCGAGCACGACGACGATGTACGCCACCAGCGATGGCGGAATGGTGTTGGGATCGTTGGCCACGCAAGTCGTCACCATCGCGGTATCGATCCACAGGGCTACCCGATACCGTAGCGCCGAGCGCGGGACGTAGTGCGCGTGCAGCAGCAGCAGCGTGTTGATCGTGAGGTAGACAGAGAAGACGACATTGAGATGCCGGACGTCCATCCAGATCGGCGCAAGGTCCTTGCCGAAATTGAAGAACACCAGTCCCAGTACCGCGAACAGATAACGGGTGAGGAACTGCATCGCCTGCTCGGCCACGCTGGGGTAGCGCACGTGCGCGGCGACGTGAGGCCCCGGCAGCGGCGGCGGTGCCGCGACGCGGCGATTGCGTATGACGTGCAGATCGGTACGGCGACGACGCATGCGGCGATCCGTGGGGCCTATGTATTGAGCTCGGGCGGCAGTATAGACCCTCGGCGTCGGATCCACTCAAAAAGGGGCAGCCCGGCAAGGATCAGCGCACTGCCGATCAGCGAGCCACGCAGGTTACCGGTAAAGCTGGAAATCAGTATAACCGCGGAAGACAGAATGAAAACGACCGGCAGGATTGGATAGCCCCAGACCCGGTACGGGCGCGGTGCGTGCGGCCGCCGGCGGCGATAGATGAACACGGTGGTGGCCGTCAGCATGTAGAACAGCCACTCGGCGAACACGGCCAGCTCGAACAGCTGCTGGAATCGTCCCAGCACCAGCAGCAGCGCAGAAGCGAGCACTCCCTGCGCGATCAGCGATGTCGAAGGACTTCTGAAGCGCGGCTGGATGCGGGCGAACACGGGAAAGAACAAGCCATCGCGCGCAGCCGCGTACGGTATCCGGGCCCCGGACATGATGGTGCCATTCAACGTCACGAAGATACTCAGTGCCATGCCCGCGGCCACGAGCGTCACACCGGCGGGACCCGCCACCGATTGAAGCGCCGCCACTGCGGGCCGCGGCGAAGCCGCGATCTGCCCCGCATTGAGCACGTACTGCATACCGGCATTGGTTGCGATGAACAGTGCCGCTACGATCGCCAGACCCGCGATCAGCGCCCGCGGCAGATTGCGCTGAGGCTCGCGGATTTCGCCCGCCACCATGGTCAGATCATTCCAGCCATCGTAAGCCCAGAGCGTCGCGATCAACGCGACCATGAAACCGTCGAAACCCCCGCCGCGCAACGGTTTGACGGTGGTTGCAAAGTTCGCCCAGGAGCCGTGCGCGCAGGCGAAGCAGCACGCCACCACGACCACGATCAGCAGCACCTTGAGAACGGTCGACACGACCTGGAAATCACCGGCCTTGCGGATGCCCAGGTAGTTCAGGCCCGTGATAATCCAGGTCACGCCGATCGCGAACAGCTGCGACCAGGCGATCGGCCACGGTCCGGCGATGAGCGGCGAATCCAGCCAGTGAAACGCCCCAAACAGGCCCAACGTGCGCGCAAGCCCGATCGTCACGGACGCGATCGACGCCGGTTTGGCGACCGCGAACCAGGTCCACATGTACAGGAAACCCAGCCGGTCGCCGTAGGCGCCGCGCAGATACACATACTCCCCACCCGCGTACGGCAGCATCGCTGCCAGTTCCGCATAGGTCATCGCACCGAACAGCGACAGCAGGCCACCGACGATCCAGGCAGCAAACACCATGAGCGGCGTGCCAACAGCGGCCATCATTTCCGCCGGCACGAGGAAAATGCCGCTGCCGATGATGGTCCCGACCACGATTGCAGTCGCGTGCGTGCCGCCGAGTACGCGCGGCAGATCGTCCGGACGGGTCATGCGGTCATGCGGTCATGCGGTCATGCGGTCATGTCGTCAGCGTGACGCAGGCGACGAGCAGCCGGGCCCGTTCGGCACTCGGGCCCACCAGGATCTCGATTGCTCCCGTCTCGAAAATACTCTTCAGATCGGCATCGGGAAATCGCAGTTCGGTTGCCTGCAACGTCAGTTGCACGCTGACGGTCTCGCCAGGCTGTATCAGCACACGGGTAAAACCCTTCAGCTCGAGTACCGGACGCGAAACGCTGGCCACCGGGTCACGCACGAAAAGGAACACGGTCTCCTGCGCCGCGCGCTCGCCCGAATTCGTCACGGATACCGCGATCGAAAATGTTTCGCGCTCGCTGGCCTGCTCCGGCGTGACGCGCAAGTCGGCGTAGGCGAGCTGTCCGTAGGTCAGGCCGTGACCGAATGGAAACAGCGGATCGTTCGGAGAGTCCAGGTACTTGCTGGTGAAATGATCGCTGGCGCTGGCGGGCCGGCCACTCGGACGCTGCGCGAAGAACACCGGCACCTGTCCTGTCGAGCGCGGCCACGAGACCGCGGTGCGCGCGCTGGGCGAGACCCGACCGGTAACGATGTCCGCCACCGCGTTGCCTGCCTCGCTGCCCAGAAACCAGGCAACCAGTACCGCATCGGCGCGTTCGAACAGCCAAGGTAGCGTCAGCGGTCGGCCGCAGAACAGCACCACGATGACCGGGATGTCATGATTGCTGGCCGTCTCGAATACGGCCTGCGCCAGCGCACGCTGCTGTCCTGGCAGATCGAGATCGGTACGGCAGGCAGCCTCACCGCTCATATTGGCGGCTTCGCCGACGCATAGGATGACAACGTCGGCACCCTCGCATACGCTCACGGCGTCCTCGAGCTGGGTCTGGTCGTCACCGCTGATAGCTACGCCGGGCGCATGGGTTACCAGCACCTCCGGAAGCGCCGCGCGCAGTCCCTGCAGCACGCTGACATGCTGTGACATGTCCTGGGCCGCACCCCAGCAGCCGCCCATCTCGGCGGCTGCATCGCCCAGCGGGCCTGCCACGCACAGCGTCGTCAGATCGCTTCGCAGCGGCAGCGCCTTGCGGATGTTTTGCAGCATCACGATCGAGCTCGCTGCCGCCTCGCGCGCGAACTGCCGCCGGGTGCTTATCACCTGGGGTTGCTCCGGGCCGCCACGCCGATACGGATCATCGAACAGTCCCAGGCGTTCCTTGAGTGCCAGAACCCGGCGGACGCACTGATCGATGTCGTCCATCTCGACCAGGCCACGCTCGAGCGCCACCGGCAAGCCATGGCGGTAGGCGTTGGCCATCATGTCGATATCGACGCCCGCCTTCAGCGAGAGCGCGGCCGCTTCGGCGAGATCGGCCGCGACCCCATGCTTGAGCAGTTCCGCGATGGCGTTGTAGTCGCTGATGATCACGCCGTCGAAACCGAAGTCCGTCCGCAGCCGCTGGCGCAACAGCGGGCGATGAATGGTCATCGGTATTCCGCCGATATCCGTGAAAGCGGGCATCACCGTCGCCACGCCGGCCTGCACCGCCGCTCGGAAAGCCGGCAGATGCACCTCCTCGAGGGTCCGGTCGGACAGGTCGACCGAGGCGTAGTCACGTCCTGCCGTCACCGCACCATAGGCGCAGTAGTGTTTGGCGCAGGCCGCCAACGAATCGGCCGAGGCCAGCTGCACGCCTTGGATTCCGCGTATCTTGGCGACCGCGTACTGGCTCGCGAGCCATGGATCCTCGCCTGGCGATTCCGCGATCCGCCCCCAGCGCGGATCGCGCGCGACGTCGAGCATCGGCGCAAAGGTCAGCGCCAGGCCATCCGCCGCCGCTTCGATTGCGGCCTCCCGTGCCGAACGCTCCCAAAGCGCGCGATCGAAGGCGCAGGTCTCGCCGAGCGGTATCGGGAAGAGCGTGCGATGGCCGTGGATCACGTCCAGGCCGATCAGCAGCGGGATGCGCAGACGCGAGTGGTTCACTGCCAGCTCCTGCATCTCGCGCACCGGACCGGCTCCCACGAGATTGAGCAGGTTGCCGATCGTTCCTGCCTTGATCGCATCG
>DATBAM010000068.1:0-6263 GCA_036271535.1 Steroidobacteraceae bacterium | reverse complement strand
CACATATCGGCAGTTCCTGTGGGACGAAAGCCCAAGTGATCACAGCCGTGAACTCGTGCTGCTGCTTAGCAGCGACTCATTCAGCGCCGCTGCAATGGTGGAAACGGCATAGAATCTTCAAGGCGCAGACGATTTCGCGGAATCAACAGCAACCAGATGGGAGCGTCGTCGCTGCGCTTGAGGAGCGTCAGTCATGTCGCTGAAAACCTATCATGGCAGCTGCCACTGCGGAGCGGTCCAGTTCGAAGTAGATATCGATTTCAGTGTCGGCACGACGCGGTGCAATTGTTCGTTCTGCTCCAAGGCGCGTTCCTGGTTGACCTATGCTCGGCCCGAGCACTTTCGTCTGCTGTGGGGAGAGGACGCGCAGATCGAATACGTATGGACTCCGATGAGTCAGCCGACGCCTCATCTGCACTATTACTTCTGCAGGGTCTGCGGAATCCACACGCCGGGGCGCGGCGAGCTCGGGCCCGATGGCACGCCGTACTATTTTATTCCGGTGGCATTGCTTGATGGCGTAGACCCGGCCGAACTTGCGGCGAGCATTCACTATGTCGATGGCCGACACGGGCGATTCGATCGAGCGCCCGAGGATACCCGACTGCTCTAGAATTTGAAGTGCGCAGGCGTGCGGACCATGCCGCCCGCGATGACACCGCTATACCAGACGACGTCACACTTGTAATCGACGCACAAGCCTTAGAGATGGATACCCGATGCCACCTGTTCGAATTAGCCGACTTTGAGCGTTTTCAGGTCATCCACCATTGGTGGCCAGGACACGGTCGATCGTTCGTCGCATCGCTGCCATCGCCTCCACGGCCTGCTGTCGAGCGGTCATGCCCTGCGATGCGCGCCGGCGACTGGGCGCCTCGATACCCCAAGATATGTCTCGGGGCAACGCGCGCAAGGCTTCCACGAGAGGAAACACACCGTCACCCGGATAGAGCCGCTCCTGCCACGATTCGATGACGGCTTCTTCGCGCGTCAACGACGCCACGCCGTCACAGAGCTGCGCATGCCACAGCAATCCGCGTTCGACGGCGGCAAGATCGGCAACGGAGCCGCCCGCCCGAATCAAATGCGCAATATCGAACACGATACCGGCATCGACCTGCGCGGCGAGGATCATCGATTGTGCCTGCTCGAGGGTTGAGGTAGCCCATCCGGCCAGCGGCTCGATCATGATACCCAGGCCGAATCCACGCGCCAGCTCGCCAAATCGCGCCAGCAGATCACTGACGTGGGCGGCGTCGCGATTCTGCATGTTGATGGCGGAAGCCGTGCGCGCGCCGAGCCGCGCGCCTCGCTCGAGTGCTGGCACAAACGATTCGACGGCAACGGCCGAGGCGAGATCGAACGCCTCCAGCGGGCCCGCGCGCACGCCCGCATCGCCAAGCGCGGCAACACAATCCCGCACTTGATCGTTCGTCAGCAGCGCCCGGGCATAGAGTGCTGGCGGCTGTACCCAGAGACTGACCAGATCGAACCCGGCGCTTCCTGCGGCACGGATGAGGTCAACCGGGTCGGTGTCTGTCAGCGTCAAGGAATCGAGGCACAGTTCCATGGAATCGACGGCGGCGTACGCGTCCGACAGCGCGATTGGATACTACACCTAGACGGTCGAGCGCCACTGCCCGCGCGATCAGGATAGCGTCATACCGCCATCGACCGGCATGCAGACACCGGTTACCGCCGATGCAGCATCGGAGATCAGCCACAGCGCTGCCGCTGCGACCTCCTCGGGCTCGAGCAGTCGCCCGATCGGCTGGCGCGCGGCCAGCGCCTTCTCGAGACCCGGCATTTTTGCTGCCGCGTTGAGCACCATCGCCGTGCGGGTGGCACCCGGAAGTATGGCATTGACGCGAACACCTTTCGGGCCGTAGTCGAACGCCGCCGAACGCGTAATTCCCAGAATCCCGGCCTTCGCCGCAGAATACTCAGCAGCGTTGGGAATGGCGGAAATTGCCGCTGCGGAAGACGTATTGACGATAGCACCTCCGCCGGTCCTGACCATGGCCTGTATCTCGTACTTCATGCACAGGAAGACACCACGCAGATTGATGCTCTGCGTACGTTCGTAGAGTTCCAGCGTCAGCTCCACCAGTGGCACGCCCAATGAAGCAATCGCGGCATTGTTGAAGGCACCATCAAGACGACCGTACGCCGTCAGCGCCGCATCCACCATGCGCGCCACATCCGCCTCGTTCGCGACATCGACCTTGAGGAATTGCGCCTGTGCTCCCCGGGCGCGCGCTTCAGCGCACACTGCGATCCCCGCGTCTTCCTCTCGGTCCGCCAGGATGAGACGGGCGCCGGCGTCGGCCGCGGCCAGGGCCGCGGCTTTACCGATTCCGGCCGACGCTCCGGTGATGATCACAACCTTGCTCTTTAATTCCTTCACAGCACACCACTCCTTTAGGCTGGCTCGAGCTGCGAAGTCATTACCTGGCGACGCTTGAAGGTCACGGGCAGACTTGCGATCGCGTGAGAGATGATCGTCGGTATGTAACGGACATCGTCGGGCGGAACCGTCAGCCGGATATCCTCCAATCGCCGTACCACCTCGCGGGATACGACCTTGATCTCCATTCGCGCCAGCGACGCACCGATACATCGATGAATCCCGCCGCCGAAGGCCACGTGCTTGGCGAGGTTCTTCCGGTTCAGGTCGAAATTGCGCGGGCAGGCAAATTCCCTTTCGTCGTCGCAGGCCGAACTGAACAACACCAGCAGATGCGCGCCCTTCGGCAGGTGCACCCCGCCGAGTTCCGTCTCGCAGGTGGTCATGCGCATCAGGCCCCGGGTGGGAGGATCGAACCGCAACAGTTCCTCGACGAAGCGATTGAGCAGGCGGTCGTCGTCCGCAGACTGTTGCAGCTGCTGCGCGATGTCGGGGCGAGTCGCGAGGATCATGAAGAGATTGGTGAGGGTAATGGCCGTCGTTTCGTTGCCGCCGATCAACAGCGCCCGGATCAGTGAGACGGCCTCTTCGAAGGTGAGCTTCCCACCATCGGCGTTGGTTGCATGCACCAGATCCGAGATCATGTCCTCGCGCGGCGTCACTTCACGGGCGCGCATGGTGGCGATGATGGTGTTCTGAAGCTCGCAGATATTGCGCGCGTTCTGCAGCATCTGCTCGCGGCTCTGCATGTTTCCGATCTGTGCCACCACCGCGTTCGACCAGGCCTGCACCTTGCGCGGATCGAGCTCATCAAAGCCGAGCTGTTCGCAGATGATACCGGTCGTGAGCGGGACGGAGAATTCGGACACGACGTCTACTACCGCCCCGCCCTCCGCCTTCTCGGCCACCTGATTGATGAGTCGCTCGACCAGATCGGTGATGCGCGGTGCCAGCGTCGCCACGCGGTGCGCGGTGAACGCATGCTCGACCAGCGAGCGAATCCGGGTGTGGTATGGCGGGTCGGTCATGATGGCGTCAGGAAAGTATCCGCCGCCGCTGTCCTTCAGGATCTGCTCGTACTCGGCGGCAAACCCCTTGGCGAACTGCTGAACGTAGCCCGCTTCTAGAGAATAGGTCGCGGCGTCGCGCAGTACCGTCTGAACATCCTCGTAGCGCGACACCAGGTACATCGCGATCTTCTCGTCGTAGTAGACCGGTGCTTCGTTGCGCAGCTTCTCGAAGAACCCGTTCGGATCGATCTGGATACGCGGATCCGACAGCGAGTCTCGCACCGACGCCACTGCGCCGTGAACGGGGCAACCACCACCGGAGGCGCCGGCGCCATGTTCCTGCATCGTCATAAATCTAACCTCCCCCAATCCACCAGCCGCCACTCGAATCCAGGATCTGTCCGGTGATCCATTCCGCTTCATCACTCGCGAGGTACAGGACCGCGCGCGCGATATCCGCCGGTTGCCCGATCCGCCCCAACGGGGTCAATGCTTCGAGCGACGCCAGCCGGGCCGGGTCGCTCAACAACGTTGCGCCAGAGACCTCGCCGTAAGTAAGACCAGGCGCCACGGCGTTGATGCGTACCCCCATCGGACCGAGCTCGGTCGCGAGCGATCGTGTCATCATGTTCATGCCGCCGCGCGAGGTGCTATAAGTCGTAATTCCAGCTGATGGCATCGGTATGAAGCGGCCCGCCGTCGACGAGATATTGACCACATTGCCGCGTGTCTGGCGCAAGGCAGCCAACGCGCGATGAATGAGTTGAGCGGTCGAGATGACGTTCGTCCGGATGACCTCGTCGATCTCGTCCTCTGTCTGCTCTGCGAACGCCTTGTTGATCTGGTTGCCGGCATTGTTGACGAGGACGTCCAGTCGGCCGTGTCGCTGCAGAACGGTGTCCACCGCACGGTGACGATCAGTTCGACTCATCAGGTCCATCTGCACATAACTGATGGCGTCGGGCGCCAGCGCCACGGTGCCGCGCAAGGGATCCTCGCGACGAGCCGCGATCACGATCTTTGCCCCTTCGGCGGCGAACAGCTGCGCGATCCCCCGTCCGATACCGGTGCCTGCACCGGTGATCAACGCTACCTTGCCTTCCAGTCTCTTCACGTACCCCCCTGCGATCGATTCAGTATCCCGGTGCACCCATGGCTTTCCACCAGTGCGGCGTTGCCCAGATGTACTCCACGTAGTGACCCAGCGTTTGCCTGGCGTCTAGATACATGAATTCCAGACCGTCGAGTCCGCTCGCATACGCAACGGTATACCCATTGCGCGCGACCTTTTCACAAAAGACAGGCCAGTCATCCACACGAACCGCGCAATGGTGAAACCGCATGGAATCGTCGGCGGCCAAATAAGGTTGATAGAGATCGACCAGCCCTGCGACGGGCTGGATAATCTCTATCTGCGTCGCACCGGCCCATGCCATGGCGACTCTGGTCTGGGCACGGCCCACACCCGCGGGTGTTTTCACTTCGATGTCAGGATCGAAGTAAATGAAATTGCGAAGTCCGTGCGTCTGCGTCAGCTGCGCGACGGCCTTGTCCAGGTCTCTCGTCACGTAGGCATTCTGCATGCTGTTGAGATGCATCATGTCTTCCAGTTCCGCGCGATTCAGAAGTCGCCGTAGCGGCGTCGATAGACGGACAGGTGGCGTCGTTTCAGCAGGTCGTAGCGCTGTGGTGGCGTCACGGCGGGCGACGGCGGCAAGTGGTCGCGAACCGTCGCGAGCGGGACGATGCGGATGCGTGGCTTGGCCACGGTTGCCGGTGCGCGGAAGAAGCGGAACCCCATCAGGGTCAACACGCGCCCGGAACAGTCCAGCCAGTTCGGAACACCCGGATCCTTCCAGCTCGCCACCAGCCGGATACGCCCGTCCGGATCGGTGTGCACCTGGGTCTTGTTATAGGAGGACAACCGGGTCCAGAAATCGCCCGGCTCCCATTGTTGATTGAGCAGCTCGACATTCCAATAGGGGGCTCCCGCATCATCGAATTCCAGGATTGCCGCCTGATCCGGCTGACAACGGAAGTGACCGTTGAAATACTGAGTCCCTTCGAACGCGCCAGGTACTACCAGTTCGGGCACCTCCGCCGGATCGGCGTCGATATGCGCCTGCACGCCCTTGCGGCCGAAATCCGAATGCACGCGCAGGAAATTGAGCAGCCGATTGAAGCGAAGATCGGCCAGCTCGCGGGTCAGGATCGGTGCCGGAAAGGTCTGATCTTCGCGAACAATCCGCAAATCTGCCGGCTCCTCGGTATCCCAGTCGCCGTAGTACTGCCGCAGATGCAGCTCGCAGATGCCCGGCGGAATCTCCATCCAGAACGAATCCGCCGCAAGCTGCGCGGGCTTCGCACGGCTGAGCACAATATCGATCGTGCGACCGGCGGCGAGTTCCGGCTGATCGATATTGTTGGCGACGCACCAGGTCTTCCAGTCGACCAGCTCCGCGGCATTTCCGCGGTACGTGGTCACCTGGAAAATCATGGCCGTGCCCCGATAACCCTGCAGGCGGTAGCTATAGTCTCCGTGCAGCAGCGCCGTGTGATACATGCAATCTACGGACGGCAGCTGGAACTGAATGCGAGCGGTGGCACTCATCCGGGTCAACTCCGGATTCAGATAGTCCGCCTCCATGTAGCTGGCATGCCCCATGCTGATATTGCGCAACAGGTGGCGAACCGCCTCGCACGCGTTCAGCTCCCGATCGTCCGCGGGCAGCCCGGTCAGCTGGCTTTTGAGGGAGTAGCGCATCGCCTCGGCCAGCTTGTCGATCTGCTTATTGGCATAGGCCAAGGCTGACGCCTCGCTAGAGATCTCGACGCCCGCACCGTTG
>DATBAM010000067.1:0-3241 GCA_036271535.1 Steroidobacteraceae bacterium | reverse complement strand
AGATTGTAATTGCCGTTGAGCTGAACGATGTCGTAGCCGGTGCCGCCGTCGATCTTGTCGAGCGGATCGAGCTGCGCCCCCATCGTGAATACGTCGTTGCCGCCTCCGCCAAAGGCGGTGTCATGGCCGCCTTGCGACAGATCGAAGGTGTCGGCAGCGTCGGTGCCAGTGAATTTGTCGTTGCCGGTCGTACCGATGAAGTTGGCCATGATCGCGTCGTGCTCCGCTCGATCGGGCGCGCTTGCGTGGCCGGAGGCCGGCCACGTGGTGCCTGATTTGGGCTGGACGGTAGCGAACTGCCTGCTTTGCCGCGTAATCCGTTTGGGCTATGCGGGGTAAAAAAAGCGTCAGACGGTCATTTGATGTGAGGCGGCGTCAGCCAAGCCGTTCGCGCACGATCTCGTAGAACAGCGGCACGAAGAAGATCGCGAGTGCGGTTCCCGACAACATACCGCCGATCACGCCGGTCCCGATGTCGTTCTGGCTGGCGGCGCCCGCGCCGCTCGAAACCGCGAGCGGCAGCACGCCGGCGATGAACGCGAGCGAGGTCATCAGGATCGGGCGCAGCCGAAGCCGCGCGCCCTGCAGCGCCGAATCGCGGATGGAGGCGCCGCCCTTCTGTGCGTCCACCGCGAACTCCACGATCAGGATCGCGTTCTTCGCCGACAGGCCCATGGTGGTGACGAGACCGACCTGGAAATAGATGTCGTTGTAGAGACCGCGCAGCGTGGCCGCGAGCACCGCGCCCACAATGCCGAGCGGAATGACCAGCATCACCGAGAGCGGAATGGACCAGCTTTCGTAGAGTGCGGCCAGCAGCAGGAACACGACCAGGAGCGAAATGCCGTAGAGCGCATAGGTTTGCGATCCCGCCTGGATCTCCTGATACGAAAGCCCCGTCCACTCGAGGCCAACACCGGCTGGCAATTTTTTGAATAGCTTTACGACCTCGTTCATGGCGGTGCCGCTACTCTGCCCCGGGGCCGGCGAGCCCTGGATCTCAAGTGAGCCCACGCCCTGATAGCGTTCGAGCTTCGCCGGGCCGAGCGTCCACGCAAAGCTCGCGAAAGAGGAGAACGGCGTCATCTCGCCGGACGAATTGCGCACATACCAGCGATAGAGATCGTCGGGGACCATGCGGTACGGCGCATCGGCCTCGATATAGACCTGCTTGACGCGGCCGCGATCGATGAAATCGTCGACGAACAATCCACCCCACGCCGCGGCCAGCGTGTTGTTGACGTCGGCGATGGAAACGCCCAGCGCCGTCGCCTTTTCCTGATCGATGCTGATGTGCAGCTGCGCGGTATCGTCGAGCCCGTTGGGGCGCACGCCGGCCAGCAGCGGATCTTTCGCCGCCATGGCGAGGAACTGGTTGCGCGCTTTCATCAGACCGTCGTGGCCGAGATTGCCGCGATCCTCCATTTCGACGTCGAAGCCGGAGGACCGTCCGAGTTCCTGCACCGCGGGCGGCACCAGTGCGAACACCATCGCATCGCGGAAGCCCACGAAGGTCTTCATCGCACGCTGCACGATGCCCGCTGCGTGGTTCTTCGCGCCGGAGCGTTCGTTCCACGGGCGCAGATGCACGAACGAGATGCCGGAGTTCTGCCCGGCGCCGGCAAAGCTGAAGCCCGCCACGATGAACACGGTCTCCACATTCGCCTTCTCGTCGACCATGTAATAGTGCTCGACCTGCTTGGCGACGGCGAGTGTGCGCGCCTGCGTGGCGCCCACGGGCAGCGTGATCTGCGTGATGACCGCCCCCTGGTCCTCTTCCGGCAGGAACGCGGTGGGCAGGCGGACGAACAGCACGATCAGCACCGCAACGATCGCGGCAAAGATGGCCGTTGCCGGCCAAACCCAGCGCAGGAACCGTTCCAGCGCGTGGCGGTAACGCTCGCGGCCGTAGTCGAACGTGTTGTTGAACCAGGTGAAGAAGCGGCCGTGCTGTTTCTCCGCCCCGTCTGGGGGAGCCTTCAGCAACGTTGCACAGAGCGCCGGCGTCAGGACCAGCGCGACCGTGATGGAGAGCACCATGGCTGACACGATGGTGACCGAGAACTGGCGGTAGATCACGCCCGTCGAGCCGCTGAAGAATGCCATCGGCAGGAATACCGCGGACAGCACCAACGCGATGCCGATCAGGGCGCCGGTGATCTCCTGCATCGATTTTTTGGTGGCTTCCTTGGGCGAGAGTCCTTCCTCGCGCATCAGACGCTCGACGTTCTCGACCACAACGATGGCGTCATCGACCAGAAGACCGATCGCCAGCACAAGGGCGAACATGGTGAGCGTGTTGATCGAGTAGTTGAAAGCCGCAAGCACTGCAAACGTGCCCAGCAGGACGACGGGCACGGCGATCGCCGGGATCAAGGTCGTGCGCCAGTCCTGCAGGAACACGAACATCACCACAATCACGAGGAGCGTCGCTTCCACCAGCGTCTTGATCACGTCGTTGATCGAAAGCCGGATGAACGTCGTGTTGTCCACCGGAAAGGCGAGTTTCACGCCCGGTGGGAAGGTAGCGGCCAGTTCCGCGGCTTTGGCTTTCACCGCGTCTGCGGTCTTGAGGGCGTTGGCGCCCGGCGCGAGCTGGATCGCGATACCGGAAGCCGGTCTGCCGTTCATGCGGCTGACGGTCGAATAGTCCTGGGCGCCGAGTTCGACGCGCGCTACGTCACCGAGATGGACGGTGGCGCCGGCCTGGCTGCTCTTGAGCACGATGGCGCGGAACTGCTCGGGTGTCTGCAGCCGCGACTGTGCCGTCACTGTCGCATCGAGCTGCTGACCCGGAACGGTCGGTTGCGCGCCGAGCTCGCCGGCCGATACCTGGGTGTTCTGCGCCAGAATGGCGGCCTGGATATCTGCTGGCGTGAGGCCGTAGCTGTTCAGCTTGAACGGGTCGAGCCAGATGCGCATCGCATAGGCCGAACCGAACACCTGCGCCTGCCCCACGCCGGATATGCGGCTCAGCGGATCCTGGAGTTTGCTCGCCATGAAGTCGGCGATGTCGAGGTCGGTATAGCGGCCGGTGGAATCATACAGCGCCACGATGAGCAGGAAGCTGCTCTGCGATTTCAGGACGACGACACCCTGCTGCTGCACCTCCTGCGGCAGGATCGGGAGCGCTTGCTGCACCTTGTTCTGGACCTGCACCTGCGCGATGTCGGCATTGGTGCCGGGGGAGAACGTCACAGTGATCTGCACCGTGCCGTCGGAGTTAGACGCCGAAGAGAAA
>DATBAM010000066.1:0-30562 GCA_036271535.1 Steroidobacteraceae bacterium | reverse complement strand
TCTTTGGCGCGCGAGAAGTGAGCGCCACCCTGCCGAACTGGTTGCTTGGTTCCTGGCATCCAGGCGGCAGTATCGACATCCCACTCAACGGCCTGTTCGTGATGGCGGTGACGCTGCTGCTCACGGTAGGCGTGGCGATCTTCATGTTCAGATCGCACTGGGGCCTGCAGATGCGGGCCACGATTCAGAACCGGGTGATGGCCGGCGCGGTCGGCATCAACACCGCGCGCGTGGATCGCCTGACATTCACGATCGGCTGCGGCATCGCCGGCATCGCCGGCGCGTGCTTCACGACCATCGGTTCCACCGGACCGACGAGCGGTTCCGCCTACATCGTCGATGCGTTCCTGACAGTGGTGTTCGGCGGTGCTCAGAGCCTGCTGGGAACGGTGGCTTCGGCATTCTCTATCGCACAGACCAAATCGACGCTGGAATTCTTCATCACGGGCTCCATGGCGAAGGTCATCACGCTGATGACCATCATCGTGATCCTGATGATCCGTCCTGAAGGCCTGTTCTCTTTCAAGGTTCGCAAGTAAGACCGGCACCGAGGAGTCACGCACATGCCAGACCAAAAAAGCCTGTGGAAGCGTGCAGACGTCATCAGCCTGGTGCTACTCGCCCTGCTGATCTTCGTCGCCGCTCCGCTGTGCCTTGACGCCTTCCGCCTGAACCTCGTGGGCAAGTATCTGACGTATGCGTTCGTCGCGGTGGGACTGACGCTCTGCTGGGGCTATGGCGGCATCCTGAGCCTGGGCCAGGGCGTCTTCTTCGGGCTAGGTGGCTATTGCATGGCCATGTTCCTGAAGCTCGAGGCTTCCGATCCGATAACGACCAAGATCCAGTCGACGCCGGGGATTCCGGACTTCATGGACTGGAATCAGCTGACTGCCTTACCTGCATTCTGGAAGCCCTTCCACTCGCTGCCGTTCACTTTGCTGGCCGTCGTGCTGGTGCCGGGCGTGCTGGCTTTCATCATCGGCACTGCGATGTTCCGGCGGAGGGTCGGCGGCGTCTACTTCGCGATCATCACCCAGGCGATCGCCGCGATCCTCTCGATCCTGATCATCGGTGAACAGGGCTACACCGGCGGCGTCAACGGCATGACCGACCTTCGTACCCTGCTGGGATGGGACATACGGACCGACTCGGCAAAATACATCCTGTATTTCGTCAACGGCGGACTGCTGTTCCTGATGGTGCTGCTGGGGCGCTACATCATCAACAGCAAGCTCGGCAAGCTGCTGCTGGCCCTGCGTGATCGCGAAGAGCGCGTGCGATTCTCCGGTTACGACGTTGCCCAGTTCAAGACGTTCGTCTTTGTCCTGGCAGCCATGATGTCGGCCCTGGGCGGGGCCATGTTCACGCTGCAGGTCGGCTTCATGTCGCCCTCGTTCGTCGGCATCGTGCCATCGATCGAAATGGTCATCTTCACCGCGGTGGGTGGACGCATGTCGGTCGTCGGCGCCGTCGTCGGCTGCCTGGTGGTGAACTGGGCCAAGAGCTACTTTTCGGAGAGCTTTCCGCAGCTCTGGTTGTTCCTGATGGGCGGCCTGTTCATCGCCGTGGTCATGTTCTTCCCTGACGGCCTCGCAGGCATCGTCCAGAAGCACATCAAGCTCGCGGGCCTCACGGCCCGCCTGAAGACCGTGGCCGAACGCCGCAAACGCCTGGAGCAAATGCCATGACCGAACCCGGCGGCGAAATTGCCGGCTCGATACCCGGCGCCGTGCCGCATCAGGTCGCGCTGTATGTGGAAGGCCTGACGGTGTCCTTCGACGGCTTCAAGGCAGTCGATGACCTCGATCTCTACGTGGACCGCAACGAGTTGCGTGTGATCATCGGACCCAACGGCGCCGGCAAGACCACGTTGCTGGATCTGATCTGCGGCAAGACCCGCGCAACGTCCGGCAGGATCACTTTCAACAATCACGACATCACGTCACTGCCCGAATACCGCCGGGTGCGCGCGGGTGTGGGCAGGAAATTTCAGGCCCCATCGATCTACGAGAATCTCACGGTGTTCGAGAACCTGGAGGTTTCGATCCCCAAGGGCCGCAGTGTCCTTGGCGCGCTCACTTTTCGCCGCACCGACGAGGTGGTTGAGCGGGTCAAGGAGATCGCACGCGAGATCTTCCTCGAAGACCGCCTGCAGCTTCGCGCGGATACGTTGAGCCACGGCCAGAAACAATGGCTGGAGATCGGCATGTTGTTGATCCAGAGCCCGGAACTGCTGATGCTGGATGAACCGGTTGCCGGCATGAGCGTCAGCGAGCGGCAGCAGACCGGAGAACTGCTGAAGAAAATCTGTCTGAACCGCTCGGTGATCGTGATCGAGCACGACATGGATTTCGTTCGCAGCATCGCCCACAAGGTCACGGTCATGCATCAGGGCCGGATCATCGCCGAGGGCGACATGGATACGGTGCAGGCGGATCCCCGCGTGATCGAAGTCTATCTGGGTCATTGATGATCGCCGCCAACGACGCGGCCCAGCCGCCAGAGGGTCAAACAGCCATGTTGCAGGTCGAGAATCTCAGTGTCAGCTACGGCCAGAGCGAGATCATCCACGGCATGAGTTTCGCTGCGCGGCCGCAGGAGATCCTGGCGGTCATGGGCCGCAACGGCATGGGCAAGACCACGCTGTTCAAATCGCTGATCGGCATCTTGCCGACCCGCAAAGGCTCGGTGCGACTGGATGCCAATGAGCTGACGGATATGCCGAGCCACTCGCGCGTGCATCAGGGGCTGGCGATCGTGCCCCAAGGCCGCATGATCTTTTCGACCCTGTCGGTGCTCGACAATATCCGTACCGGGCTGCGTCACAGCCACGACGCGATTCCACAGGAGATATTCGAGCTGTTCCCGGTGCTGTGGGAGATGCGCAACCGCAAGGGAGGCAATCTCTCGGGCGGCCAGCAGCAGCAACTGGCGATCGCACGGGCGCTCGTGACGCAGCCAAAGGTATTACTGCTGGACGAACCTACCGAAGGTATTCAGCCCTCGATCATCAAGGACCTGGCGCGCGTGCTGAAGGAGATTCGCCGGCTGCGCGGTCTGACCATCATCGTATCCGAGCAGGTACTGAGCTTTGCGCTGGACATCGCTGACCGCCTGCTGGTCATCGAGCGCGGCAGCATCGTCGACGAGGTCGCACGCGCCGACGCCGACCATTCCAAGCTCAGCGCCTACCTGTCCGTCTGACGCATAGATATCGAATTCAATTCAGGAGTCCGCCATGCCCAAGACCCTTGTCGAAGTAAACCTCGGCCAATCCCCCTACGAGAACCCTGGCGTGCACAATCGCTGGCACCCGGACATCCCGATGGTCTCGTGGGTGAAGCCGGGTGACGACTTCCTGATGGAGACCTACGACTGGACCGGTGGTTTCATCAAGAACAATGACAGTGCGGATGACGTACGCGACATTGACCTGTCGATCGTGCATTTTCTGAGTGGCCCGATCGGCGTGGAAGGCGCCGAGCCCGGCGATCTGCTGGTCGTCGATCTGCTGGACATCGGTGCCAAGCCCGAGTCGGCCTGGGGCTTCAACGGCTTCTTCTCGAAGAAGAACGGCGGCGGATTCCTGACCGAGCATTTTCCGCTGGCGCAGAAATCGATCTGGGACTTCAAGGGTATGTACACCGAATCACGACACATACCCGGCGTGAGTTTTGCCGGGCTCATCCATCCGGGACTCATTGGCTGCCTCCCGGACAAGAAGCTGCTCGATACCTGGTATACGCGCGAGGGGGCGCTGGTCGCGACCGACCCGGACCGCGTGCCACCGCTGGGTACCGTGCCATTCGGCGGCACCGCGCACATGGGACAGATGAAGGGGTCGGCACGCGACACCGCGGCGACCGAGGGCGCACGCACCGTGCCGCCGCGTGAGCATGGCGGCAACTGTGACATCAAGGATCTGTCGCGCGGCTCGAAAATCTACTTCCCCGTCTATGTCAAAGGCGGCGGCCTCTCGATGGGCGATCTGCATTTCAGTCAGGGTGACGGCGAGATCACCTTCTGCGGGGCCATCGAGATGGCGGGCTGGCTGCACCTGCGTGTCAGCCTGATCAAGGATGGTGTCTCGAAGTACGGCATCAAGAACCCGATATTCAAGCCGAGTCCGATCGTGCCGACCTACAACAATTACCTGATCTTTGAAGGCATCTCGGTCGATGAGCAAGGTAAACAGCATTACCTGGACGTGCATATCGCCTATCGCCAGGCTTGCCTCAACGCGATCGAATATATGACCAAGTTTGGCTACTCGAAGGCCCAGGCCTACTCGATCCTGGGTTGCGCACCGGTCCAGGGACACATCAGTGGCGTCGTCGACATTCCGAATGCCTGCGCGACGCTGTGGCTGCCGACCGAGATCTTCGACTTCGACATCATGCCCAACGCCAGCGGTCCGACCCGCAGCGTCAAGAGCGACGTGCCGATGCCGCTGTCGCAGGACAAATGATCGTGCCGCTTTACGAATATGAATGCGCCGATCATGGGGTCTTCGACGTCAGCGTCAGTATGAATGCGCGCGCCGCGCCGCAGTCCTGTCCAAACTGCGGCCGCGCGGCCCCCAGGGTGTTTGCAACGGCCGTCGCGGTTGCGGCGATGCCGGCGGCCACCAGGGCCGCCCATCGCGTCAACGAGAAGAGCCAGCATCAGCCGAAGACATCGGGTCAGCTGAGACACGGTTCCGGCTGTGGGTGCTGCGGCGGCGCCAGCCGTATAACGAGCAGGAAGGCGACCGCGCCCCGACGTCCCTGGATGATCGGTCATTGACCACGGTCATTTTGTCCGGGGCCCGTGGCAGTATCAGTCCCTCTTTGCCGCCCATCCCTGGCCGCTGATCGACTCGTTTCGCTTGGTGTTGCTGGCACCGCCGTCGATCGGCAGCGAGGCGCCGGTGATATAGCGTGACTCGTCGGACGCCAGGTAGACCGCACCCCAGGCAATGTCATCCGGCTCGCCGACCATCGGCAGCGGTATGGCCGTGCGCAGCGCCGCGGCGTAGTTGGGATCCTTCAGCATCTCGGCGACGGGGCCGCCGTTGTTGATCAGGCCAAGGACGATCGCGTTGACCCGGATGCGCGAATCGGCGTATTCGCCCGCCATCGATCGGGTTATGCCCTGCATCGCTCCTTTGGACGCGGCGTACGCGTCCATGTCGCCACCGCCGCCAAAGGCGGCACCGGACGAGATGTTGACGATCGAACCGCCTGCCTTGTGCTCGAGCATGGCGAGCAAGGCATATTTGCAGGACCAGAAGAGACCGTACAGGTCACTGCCCCACATCGCATGCAGCGTCTCGTTCTTCACCAGATGCATGCGATTGTCCGCGATCGGCGAAGCCGAGCCCACCAGATGCGTGGCGGCCGCGTTATTGACCAGCGTCGTCAGGGGACCGAAGGCTTTCTCGGCCGCCTCGACCATCCCCTTGCAATCGGCCTCGACGCTGAGGTCGGTCCGCACGAACAGCGCCTTTCCCCCGGCATCACGAATCTCCCGTTCGACCGCCTTGCCGGCGTCGACGGTACGGCCCGCCAGCAGTACGCTTGCGCCCTCCTCGGCGAAGCGACGCGCGATTCCGCGCCCCACGCCCTTGGTCGCTCCGGTAACGATGGCCACTTTCCCCTTCAGTCTCATCTTTCACACCTCATTGTCATGGCCGCTCACGTACAGCGGCGCGTTACGCTGCTACTGTACGGTGTCTCCATTGCCCGGACACGGCGATAGGCCAGTGAATTCGTGCTACGAGGCTGAATTCGGGACACTGAAAAAGGGACGAGCAGACCATGAGCAATCCACTTGCCACGACAGAACAACGGGAGGTCGAAGACACCGCTCTGCGCCTGATGCAGCACCCTCGCATTCAAAAGGCGCGTTCTGTCGTGACCCTGCTCTGGCGAAGCGCCGTGGGCTACCCCGCCCGCGAACAGATGGACCGATTCGACAACATGATCGAGGAATATGTCTTTTCTCACGTGTTCAGAGCCGCGAACAGCGACGGCGCTCATCCCCGGGTCGCGCGGTTCATGGCGCCTGCGCATCACTGGTTCGGGCGCGATGTCCCGGGCTCCCGCTGGGGTGGCGACAGCCCGGATTTCATCTATCGAATCATCCCGATCGAACATGGCGGCCACTACGAGATACATGGCGAGCGCAATGGCGACGAGGCGCCCTTTTGTACCTATGCGCTGATGGGAGACAACACTGCCGCGCCGTCCGTTCAGGAGCTTTTGGATAGCGTCGACATGTCTTTCCAGACAAATGGCCAGTTTGTCATCACCTTGGACCCAGGCGTTGCGGAAGGACGATCCAACCATATCCAGACACAGGCGGGCGCCGATCATCTGCTGGTGCGCGACGCGCTGGGAGACTGGCTCACGCAAAGTGCCAACACACTGCACGTCAAATTGCGGGGTGGCGCATCCGGCTCGCCTCAAACCGCCGACGCACTGGCGATGCGAGCTGCGAAGGCGATGCTCGAATCGTTCTACTACACCTACTTCTGCACGCGATCGGGATTCGGACTGGCCCCCAACCAGATTCGTGCACCCAGTTCCTCGGCAGCCTTCGGTGGCATGGCGACCCAGTGGAGCACCAAAGCCAACCTCTGGCTCGAGCAGGACGATGCGTTGCTGATCAAGGCCAACGCGGCCGGCGCCCTGTTTCGAAACGTCATGCTTTCCGACGCGTTCCATCTGTCAGTGAACTATGCGTCAGCCCTGAGCAGTCTGAACATGCGACAGATGGCGCCGGACGAGGACGGCAGCTTCACCTACGTAGTGGCACACCAGGACCCGGGCATCCACAACTGGCTGGACACGACGGGACTCCGACAGACCAATTTCGGCCAACGCTGGCAAGCGTTCGCGCCGGGCTATGACGGAGAGGCTCCGGCGCTATCGGCTCGCGTGGTCGCATTCGATCGCCTCCAGGAGGAGATTCCCGGGGGCGCGCCCCGTATCGACCGTGAAGGCCGCCGCAAGCAGATGGCCGATCGTAAGGCGGGATTCGATCGCCGATTTGTCGATAATTGAAGCCGGTGTAGGACACTCCAGGCGCCTACCGTCTTACCGATTCTCTTCCGATAAAGATGCAGATTGAGAGGTTCCAGTCCGCCATCCTATGAGTGAAAATGTCCGCCTGCGGATAACGACACTTGGGGGGCTTTTTTGCGTAGGGAACCTATCCCATCACGCTCGAGCGTGATGGCTGTGGCATGGCCGTGCGTCGCGATTATCGGCGCGTTGCTGGTCATTTCCGCGCTCAGTATCGTCGCACTGTCGGCCACCCGTGCGTACGTGACAGGTAACGCCCTCTGGGCTCGCGCCGAGCGCGACGCGGAAGCATTGCTCATTGGCTACAGTCGCACCGGCGATCCTCAGTCGCTGGCACAATTGAACGTCAATCTGCAGCTGATGCTGGGCGACCGCACAGCACGAATCGAACTGAGCAAGCCTCATCCCGACTATGCGCTCGCCCGCCGCGGATTGTTGGCAGGCGGAAATCATCCGGCCGATATGGCAGGGATGATATGGCTGTTTCGCAGCGCCCGGCTGTTGCGGGCCTTCGGCGAGCCCATGCGGATATGGGCCGAAGCCGATGATCAGTTCGTGCGCTACCTGCCGCTCGAAAAGGAAATCATCGCAGCGCGCGCGGCGGGCAAGACCGATCCCGGCGAGCATGAAGCCTGGGTACAGCGTGTGCAGCAAATCCATGAACCACTGTCGTCACTCGAGCTCAGTTTCGCCGCCGCGATGGACGACAATGCGCGTCGCCTGGCGTACCTGTTGCTCGCATTCCTCGGCGTCAGCACCACGGTACTGCTTATATCCGGCTATGTCGTATCGCACCGACTGCTGCAACGCGCCGGCGCGATGGAAGCTGCACTGCGAGCGTCGCAGAATCAGGTTATAGAAGAACAGGCACGTGCACAGGTACTGCTGGAGTCCATCAGCGATGCGGTGATCTCCACCGACCGCGACGGGCGCATCGAGTTCTTCAATGCAGCGGCACAGAATCTCACGGGCTGGACCGCTACGGAGGCACGCGGTCTGCCGCTGGCAACGGTCTTCCGCGTCGCACCGACACTTAGCCTCACCGACGCAACCATCCAGCAGGCCATTTCATTGGTACTGGCCCAGGGACAGAGTCGAAGGCTCAGTGTATACGGTGCGGAGCTCATACGTCGTGATCAAAGCACCGCCGCCATCGGCGAGCGCGCTGCGCCGTTGCACGATCACTCCGGGAATGTCGCGGGTATGGTGCTCGTGATGCGCGACGTCAGCGGTGAGCGCAAGGTGTGGGATCGGCTGCGCTACCAGGCCGATCATGACGCCCTCACCGGCCTGCCCAATCGCAGCCATTTCGAACAGTGTCTCGAGATGTCGATGCAGACGGACAGCAGTCTCGGGCCACGCTTTACGGTGATGTTTATCGACCTCGATGAGTTCAAGGCGGTCAATGACACCTGCGGTCATCGTGCCGGGGATGAGCTGTTGCGTCAGATCGGATCGCATATTCAGCAGCAGCTGCGCGGCGGCGATCTGCTGGCTCGACTGGGCGGCGATGAATTCGGCGTATTGCTGCCGTCATGCGATCGCGCCACCGCGCTGCAGATCGCAGAACGTGTACGCCAGGATGTCGAGGCTATGAAATTCTCATGGGGCGGAACGACTCACACCGTGATGGCCAGCATCGGCGTCGTGCTCGACGATCGTGGCTTGCCGGGTGTTGCCGACGTACTGGGCGCGGCCGACCGCGCCTGCTACGCCGCAAAGAAGAGCGGACGCAACGGCATCTGCGTCTACGATGCCGTCGCGGAATCGCGGCGATGGCGCGTGAGCGAAGCCAACGAGGGTCCTGCCTGAAGCGAGGGTCCTGCCTGAAGAACGCCTACCCCGCCTTTCCCCGCCCGCGGGCGGCAACCTTGCGCTGACGGCGCCTCGGCGCACCCTCGAGATGTCGAATCCACTCGGCGACGATCGCTTTGGCTTCGGCGTGGCCGCGCGACGCCCCCAGCGATCGCTCCATGACGATGAGCCTTGCAATGCCGGCGAGGAACACCGCCAGCCCCCGTGAGCCGTGGAGGTTCAGTCCCCGACCGAGTTTCAGTTTCGCCAGCGCATCGATCTGCATTCGCCTGGACCGGTCGAAGGACGCAGCGAGCTCGGCACGAATGACTTTGCGATGATTGGCCAATGCGGCAAATTCCAGCGCCAGACCGGTACAGGCCGCATCCGCATGAACCTTCCAGAGCGCCTGAATCGGATGCGCTGACGCCAGCGCTTTCATCAGTCGTTCATCGGTATTCCCCGAGGCGCGCCGATAGACCGCGACCAGCAACTGGTCCGTGGTCGGGAAGTAGTAGTGAATCAGGCCAGGTGTCAGTCCGAGCTGCTTTGCCACGCGCCGGGTCGTGACCGCGGCATAGCCTTCGGCCAGCATCAACTGCTCGGTGGCATCGAGTATGTGAGTCCGTCGCTTCGAGTCTGGTTGAACGGCCTGATGCGGTCGCGTCATGGGTTTCTCGATCGCATCTAGCCGGCCGGGAGCACCTGTCTGGGACACTGCGGCAGACTCTCATCGATAGTGGCCCACGTCGGCGCCGAATCGGTCCAGATGGTCATCGATGGCCGAGCCCACTTTGGATCATCCAGCGTGCCGGCGCGGACGATGATCACCTGCGGTCGGACATCCGCCGCACTCGTCACGGGCGAACCGCACTGCTCACAGAACTGACGGCGCATGCGATTTCCGCTGTGCGCATCGCTCGCGTATTCGCGCAACGGGCCCGTGATCGTGAGCGCCGATGCCGGAAAGATGACGTTGACCGTTGCACTCCCGGCCGCGAAATATTGACAATCCCGGCACCAGCACACTCGCGTGCCGATCGGCTCCGCAGCGATCGTGTATCTCACCGCCCGACACAGGCATCCGCCAGTGATTGCCATCGTTAAATGCTCCATTGCTTGCCGCATACGTGACGGAACGGCGCCATCACGGCTAGTATACTTTCGACTTGAAGGGGCTTGAGGATTATGACATGCGCGCTGCCGTCGATCGCAACATCCGGCGCGACTGGATTTCCGCGGAGCGGTCGCTTTTCAACCGTTGTGACAGCTACACGACGGAGAATCTCATGATGTTCCCCGGCGGCCGCATAGAGGTGCGTCGCTTCAGCTGGTCGAGGCCGATTGAAAGCGTCTGGGAAACGGGCAAAGGCTGCTACCTGTTCAACATGTCGCTCAGCAACCACGAACCAACCACTACCTGGACCCACGTCGAGACCGGACTGCGGCAGCAGATGACCGGCCGGAAAAGGCTTACGTTCGTTCCCCCCGGTCAGAAGATTGCCAGCAGTTTTGGCGCGGGCAACTCACGGTCCGTGTGCTGCATGTTGGATGCAAAACTCGTCGAGGCATTCCTGACGGAGGCTCCACGGTGGAATTGGAGTCAGTCGCTGCTCGATGACTGCGCCAATGTAGGCGGAACCGAAATCGAATGGCTGCTTCGGCGCATGTACCGCGAGGTGCGGCAGCCCGATTTCGCTACCCCCGAAGTATTGGGAACGCTTGCCAGACAGGTGGGCATCGAGGTCGTACGCAGATTCAAGCTGCGCCAGAGCGAATCCGGCCAGCGCACCCGTGGGCTGGCGTCGTGGCGCATGCGACTGATACGCGAGCGGCTGGCGTCCGGCAAGCCCTTACCCGATCTGGAAGAACTGGCTGCGCTCTGCAATGTCACCGTTCGCCATCTGACGCGTGCCTTTCGAATCGAAACCGGGCGGACGCTCGGCCGCTACATCGACGACGTGATGGTCGAACGCGCCCGCGCACTGCTGCAGGCGCGTACACCGGTGGTAAAGGTCGCCCGACTGCTCGGCTACTCGCATGCCCGCGCGTTCGCGTCCGCCTTCCGTCGAACCACCGGTGTAACGCCCAGCGAGATCAAGCCCGAACAGCGTCGTTGACGTCCTCCGGAATCCCCATGTCCGCCATCTCGCGCTCGGCCCAGAAGATGCGGCCGGTGTACTCGATCGGATTCTCGCAGGCAGCGAAGTAGACGATCATGCGTGCCGGGATCGCCATCGAAATGGGGCCGGCAGTCACCTGCGATGTACCCTTCGGTACGCCCTTGAGGCGATCCTGCACGACCTCGCTGGCGACCCAGCCCGGGTGCATACCGATGACGTAGACGTTCCTGGGAGCAAGATCCGGGGCAATCACGTTGCCGAGACGATCCAACGCCCGCTTGCTCGCAAAGTAGCCCGGCATGATCAGGTTGCGACCGGCGTTGCTGGCAAGGGCCGGGGGCTCTTCGGCCAATCGGAACACTTCGTTGCTACCCGTGGTCACATTCACGATCCGGCCGCCGCCACGCCCTTCCATGATCGGTACGACGAGCTGCATCAACACGAACGGCGCATGCAGGTTGACGTCGAATTGATAGAGCCACTCATCGACCGGAAGATCGAGAAAACGCTTGGACCACGCGGGACTCACCGTCACCGCAGCGTTGTTCACCAGGATATCGACGCCTCCGAAGCGGTCCACTGCAGCATCCACAAGCTTGCGCAAACTGTCTCGATCGGCAAGATCGGTCTGCACGGCAAGCGCCTGCCCGCCCATCGCCTCGATGGAAATAATCGCCTCGCCCATGCTACCCGGCAGGGACGCGTCGGCCTCGACGGTGCGCGCTGCGAGCACGACTTTGGCTCCGCGCTTGGCAAAATTAATTGCCGCCTGCCGGCCTACGCCTCGGCTGGCGCCGGTAACGATCGCGACCTTGCCACTCAGATCCAGCTCTTTCTGACGTTCCACCGCTTCAGCTCCCCAGCGCCGTAATTAGCAGGGAATGCTACAGCTGCGCCCCTAGTGGATTTCCGCCGACGCGTCTAAAAAGGGACATCTTTTGCGGCGACCACAGGTCTGGTTTTCATATCCAGACGTCATTTTGAGCCGTTCTGGCGCCGCCGGCGTCCCCGGTGTTGAGCACATTGCGTGGTTCGACGAGCAGAAGTTTCACCTCCCGGGCCGCAAACGGCTTGTGGCGGACGCCTTTCGGCACGACGTACATCTCTCCGGCCGCCACCTCCACCGCACCGTCGGGCATCTCGATCGTCAGCCTGCCTTCGAGCACGATGAATGTTTCGTCGGTGTCGCGATGATCGTGCCAGATGAAATCCCCCAGCAGTCGCACGAGTTTGAATTGATAGTCGTTCATCTGCGCAACGACTTTTGGCGACCACTGTTCCTGAAATGCGTCGAACTTCTGCCGGAAATTAATCGACTGATGACCCATGCCAGTACCTCGATGAGCCTTGGGATGCCGTGAAACAACGTAACAAATGGCAGTCCGGTCATGATAGGTACAGTGCCGCGCTGTTTCGACCGTACAGTTACGATCGGGGCGCGTCGCACCAACGACGTTGCGACGCAGCGGCGATGGCGCCACCGGGAAGCACGTCTCAGACTGGCGAAAACAGGAGGCAGGCGGAGCAACAAATATCGAGGGCAACGCGTCGGTACGCATAGGCCCGCCGATATCCCGGCGTCATACCTCGGCAAGAACCCATTTGCCTTCGCGGCTGCGCAGCCACCCGGAGGAAGCCCAGGTGCCGCCATCGATCGGCAGCACGGCGCCTGTAATGTAACTCGCCATCTCGGATACCAGGAACAGCACGACGCTGGCGCACTCCCGATCCTGGCCATAGCGTTGCAGCGGAATGCGCTTCATCGCCGCCTGCGTGTGCTCATCGGAGGCGTCGGCCGTGCCCTCGCGCTCTCCCTGCGGCTTCAGCGTCGCAAAAATGCCCGGCGTCACGATCTCATCGGGCGCAATGGCATTCACGCGGATACCGTGAGCGGAAAACTCCAGCGCCGCGCTGCGCGTGAAATTGTTGACCGCCGCCTTGCAGGCCGCGGCGATGGCATAGTTGGGCGCGGCCCGGGATCCCTCGATGCTGCTGACATTGATCACGGATCCGCCGCGGCCGCCTCGAATCATCACGGGTGCCGCAGCCGCGGTGCCGACCAGCACGCTCATGAAATTGATATCGATATGGCGTCGCCACGAGCTCTCCGATTGCTCGAGTATCGCTCGATAGGTTCCACCCCCGGCGTTGTTGACCATGATGTCGATCCGGCCGAACTTCTGATCGGCCTGCGCCACCATCGCCCGCAACTGGTCGGTATTCATCACATCGGTGGGCACCGGCAGTGCCTCGCGTCCGAGTTCCCGGACGCGCTGTGCCGTTTCCTCGCATCGCTCCGGCACGATATCGGCAATGACGACGTTGGCGCCGGCGCCGGCAAGTGCGAGCACAATGGCTCTTCCTATCCCGCCGCCGCCACCGGTCACGATCGCCGTCTGATCGGTGAGCAGCCCCGCCAGGGCCGTCGGATCTGGTTTGGTCATGATTCCCCCGCTTGTATCAGGGGATCGCACTACAAAAGCGGCGTCAATGCAACCAGATGGTTACTTGGTAACCTTTCGTTCAGTCGGGTTTCGGTCGCCAGCGGAATCACCAGCAGCCCCAGCGCGAAAGCAACCGCAGTCCAGGCCACCGGCATGCCAAGCGTCCCGGATCGGTGAATGGCCCACCCCTGCAGGAAGTTGACGCCGGCGCCCACGAGTCGCCCGATCGACGTGGCCAACGCAAAAGCGGTCGCGCGCACCGCCGTGCCGTATTGCTCCGGCAACCACAGACTGTAGAGAGCAAGGTTACCGCCGAAGAAGCCGAGGAAGAACAGCACGACGATGAAGGGCACGAGCCCATTCGTCAGATAGAACGCCGATCCGAAACTCAACCGGATGCACAACGTCATGCCGGCGAAGTACACCGCCAGCGCCTTGCAACTCCCGAGCAGTTCGGCCATTGGCGGTGCGCACAGGCAACCGAGGCCCTCGATCCGACGCCAGCGCTCAGGTTCTTTGACCCGCGTCAGAACCCGGTGCGCTGCATCGGCGTGAGCTTGCTGCGATTCAGCTTGCTGCGATCCATGGGGCTCCGGTTGTTCATGTCACCTCGAGCGTGCAAGGCTATGTTAGCGTCCTATTCCGGGCAATTGGGTGGTCATCGAATTAGGGGGTCATCGACATGAAGCGGTATCGGGTCGCTCAGTGGGGCACGGGCGCCAAAGGCAAAGTCGCGCTACGGGCGATCATCGAGAATTCACACCTCGAACTGGTCGCTGTAAAGGTGTACTCCGATGACAAAGCGGGCCGCGATGCCGGAGAGCTATGCGGTTTGGCCCCCACCGGTGTGACCGCCTCCAAGGATATCGAGGACATCATCCGCGCGCGGCCGGACTGTGTCGTCTACATGCCGGACTGGCGCAACGCCGATGAAATGTGCCGTCTGCTCGAGGCCGGCATCAACATTGCGACGCTATGTTTGGGGCTCAACCATCGCGACAGTATCGAGCCTGTGGAGCGAGCACGCCTTGAAGCCGCCTGCGAAAAGGGACACTCGTCGCTCTACGCGACCGGCTCCTCGCCGGGTTGGGGCACGGAGATCATGCCGCTGGCGTTGACCATCGTGCAGCAGCGATTCGATTCGCTCACCATCACGGATTTTTCCGATCTGTCGACAGTCGAGTTCTCGGCCAAAATGATGTTCGACCGTATGCACTTCGGCGCCAATCCGGACACGCTCGATCCCAACGAGCCCATCGGCACCGGCGTCAGCACACCCCCTTCGCTGCGGGCCACGGCGCAGGCGCTGGGACTGACCGTCGATGACGTTCGTGTCAGCCGCGAATTCGCGCGCGCCAGGAAGAAGGTGCCGCTTTCGATGGGTACGGTGGAGGCCGGCACTGTCGGCGCGATCCGCATGCAGGTCGAAGCCCTTCGACGGGGCAAGGCAGTGCTACGCCGTCGAACGATCTGGTATGTCACTCGCGACATCGATGCCGACTGGGATCTGCGCGAGAGCGGTTTTCGCTACCAGGTCGTGGGCGACGTTCCGCTCGATGTGCTGGTGAAGTTCGATGTTCCACACGATCAGTTCCCGATCGTCGGCGGCCGGGTTACGGCAAACCCGGTGATCAACGCGATCCCTTACGTGTGCGAAGCCGCGCCGGGCATACGCCACACCGCGGAGCTGCCGCTGCTGCTGCCAATGCTGAGCAACTAGATGGTTGGCCAACTAGAGGCCGGTATACACCGCTTTCGTGTTGAGGTACGCGTTGACGCCCTCCAAAGCGTATTCGTGACCCCAGCCTGACTGCTTGTAGCCGCCGAAAGGCAGAGCCGGATCCCAGGCGAACTGCGCATTGAGCCACACCGTACCGGCCTGCAGCCGTTTGGCCAGCCGATGCGAGCGCGACAGGTCGCGGGTCCAGACAGCCGCGGCCAGACCGTAGATCGAATCGTTGGCCGCTGCGACGACTTCCTCTTCCGAATCGAACGGCGTCACGGCAACGACGGGTCCGAAGATCTCCTCACGGAACAGGCGCATCTCAGGTCGAACGCCGGTCAACACCGTCGGCTCGACGAAATAGCCACGGCGGTCGAGGCGACGTCCACCGGTCACGAACTCGACGCCATCGCGACGACCCTCGTCCAGAAAGCCTGTGACGCGATCAAGCTGCTTGCGGCTGATCAGCGGACCGATATCGACATTCGCGTCATCGGGACCGCCCAATCGCAACGCCTTCGCCGCCTTGGCGATGCCGTCGACGACCTGCTGGTACACCGGCCGCTCCACGTAGACACGGGAACCGCACACGCAGCCCTGCCCCGAATTGATGAAGATGCCGAGCGCAGCACCGGCAATTGCCTGGGAAAGGTCCGCGTCCTTGAAGATCAGCACCGGCGACTTTCCACCCAGCTCGAGCATCACCTTCTTCAGGTTGCCGGCAGCGGCCTGGACGATCAGCTTTCCGACTTCGGTCGAGCCAGTGAATGCGATCTTATCGACATCGGGGTGAGCCGCGAGGGCGGCACCGGTGGTATGTCCGTAACCGTTGACCCAGTTCACGACACCTTCCGGCACCCCAGCCTGCAGCAGCAGCCGCTCCAGCACGACGGCCGACAGGGGTGTCTCCTCAGCCGGCTTCAACACCAGACTGCAGCCCGCCGTCAACGCCGGCGCGAACTTGGCGATGGCGTTATAGATCGGGCCATTCCAAGGAATGATGGCCGCCGCGACTCCCACTGGTTCCTTGAGCGTGTAGCCGTGCAGATCCGCCGATGCGCCAGTGATGCCACCGGCCATCTTGAGATCGGCAGCCTGACCATAGATCTTGGTGCACCAACCCGAGTAATAGCGAACCATCTCGGCGCCGGCCAGTACGATGTTGTGCGCCTGCCGCGGCGACATGCCAACGTTGCGCGAATCGAGTACCGCCAGTTCATCGACATGCTGCTCGATCAGATCGGCGACACGCCACAGAATTTTGGCGCGCGCGGCTGGCGGCTTTCCATGCCAGGCGCCGGCGACGAAACTGGCGCGCGCTTTTGCTACGGCGTCGTCAACGGCCTTTTTTCCGCCGTCGAACGTCTCGCCGATCTGCTCTTCGGTCGCAGGATTGATCACGGCAATAGCAGTCATGGAAATCCCCCGCCCTGTTTGAATTCAATCTTCCGGTGCAACGACGACGCGCATGCCATCCGGCACCTGCGCCATCGACAACTGGCACGACAGTCGCGAGGTACTATTGCGATGCATCGATCCGTCCAGCAACGCGTTTTCATCGTCACTGATCGCTGGCAGCTTGTCCGCAGACGTCTCGTCGATGTAGACGTGGCAGGTCGCGCAGGCACAGCAGCCGCCACACAGCGCCGTGAGATCCGAAATTCCATGATCTCGGATGACTTCCATCATCGATCCGCTGCCATTGACCTCGATCACATGTTCAGTGCCACCGCGGTCGGTGACTATCAGTTGGGGCATCGCCACAAGATCCTCGAATTATTTGTGAAACATGTTATTTCACACATTGAACCGGCGTCAACTAAGCGGTAGGGCTGGCGGCGTTACGAATGCCGGCGCAAAAAAACTCGACCATCAGGTCGCACTCTTCGTCTGGCGAGTGTCTTCCGGGGATGCCAAGCGTATCGCTGACATAGGCATTGGTCGTCTCCCAGGTGAAGGTCGCCGCAGCAATCAGCGCGTAGGCGAAACGCCCGCCGGCGTGGTCGAGCCCCGGACAGACTTCGCATAACAGGCGTACCCAGCTTTCGGTGGCCTGCCGCAGCAGCTCGCGGAACTCCGGATGATCGCCGAGATAGGCGGTCGTGTCGTACCAGGTGCGCAGCCGCGAGGGCGTCCACGAACGCTCACCACCGGCCGTGCGCTCCAGCAGGACGGGCGCCAGCAGGCAGCGAACGATCCGGCGCAGATCGAGCGTCTCACCGTTCCTGCGTTCTTTCAGCAGCAACTCCTGGCGCTGTCCCTCGAAACGCTCGAACAGGCGCCTGCCCACCTGGACATAAAGCTCAGCCTTCGAATCGAAATATTCATGAATCGAGCTGAGCGAGACGCCGGCGTGACTGGCGATGTCCCTGAGCGACGCACGGTCGAAACCATCCCTGCAGAAGACCTCGCACGCGCTGGTCTCGATCGCATCGATTGTCAGTGGCTTGGACACGACGGCTGCCGCTCTCCTTCCGGACGTCTGTCCGGAGCGCTGTCCCGGCGGGGACATTCGGGTGAATTATTCTTATCAGCCCTGCACTTGCGGGCAAGAAAATCCGGGTGCGCAGTCGCCGGAGGAAGCGCATCCTCCCGGCAATCGTATCACCGCTCACTGCGGAGGCGTCGCCCCACCATGAAGGCTGGTTTGTGAAAGTTGGTATCACGTGCGGCGGTATCGGCCCGTACGCCACCGCCGATTTTCTTCGCTCATCGGTGCAGGCGGCCGAGCACGCCGGCTTTTCGCACTACTGGCTGCCTGAGCACGTCGTTCAATTCGCCAGCTACCCGCAATCAGTCTACCCGTACGCTGCAGGCTCGGGACAGGAACTGCCGCAGCAGGACCCGGACGCGCCGCTCCAGTTCGCTGACGATACGAACCCCTTGACGGATCCACGCAATGCGCTGGTCGATCCGATCGTCGGAATGAGCTGGCTGGCGGCGGCTACCAGCCGCATCGAGGTCGGTACCAACATCCTGATTCTGCCGCAGCGCAATCCGGTGCTGCTCGCCAAGGCGCTGGCTACGCTCGATTCGTTCTCCAACGGGCGCGTACTGCTTGGCGTCGGCGTCGGCTGGGCAAAAGAGGAAAGCGACGCGGTCGGTGCGGAATTCGCCACGCGTGGCAAACGATGCGACGAAGCCATCCAGGTGATGCGCGCGCTGTGGACGCAGGAGGCCGCATCTCATGCGGGGCAGCAGTATTCGTTTCGCGACGCCTACAGCTTTCCGAAGCCGGCGCGGCCTGGTGGCATCCCGGTGCTCATCGGCGGAGAGAGTCCGGCGGCACTGAAGCGCGTGGCGCAGCTAGGTGATGGCTGGCTGCCGTACAATCTTCCCGTCGCGGACGCCAAGGCCAGGATCGCCGCGTTGCGCGAGATGACGAAGCGCGAGGGCCGCGATCCTCAGCGACTGCGCATCATCAAGATCGTCTACAGCTCGGCCTCGGCCGACGACCTGCGCCGCTACCGCGATGCCGGTGTGACGGAATTCAACGTCGCCTCGAGTGGTGAGATCCCGCTCGACGCCGCGGCGATTGCGCAGAAGATGGACGAACTCGCCCACCGATTGATACGGCCCCTTCAGGTAAACTGAAAGCACGGGCCCCCTAAGTTTTGCACCAACCAGACAGGTCGCGTATGTCATCGTTGAACACTCAAACCTATGCTGACCCGATGGTCATGCAGAACCCCTTTCCCTATTTCGAACGCCTGCGCGCGGAAGATCCGGTTCATTTCGACGAGGGCATCAAGACGTGGCTGGTCACCCGGCACGAGGACATCCTCGCGGCCGCACGCGATACCGAGGGACTCTCGGACCAGATGCGTGTCTCCGCAGCGATACGCTCGCCCTTCCAGGACGAAGCCGATGCCTATATGACCCAGGAAGGTTTCTACCTGCTGGATACCGCGGACAGTTTCAAGGTCGATGGCGAACTTCACGCCCGCCGTCGGGCGCTGGTGGCCAGCGCATTCAGTCCACGCGCGGTGGGAGCGATGGAACCACGCGTCGAGAGCATCGTGCGGGAGCGGTGCGCCGCCCTGTTTCACGGTGGCGACGTCGACCTGGTGAAAGAGTACGCAATGCAGGTACCGATTCTGGTGATCTGCGACGCACTGGGACTGCCGATGAATCGCGTCGACGACATCAGTCGTGCGGCGGATTCGCTGGTCGCGCGTGCCGGCGCCGGCGCCACTCGCGAAGTGGCCATGCAGCACGCCCGAAATCTGATTCAGCTGCAGCGTCTGGTGAGAACCGCGATCGAACAGCGTCGTGCGAATCCAGGCAACGACCTGATCACGCACATTATTCACGCCAAGATCGATGATCCAAACCTGCCGCCGCTCACCGAAAAGGAGATCGTCTCGATCTGTGCCGTCACCGTGGCCGGCGGAGCCGACACGACGCGCAACAGCATCGCTTATGGTCTGCTGACCCTGGCCACGCGGCCGGATCTGCTGAAGCGCCTGCGCGAGTCGAAACAACAGGACAAGGACATCGCCCGATTCAACGAAGAGGTGCTTCGATTTCACTCCACCGTGCCGCAGCTGCCGCGGGTGGCGACACGAGACACCGTACTGGCCGGCAAGACCATTCCCAAAGGCGCGTTCGTCATGCTGTGCTGGGCGTCCGGCAACCGGGATCCAAAGCGCTTCACCAATCCGGACGTCTTCGACATGGACCGGGCCAGCCTGCACCATCATCTGGAGCTTGGTACCGGCGTGCACTATTGCCTGGGCGCATTTCTTGCGCGGCAGGAGATGAAGTGGGCCGTCAAGGAACTCGTCAACAACGTCGAGTCGCTCGAACTGGCGGTGCGTGAGGACGAACTCGATCTCAGTACGAGCATGCCGATCCTGCGTACGTTGAAGAGTCTTCCCGCGCGACTGCGCAGGCGCGCGCGCGAAGAGAGCCCTGCCCTGTCCTAGGTGCACCATGACACAGTCCGCGACTCCTCCATTGCATGTACGCTACGATGACGCAGCCCCGAAGGTCGCTCGTATCGTTCTGGACCGCGCCGAGAAGCGCAATGCCCAGGGCTCGCTGATGACCTATCAGCTCGACGCAGCGATTCGCCGGGCCTGCCAGGACGACGACATCAGCGTCATCATTCTCGCGGCCGAGGGCGACCATTTCTGTGCCGGGCACGATCTGAGTCTGACCGAGCGGTCACAGCCGTCACCGGAACAGCGCGTCACGCTCTGGGGTGCATACGACGGGCCCGGATGGGAAGGCATGTATTCGCATGAGCGCGAGGTCTATCTGGAGATCACCGAGCGCTGGCGCAATGCGCCGAAACCTGTCATCGCCGAGGTACAAGGCAGCGTCATCGCGGGCGGACTGATGCTGATGTGGATGTGCGACATCGTCGTCTGTTCGGACGACGCACGCTTTCGCGACAACACCGGATCCGATATGGGCGTTCCCGGCGTCGAATTCTTCAATCATCCCTACGAGATGGGTTTCCGCAAAGCGAAGGAATTCCTTTTCACCGGTGGCTGGCTGACCGCCCGGGAAGCACTGGACTGCGGCATGATCAATCATGTGGTGCCGCGCGATCAGCTGGCGTCGAAGGCACTGGAGATAGCCGAGAAGATTGCCCTCACCGACCGCTTCACGCTCAAACTGATGAAGCAATCGGTCAATTCAACCCAGGATGCGATGGGAAGGCACACGGCGATGCAGGCATCCTTCGCCAACCATCAGATCGGTCACCTGCAGAACATGCTGCTGCACAACTTCCCGATCGACGTCACCCGGCTGCCGGAAAAGATCCGTGCCAACATCGAGCAGTTCATTCGTGACCGGAAATCTTAGCCAATGATCAGCGTCGAGAAAACTCAACGTGAAGGTCCGACAGGCTGCGAAAACTATAGGTCGGCTCGAAATTGAAGTGACGCTTACCGGGCGGCCCATGCTGCGCTTCTGACAGTCGTATGCCCTCCAGCCTGTCCAGCAGGCGCTCGATCGCGGTTCGCGCCTCGAGGCGGGCCAGCGGCGCGCCCAGACAGGCGTGAATGCCGACGCTGAACGACAGATGATCGCGCACTTTGACCCGATCGATATCGAATCGCTCAGGATGCTCGAAATGCTTGGGGTCGCGATTGGCGCTCGTCAGGCACAGGGCGAGCACGGAACCTGCCGGCACCTCCACGTCACCGACCTTCGTGCGCGTCAGCGCCAGACGATAGATCACCTTGGTCGGCGAGTCGAAGCGCAACGTCTCTTCGAGAAAATCCGGAATGCGATCCGGATCGCGCCGCAGCCGTTCCTGCAGCGCCGGCGCTTCCGCCAGGATCAGCGTCGCCATCGACAGCAGCCGGGCGGTCGTATCCTGCCCTGCCCCAAAGAGAAAACGCGCGAGCTGGGCCAGGGCCACCACATCCGGTGTCGAGCCGTCGGCGAAGCGTGACTGGGCCAGCTCCGTCATCAGATCGGTGCCGGAGTGCTCCTGTCGCGCACGCAGATAGCCGAGAAATCGCTGCTCGAGGAACACGAGCGGGTCGGGTCCGAGCTTGTGCTGGGCATCCCCACCTATCTGCGATGGCGGCGCACCGAGCAGCGTCAGCAGTTCCGCGCGGTCGGCCTCCGGAATACCCATCAGATCGGATATCGCATAGGTCGACGTTGCATGCGCGAACTGGGAGTGCACTTCGCAACGCCCGCTGTCGATGAAGCGATCGATCACCTTGTCCGCCAGCGCGGCGAGATAGTCCCGGTTCTCCCGCAGGCGACGCGGCGTCAACAGTCGAGTCAGCAGCGCGCGATGCGCCGTGTGTTTTGCGCCATCGAAACTGACCAGGTGCGCTGCCCACGGCAACGACTCGCGATGCTGTTCGAGTTGTTCGCGAATATCGTCGCCGTCGGACTCGAAAGGCAACGGCGGAATGGGCCCTACTACCGAGACGCAGGACGAGAAGGCACCCTTCTGCCGCAGGATATCGAATATCTCTTCGTATCCAGTAACCATGATGGCGCCATGGTATGGCTCGCGCTGCACTGGCGCCTTCGAGCGCATGCTGTCGAAAAAGCTGTGTGGATCGTCGATGACGGCCGGATCCGCGAAGTAGTCTGCACTGCTGTCCATCTATTTGAACTCCGACTATGGGATCGCCGTACGCCCCCGTATGTTCGACTCTGCGGCAGCCGCTTGAGACAGTCAACCGGGCGCGTCGTCTGGTCGCCGTGGTCCCGACCGGCTAGCATGCTGGTCAAACAAGCGAGGGCACGCATGGAATTCACCGGGCGGCACGTCATCATCACTGGGGCATCGAGCGGTATCGGGCTGGCGACCGCGCGTCGGATCGCGATGCAGGAAGGCAAAGTCACGTTGATTGCCAGGCGCGAGAGCACGCTGCGCAAGGCCTGCAGCGAAATCGGACCGGCCGCCGCATTCGTTCCGGCCGACGTCGGCAACCAGGCACAGCTCACCGCCGCACTCGACACCGCAGTCGATCGCAACGGCCCGATCGACGGGCTGTTCCTCAATGCCGGTACAGAGGGTATGTTTTCGCTGACCCCCCAGTACACGGATGCCGCTTTCGAAGAGGTGATGCGGGTCAATGTCTTCTCGCTCTTCTGGGCTGTCCGCCACGTGCTGCCGTCGATGACGGCGCGAGGCAAGGGTGCGATTTTGATCACCGGCACCCTGGGCGCTGTTCGCGGCATGGTCGGCAATATTGGCTACTGCGCCAGCAAGCATGCAGCGCTCGGCATTGCGCGAGTCATCGCGATGGAGGCCGCGGCGAGCGGCGTGCGCTGCAACTGCCTGCATCCCGGCTTCATCGACACGCCTATGCTGGCGGGCGTACCACCTGACTTCAAGGCAAAGATGGCCGCCCGCACACCGCAGGGTCGGGTCGGCACGCCCGATGAGGCAGCGGCAGTCGCGGCATTTCTGCTATCGGACGCTGCGAGTCATGTGACCGCGCAGGAACTTGCGGTCGACGGCGGCCTGCTGGGCACCCTGGTGATGTGACCCGAAAGCTACTTGATCTGCCGCTTCTCGAGCTTGCGTGCCAGTGTGCGGCGATGCATGCCGAGACGCCGCGCCGTCTCCGAGATGTTGAAACCCGTTTCGACCAGCACTTCGTGAATGCGCTCCCATTCGAGACTCTTGATCGACGTCGGGCGCGCATTCAACTCTACATCGACATTGCCCGCGGCCTTTCTGAACGCCTGCTCGAAATCCTCGGTGTTGGCCGGCTTGGCCAGGTAGTGGCATGCACCCAGTTTGATGGCTTCCACTGCCGTGGCGATACTGGCGAAACCTGTCAGCACGACGATCAGCATCTGCGGATCGTGACGGTGCAGCAGATCGACGCAGACCAGACCTGAATCGTTGCCAAGCTTGAGATCGACTACCGCATAGTGCGGTGTCTGCGCCTCGATGATCTGTCGAAGCATCTCGCGATTGGCGGCATACAACACCTCGTAGCCACGTCGCTCGAGCGAACGCTTGAGAGTGCGCGCAAAATCCTCATCGTCCTCCACCAGAACCAGCTGCCGCGCGTCAGTCGTCACGGTGCGCTATTCCGAGCTTGCTCAGCGGCAGCGTGATCGTGACTTCCGCGCCGCCAGCAGCATGATTGGCAGCCTGGACCTCGCCGCCCAGCTTGCGGACCACGTTGACCACGAGGAACAGGCCGAGACCGCCACCCGCGCGGGTCTTGGTCGTGTGATACGGCCAACCCAGGTGCTCGAGCATGTCGGCCGTGAACCCAGCGCCGCGATCTCGCACGCTCAGTTTGAGCAGCCCCCGATCGCGCTGCATGTTGATCGCGATCCAGGCGGGAGATGCCTCGTATGCATTCTCCAGAACATTGAAGATCACCTGTTTGAGCACAGCGTCGGACACGATCTGCAGATCGTCATCGAACAGATTGCGATAGTCGATTTCCGCCGCCGGATGCGCTGCGCGCCACTCGGCGACGACGCCGTCCATGAACACCCGCAGGGTGTTCAGCTGCGTCGCCTCCCCGCGCGCTTCGCCCGACGATAGCAGGATGCCGGTGACGATCGATTTGCATCGCTGCACCGCTTTCTGCATCTCCTGCAGTTCCTGCGCCTGCTCGCCCGACGCCGGCACGATCGACATGCGCTGCCAGTCGTCCAGGATCACCGACATCACCGACAGCGGCGTCCCAAGTTCGTGCGCGGCACCCGACGCCAGCAATCCCATGCGTACAATGTGATCTTCCTCGACGGCTCGCCGCTGCAGCGCAGCCAGCGCGATATCGCGCTGTCGAAGATTGCGCATCATCCTTCGTGCGAACACCACCAGCAGCGCTGCCTCCAGTGCGAAGCACACCAGCAGTCCCGCCAGTGGCCAGCCAATCAACTGCGCGCGGCTATCGCCGGATGGAAAGACCAGCGGTCGATGGACCAGCGCCACGAAGCCGAGGCCACTGCCCGCTGCCAGCACCACCAGCCAGTTAGCCCACGACTCGAGCAGCACGGGTGCGAGTGCCACCTGCAACAGAAACAAGAATGCGAATGGGTTGCCGGCGCCGCCGCTCAGATAGAGTTGTGCGCAGAGCGCGGCGATATCCAGCAGCAGCATCAACAGCAGCACCAGATGACTGACATGCGGGTGATCGATCGCCCACACCAGGCTGGCCAGATTCATGGCGATAAGCGCGCCCACCACGAACAGCATCGGCGTAAGCGGCAGGGCAATGCCGAGCCCGATCCTCGCGAAAGCGATTGCCAGCAGCTGCCCTGCGATGGCGACCCAGCGCAGATCGATCAGCAGCCGCATGTTCTTGCGGTCCGCCTGATCGTCGAAGTTGCGCTGCAGGACGGCGACCTCCACGGCGATCTCAGTTGATGGCAGGACTGGCATCTTCCGAACGCCCACCCTCGTGACGTCTCCCGGCTACCAGCACGCCGAGACCCAGCGCCCCCAGGCTGAACCAGGTTATCGCGTAGAGCAGATGATTGTTCGGGAACTGGATGACTGTCAGACCTGCCACCGGGTAGCGGATACCCTCAAGCCTGGCCGCGTATCCCGGGGTACCGGCACTGGCACTGGCACTGGCATCGACGCCGGCACCGGCGTCAACGAAATACGGAGCGACGGCATCGCCCAATGCTGCCGCCTGCGCCATCGCAGCAATATCGCGTGAGTACCAGCGATGCTCGGCGGGGACATTTTGACGCAGCAGCGTTCCTCGCGGCTCGCTGATCCGCAGCAGACCTTCGACCGTGACCTCGCCCGCCCGCGGCGCATAGGCCGATTCCTGCGTTCGCAACTGCGCTGGAATGAAGCCCCGGTTGATGAATACAATCGAACCCTCATCCGTGCGCAGGGGTGTCAGCACCCAATATCCTCCGCCCAGCCGGGTGAGCGCCGTCACCAGCGACTGGCCGTGGGGCAGATATTCGCCGTTGAGCCTGACGTGCCGGTACTCATCGGCCATAGCGCTGATCGAAGCCCATCGTTCGACACCCGGTACGGCCTGCGGCGGCGCCGTCACCCGTGCGTCGACGCGCTCGATCAGATTCAACTTCCAGATGCGGCGTTCAATCTGCCAGAGCCCCAGTCCGAACAACAACACGATGCCGAGCGCGGCCAGCGTTCCGGATACCAGACCGCGCCGCGACGTCACGGCAGATGGCTCATATCCATGTCGGGCATCATGTTGGTATTGAGGTGATGCATGATCCAGACCGATCCGGATACTGCGATGACCACGATGATGACCGTGAATGCCATCGCCAACATGTTCCAGCCACCCTCGGATTTCGGACTCATGTGCAGGAAGAAGACGATATGAACCACGATCTGGATCATCGCGAGACCTGAGATGATCAGGCCGGTCGCACCCGGTCCGGGGCGCGCGCCCGACATCACCAGCCAGAACGGAATGGCCGTCAACAGCACGGACAGCCCGAAACCGATCAGATAGCCCTTCAGCGATCCGTGTGGTGCGCTGTGCGAATCGTGACTGCCGCCGCCGGCGGGACCCGCAGCGCCATGAAGGTGCCCATGTGAACGATGGATGCCGGTGGCCGTCATCGTATCGCCCGCCGCCCCCGTGCTCATCGCAATACTCCGAAGAGATAGACGAAGGTAAAGACTCCGATCCAGACGACGTCGAGGAAGTGCCAGAACATGCTGAGGCAGGTCAGTCGGCGCACGTTGGCGGGTCCCAGGCCGCGTTGCTGGATCTGCACCATGAGGGTTACCAGCCAGATCAGGCCGAAGGTCACATGCAGGCCGTGGGTGCCGACCAGCGTAAAGAAGCAGGACAGGAACGCGCTGCGGCTGGGGGTCGCGCCCTCGGCGATCATGTGCGAAAACTCATGCAGTTCGATGCCGATGAAAGCCAGCCCGAACATTGCCGTGATCGCCAGCCAGGCCTGCGTCGGGGCCCGCTTTCCCTGCGCCGTGGTCAGCATCGCAAAGCCGTAGGTAATGGAGGACAGCAGCAGCATCGTGGTGTTGACGGCCACCAGGCGCAGGTCGAACAGCTTGCGCGGTGTCGGACCGTCGGCGTATTCCCCGCCCAGCACCGCAAACGTCGCGAACAGCATGGCGAAGATCAGACAGTCGCTCATGATGTAGATCCAGAAGCCGAGCATCGTGTTGCCCCCGGCTTCATGCTCGTGTTCATCTGCGACGTAATAGGCCTGCGAGTTCATGGGTTGGGCACTCATGATCAACTGCGCTGAGCCAGCATGGCGGTGCGCTCATCCTCGGTCTGAATGATCTTTTCGATCGGGAAACGGTATTCGCGGTCGTACTCGAACGTATGATAGATCGCAAAAGCCAGCACACTGGCGAAGCTCACCGCCGCCAGCCACCAGATATACCAGATCAGCCCAAAGGCCCCGATGCTGCTCAATACCGCCAGCACGAAGCCGGCGCCGGTGTTTTTCGGCATCACGATCGGCTTGAATCCGCGCAGCGGTCGAACGTAACCGTTCTGCTTCATGTCCCACCAGGCATCGGGTTCGTGAATCACCGGCGTGAAGGCGAAGTTATACGGCGGCGGCGGTGAACTGGTCGACCACTCCAGCGTGCGGGCGTTCCAGGGATCGCCGGTCAGATCCCGCAACGACTCCCGCCGCCGGATGGTCACGAAGATCTGGATCAGGAACGCGACGATGCCGCACAGGATCAGCAGTGCGCCGATGCCGGCGATGACGAACCAGATCTGTAGCGAGGGATCATCGAACTGGCGCAGCCGCCGCGTCACACCCATGAAACCCAGGATATACAGCGGCGTGAAGGCGACCCAGAAGCCGCTCACCCAGCACCAGAACGACACGTGACCCCAGAACGGCTCGAGACGGAAGCCAAAGGCCTTGGGGAACCAGTAGGTGATGCCGGCGAACATGCCGAACAGCACGCCCCCGATGATGACGTTGTGAAAGTGCGCGACGAGGAACAGGCTGTTGTGGAGTACGAAGTCGGCGGGCGGCACGGCCAGCATCACGCCCGTCATGCCTCCGATCGTGAATGTAATGATGAACGCGATCGTCCACATCATCGGCAGTTCGAAGCGGATACGGCCGTGGTACATCGTGAACAGCCAGTTGAATATCTTGGCCCCTGTAGGGATCGAGATGATCATCGTCGCGATGCCGAAGAACGAATTGACCGACGCACCCGATCCCATCGTGAAGAAGTGATGCAGCCAGACCAGGTACGACAGGATCGTGATGACCAGCGTCGCATACACCATCGAGCTGTAGCCGAACAGACGCTTGCCGCAGAACGTGGCGGTCACCTCGGAGAACACACCGAAGGCCGGCAACACCAGGATATAGACCTCGGGATGACCCCAGATCCAGATCAGGTTCACGTACAGCATCGGGTTGCCGCCGAATTGCGTCGTGAAGAAGTGCATGCCGAGGTAGCGATCCAGCGCCAGCAGGGCCAGGACTGCGGTCAGGACCGGAAACGAGGCGACGATCAGGATGTTGGTGCAGAGCGACGTCCAGGTGAAGATCGGCATGCGCATCAGCGTCATTCCAGGTGCACGCATCTTGACGATCGTCGCAACGAGATTGATGCCGGACAATGTGGTGCCGATACCGGCGACCTGCAGACCCCATATGTAGTAGTCGACACCGGTATCGGGACTCGTCGCGATGCCGGACAGCGGCGGATAGGCCAGCCAGCCGGTCTTGGCGAAGTCACCCACGAACAGCGACGTCATCACGAGCATGGCGCCGCCGACCGTCATCCAGAAACTGAAGTTGTTGAGGAATGGAAACGCCACGTCGCGCGCGCCGATCTGCATCGGCACGACGAAATTCATCAGCCCCGTCACCAGCGGCATGGCAACGAAGAAAATCATGATCACCCCGTGGGCAGTGAACACCTGGTCATAGTGATGCGCGGGCAGATAGCCCTCCGAGCCGTGGAAAGCGATCGCCTGCTGCGCGCGCATCATCAGTGCATCGGAGAAGCCGCGCAGTAGCATGATCAGGCCGAGGATCACGTACATGACCCCGATGCGCTTGTGATCGATGCTGGTAAACCACTCGCGCCACAGGTAACCCCACTTCTGGAAATACGTGATGGCAGCCAGCAATGCGCCGCCGACCAGGGCAACGCCGATGAACGTGCCGATCAGGATGGGCTCGTGTAGCGGCAACGCTCCCAGTGTAAGGCGTCCGAACAGGAAAGATTCATTCATGGTTGCGTGTCCTCGCCGCCCATGGTGCCTGGCATCCGGCGGCATGACTGACCTTCACGTACGCACTGACGCAGGATGGCTTCGAACAGATCCGGCGCCACACTGTTGTAGCGGTGTATGGGTTCGTGCTGACTCGGTTCGGCCAGCCGCAGATAGGTGTCACGGTCCAGCGCTCCACCGTGCTCATGAGCCTCGTCCAGCCAGTGCCTGAAATCGGCCGGCGACAAACCGTGGAATACGAAGTGCATACCCGAAAAGCCGGCGCCGCTGTAGTTGGCCGAGAACGCGGCGTAGTCGCCTGGCTTGTTGATCACGGCATTGAGCCTCGTCTGCATGCCCGGCATTGCATAGATCTGGCCGGCGAGCGCCGGCACATAGAAGGAATTCATGACGGTCGAGGAAGTGATGTGGAACTCGATCGGCTGATCCAGGGGCGCGGCCAGATCGTTGACGGTCGCCAAGCCGTATTGCGGATAGATGAACAACCACTTCCAGTCGAGCGCCACGACGTCGACCACCAGCGGCTTGGCGTTGTCCTGACCGGCCCCCACGCGACTGATGGGCCGATAAGGATCGAGCAGATGGGTGCCGACCCAGGTGAGCGCGCCCAGACAGATGATGATCAGCAGCGGAATCGCCCAGATCATCAGCTCCAGGTAGATCGAGTGATCCCAATCGGGCTGGTATGTTGCATGGCGATTCGAAGCTCTGTATCGCCACGCAAACAGAACGGTCAACGCAATGACCGGCACGACCACCAGTAGCATCAGTCCGGTCGAGGCCAGCAACAGATTGCGCTGGTGCTCCGCGATCTCGCCGGAGGGCTCCAATACTACCGCATGGCAGGCGGACAACAGACCCAAGGGCGCCAGGACAGCCAGTCGCAAGCCGCAGCAGACTATCTTTTTCACGTTACAAGCTCTCTTGTCGCGCTTGATCATCCGTACCTGCAGCTATGAGGCCACAACCGGGACGCCCGTGACATTGGACAATTTGTCCGATACCTGCAAGCGCCGGGTGAGTTAGAGTTGAATCGACCTGGCTGGAGATCGATGTGGCATCCATTGACGTTCACTCCGGGGCGGCGATACCGCCGGTTCATGACATGGCGGCCAAGCCGGGCGAACTGGCTGTCGGCGTAGTCATCGGACGCACCTCGGAGTTCTTCGAGTTCTTCGTCTACGCGATCGCATCGGTCCTGGTGTTCCCCAGGCTCATCTTCCCCTTCGTCTCGCCGCTGACCGGCACCCTCTACTCGTTCGCGATCTTTGCGCTGGGATTCGTAGTACGCCCGGCGGGCACGATTGCCTTCCTGCGCCTGGAGCGCCTATATGGGCGCGGCATCAAACTATCGGTAGTGCTGTTGTTGATGGGCAGTTCGACGGTAGCCCTGGGCTTTCTGCCGGCGTACCGGCAGGCAGGCTCGATCGCGGTCGCCGCCCTGATCGTGTTGCGATCCGTGCAGGGATTCGCGCTCGGTGGTTCCTGGGACGGCCTGGCGTCCCTGCTCGCGATGAACGCACCCGAGAAGCGTCGTGGCTGGTACGCCATGCTGCCGCAGTTGGGCGCGCCGCTGGGCCTTATCGTCGCCAGCAGTCTGTTCGCCTTCTTCGTACTGGCGCTGTCGACCGAAGATTTCCTGTCCTGGGGCTGGCGCTACCCGTTCTTCGTGGCTTTTGCGATCAACGTGGTCGCATTGTTCGCACGGCTGCGCATCGTGGTCGCCCCCGAGTACGAACATCTTTTCAAGCTGGGCGAG
>DATBAM010000065.1:0-13697 GCA_036271535.1 Steroidobacteraceae bacterium | reverse complement strand
GGGTGGGGCGTTACAGGGGTCTGCGCGGACCGGGACTCTATTGGATCATCCCGCTGGGAATCGAGCGCTCGGTGACCGTGGATATCCGCACCCGCACGGTGTCGGCGGAAGCGCAGGAGACCATCACGCGCGACAGTGTCACCGTCAAGCTCAACGCGGTGCTCTGGTATCGCGTCATCGATGCCGCCAAGGCCGTCATCGCGGTGGCGGATGCGCCGGCGGCGGTCTATCAGCTTGCGCTCACCAGCCTGCGCAATCTCATCGGCCGGCACGATCTGGACGAGGTCCTGCAGGAACGGGACAAGATCAACCATCTGTTGCAGGAGAGTGTGGCGGGTTCGACGCTGCGATGGGGCATCGAGATCGAGCGTTTCGAAATGAAGGACGTCGAGCTGCCGCAGGCCATGCAGGAAGTGATGGCGATGCAGGCGCAGGCGATTCGCGAGAAGCGGGCCCGCATCATCAAGGCAGAGGCCGAGCTGGAAGCTTCGCGCAAGTTGGCCGACGCCGCCCTGCAGATGTCGAGCAATCCGGTGGCGATCGAGCTGCGCCGCATGCAGATGGTGACCGAGGTCGGCGCGGAGAACAACAGCACGACCGTGCTGATGATCCCGTCCGACTTCGTCATGTTGGCGAAAAGCCTGGGAGAGTTCGTGCGCGAGCGCACTCAGGGCCAGTCGAGCTGATCTTCGCCGCGCGCGCTCAGGCCGCCGCCAGCCGCAGCACGAATTCCACGCCGTCGTCGACGTTTTCCGCATCGATCGTGCCACCCATCTTCGCCATGTAGGTTCGGGCGACGAACAGGCCCTGTCCACGATGCTGGCCGCCGCGCCCGGCAGCTTCCGACACGCCATAGTCGAACACTTTCTGCAGGCGGTCGGGTGCGATTTGCGGCCCCTGGTTGTGAATGCGCAACTCGGTGATCTGGCCGACGATGGTCAGCGCCATGCGTATCGAAGTGCCAGCCACGCGATGACGATCGGCATTGCTGAGCACATGTGTGACGACATCCTCCAGCGCGTATTCCTCTGCCCGCACGATCACCGGCTGCCGCCGGCTCTCGAACTGTACCGCGGCGATGCCGGCGTCAGCAGCGTTGTCGGCGATCATGCGCAGGAAGGCGTCGGCGTCCAGCGTTTGAACCCGCAGGGACGCGCAGAGGAAGGCGTCGCTGGGGGACGCGCTGCCGTACAGGACTCGCACCGCCTGCCGCATCCGCTCGATGTAACGCACACTCGGATCCTGCGTATTTGCGTGCAGCGCCGCCAGAGACTGCAGCGGCGACATGATCTCGTGCCCGACCGCGTGCCACAGGGTCTTTTCCTGTTCGACGCGCAGCTGCTCACGGCGGGTGTCGTCGTTGATCCGCCGCAGCAGGTCGGATAACACGCCGGCCAGCAGTCCCACTTCGTCGCCCCCGGTGAGACCGTTCAGATCGAGCTGCAGTGCCCGGGGTGAACCAGATGCCAGTTCGAAGGCAGCCGCCCGTCGCGTCAGCAGTGTCACCCGGCGGATGATTCGCAATTCGATCGCCGCCCACGTCAGCGCGATGGCGACCAGAATCGCCGCGACGAACAACGCCAGTCTGCGTGCGAGCGGATAGAGGGCCAGGTCGGTGCTGTGCGGGTCGCCTTCGAGGAAAACTTCGAACACACCCACCGGCGTCGTGATCAGCTGGCGATTGGCCAGGATCGTGTCATCGTCCGGCACCGGCAGACGGCTTACCAGCTCGCGCAGCGGGTACGCGGTCGTCGTCGTCGGCGCCGCGTCAGGCAGCAGAGCCGCGACCTCGCGTGACCGGTCGGGCAGCAGACGTCGGATCGTCAACGATTCGCCGGGCAGCAACTGTGCCTTGAGATCGGCGAGTGCAAAGGGTGCAGTGGCGCCAGCGGCGCTGTCAAAAAGGGGCTGCGTTGCGTCCGGTCCCAATGCCCGGATGTGCACGGTGATCCGCGACAGCTCCAGCGGCGGCCAGGCTCGCGTCGACCTGTCCGCGTCCGCCGATGCGACCGCCGCCGCGAGATCGCTGACTGGCACGCGCACGGAGAAGTACGTGCGCCGGCGGCAGCCCGAATTGGACGCCGAATCCGTCGGTAGCGGCAGGCAGCGCCGGTCCTGCCACAGCCAGCCGCGGAATTCACGATCCGGGCGACGCGCAGGCATGTCGCTAGCGTCCATACGAAAGCCGGTCAGCCGGTCATCGGGCTCCAGCGGCGCGATCCAGCGCTCGTATCCGCCAGGCTCTGAGATATCGATCGAGAGTCGATGTGCGCCGGTGAGATTGCGATTGCCGCGGGTGTGGATGCCAAGTTCGCCTGCGGCGAAGCTGCCGATCAGATAGACGAAGCCACCGGCGCTCGCGCGGTTGCCGACGGCGACACACAATTGCGCGCCGTCCGGGTATTGCATCAGGCATCCGGCCATCTCGGCAGTCTGTTGCGCCTTCGAGCCATCGGCGAAGTCGATGGCCGAGTACGGCAGCAGCAGCGGATGCATCGGTATGGCGGAGGCACCTGCGCCAGCCGGCATGCCGGCTGGCGCCGGATTGAGCAGGGCGAGCTGTCCGCTGGGATGCTGCAGCCGGGTGTCGATCTGCCGGCTGCTGCGATCGAAAAGATCGCGATAGGCCCGATAGCTGAGCTGCTTCTCCTCGCGCAGTCCGAACAGCGCCAGTGCGACGATGGCGAGCGTCAACAGCAGAAACGCGCCGCGGAAGAATACGCGCAGTCGCAGCGGCACCGAGCCGCGCCACCAGCCGCTCATCGCTCCGCCCAGCGAAATCCCCGCATCGGTATGTTCTCGATCAGATCGAATTGCGGATCGATCTCCCGGAACGCCTCGCGGATCGTGCTGACGTGTTTGCGGACGTTGTCACGATTGCGGCCGCTCTTGACCACCTGGAAAAGGGCGTCGTACGAGACCACGTGACCGTGACGCTGATAGAGTGCATCCAGGATTCGCTGCGATGTCAGCGGCAGATTGATGCGCTGGCCGCGCCAGAGTGGCGAGTGCTGGCGCAGCGGATCCAGTGACAGCTCGTGGGTGGCGTTCGACACCGAGACGATCAGCGGGCCGCCGCCGCTCTGCGTCGAGCGCAGCATGTCGAGGAACGTTTCGATGAATTCGCCCTCGTCGAAATTGCTCTTCTGCAGATAGTCCCACGCGTCCAGCGCTTTCATGATGCTGCGATAGATGCCAGCCGGCAGACCGGAAACCACCAGCACCGGTATTGCCCGACGGCGGTTGATGCTGTTGATGATCGCGATGCCGGCGTGGCGTTCGCGACCCAGTTCGACATCGAGCACCACCAGGTCGTAGCGTTCACGCTCCAGACCCAGTGCAGCCTCGTCGCGGTTGAAATACTGATCGACCTTGATGCCGCCGCGGGCGCCTTCGATCCAGCCCCGCATCTGGGTGCTGGTTGGCACGTCATCTTCGATGAGCGCAACCCTGACCATTGTCTCTTCCTGCCTGGTGCCTGTCCGTCTGGCGCCTGTACGTCTGGCGCCTGTCCGCCGATCGGTAGGTGCTGACAAGGTAGTGCCAGGCGCCTGAACGCCGGCTGACCGGCCGTGAGCGATGACACCCGCCGGCGTCATGGTCCCTTCCGGCCGGTCGTCCCGATACTGGCTTCGCAGTCCGATCACTGCATGACAACCAGAAGTTGAGGCGTTATGTCCGACCAAACCCAGGCTCTCATCGATCTGCTTCGCGGCCTGTGCCGGCGCGTCGCAACCGCGGCCATTCGATGGCGCGTGCCGTTGGTCACGCTCGCGGCATTGGCCGCCATCGCATGGTTGATCAACCGTCATCCGCCGTTCCAATCGATCGCGCGCGGCGAAGTCGCCATCCGTACCAATGTACTGACCGGTAGCGCGCAGATGCGCCAGGGGAGCATGTGGGTGGTGCCGCTGCTGCATCAGGTGCGCTATTTCTGCATTCGCGATCAGATCTATCGTCCCGAAGACAGCAGCAGCGCGAGCGGGAGTGCGCCGTTCCAGTCCGTTGAAGGATTGTCGCTCGGCGTCGATCTCACGGTGCGCTACGCACTCGATCCGTCGCACCTGCTGACACTCGCACGCGCACTGCCGGACGACATCGCCGGCGATGTGGTCGCGCCGGCGGTGAAGGGTGTCATCTATCCGCTGTTCGCGAGCTACACCGTCAAGGAGATCTTCACCAGCAAGCGCGCCGAGATACAGAAGACCATCGAAGAACAGTTACGGCCGCGCCTGGCCGCCGACGGCATCGTGCTCAAGGGCGTGCAGATGGGCGAGGTCGACCTGCCGTCCGACTACCGGGAGGGTATGGAAAAGCTGCTGGCCGAGGAACTCGAGAGCGAGAAGATGCGTTTCACGCTCGAGTTGAAGGACAAGCAGGTGCGCGAGCGGGAACTGGAAGGCGAAGCGGACAAGGTTCGACGCAAGAAAGCCGCCGAGGCCGCGGCGGACGAAGAGGTGATCGCCGCCCGTGCTCAGGAAGAGGCAATGAAGCACGTGCTGCCCTTCAAACAGAAGCAGGTCGAGCAGCGCCGACTTGAAGCCGAGGCCGAGAAGGTCGCCCGAATCCGCTCCGCGGAGGGCTCAGCGGAAGCACGACGGATCGAAGCCTCCGGAGAGGCCGATTCACGCGTGAAGCTCGCCGATGCCGAGGTCTATCGTCTGGAGAAGATCGGCAAGACCAGCGCCGATCAGATGGAGCGCGAGGGTGTACTGATCAGCCAGAACCCATTGCTGATCCAGAAAGCGATGGCCGACAAGCTCTCCGACAAGGTGCAGGTAATCATCGCCGCGCCGCCCGCGCAGGGTGGCTTCATAGGTTCCAACCTCATAGGTGCAAAATGAGCACGTTACTCGCTGCCGCCATGCTCGCGATCGTCACGCAGAACCAGGTTCCGTTGCGCGCAGCGCCGCGGGATTCCGCCCCCCAGCAGGCGACACTCTGGCAGGGTGACATGCTCGACCTGCGCGATCGCCGTGGAGACTATCTACTGGTCTATGATCTGCGACGCGAACGGCAGGGGTTCATCCGGGCCTCGCAGGTTCGGCTGACGACACTGAGCCCAGAGCAGGCGCCTGAGTTGCTGGGAATCGTGCGCTTCCTGCGTGACTCGCCTGGCGCCGAATCGCTCGGGATCAGCTACGCGGCCGCCTATCTGAAAGCGGTGCCTGCACCCGCATTGACCGCGGAGCCCTACGACGCCCTGGGCAGCATGGCGGAACGACTCGCCGTTCGCGCTTCGAGCGTGCAGTCGAGCAGCGCTCAGGCGACGATCTCCGCGCAGCTCGAAGTGGTCGCGCAGTTCGGCGTGACGATGAAGGGCTACGAGCACGATGGCAGCGTACGAATCTGCTACGAGGGCGAGGTCTTTCGTCGAGTACTGTCCATGCCTGGTGCGGCTCCGGCTGCGCTGGCGCGGGCGGCGCTGGGACTCACCCGCCATGAGTGCGTGGACCCCAACATGGGTCCGCTCGAACGATTCGAGTTCGATCAGTGGCGGGCGGATGTACTGGATCGGGTTCCCCTCGACGCTCTCGACCCCGCACTCACCAATCGTGTGCTGATGCGCCGGGCGGGTGTGCTGGCATCCGTGGCCTACTGGCGGGCGCGTCGCGGCCTGGATCCGCAATTCGCTGCGGAGCGGGCCATCGCGGACCTGGCCGCGGTCGAGCGGGCAGGGCTGGATGACGAAGGCCTGCGTGACTATGCGGATGCGGCGGTACGCGTCGGTGCCTCACGGCTGGCGGCGCAACCCCAGCCCGCGAGCACGGGCCGGCTCTCGGTGCGCATGACGCCGGGTGAGCCCGGGCAGACCTGTATCAGTCTGTACGATGCGGCCAAAGGCGATCCTGGCAAGCCCGGTGCCGAGCCGCTGCTGCGACGCTGCACCTACGGTACGGTGTGGGCCGGTTCCGTGAGTGCCAATTCGCGGGGTACCGCGCTGACCCTGGCAGTGCAGCCGTTGCCTACATGGCGAGAGCTGTGGGTATTCCGGCAGACACGCGGCGGCTGGACGGTCGACGTGCTGCCGCCCGGCGTCGAGGGACCGGGAGTCGGCTATATCGAGGCCGCCGGTTGGGATCCGGCTAAGCACAGGCTGCTGGTGTGCCGCGAATCGCGCACCGGTGACCACGTGCAGCGCCGGTTCGCGCTGGTGAGCCTCGAGACGCTGGCGACAGTACATCAATCGACAGACCCGGATTTTCTGGCCAATTTCCGCCGCTGGCAGGATCCGGTGTGGCGTATGAATACCGTCGCGCTGCGTTGATCGCACCACGCACGCACGGGCGAAGCAGATGGCGAAGCCGCCGCCTCGGTCTTGAGCTAGGACCGGGGCGGCGCGAGTCTGAAATCAGCGCGCCAGCCCAATTCCCGCATGGCCTTGTCCACCACGACCGCGCCACCTGGCTCCGCGATGTTGTAAGCACCCGCCGGGCCGCGATCGATTGCCAGCAGGGCGGCATAGGCCGCCGCATCGAGGTGCAGTGGTGAGTCTCCCGCCGGCTGACTGGCCCATGTGCCCGGCCCATAGAGCTGGCCGTAGCGCAGCACGATGCCGATGAAGTCCTGTTGATCCAGCACCGACCGCTCGAGCGGAATGACGCCGTCGACGACCGATAGTGCGCGAATGCCGGTTGCGGTGCTGTCCAGCGGATCCGTCTCGAGATATGGCGGGGTCTTTGGCGCGTAGGCCCACGCGATGCTCTGTGCGATCACCCGACTGACGCCGGCCCCGCGGGCGGCCCGCACCAGATTGCCGGTGCCCTCGCGGCGCAATCTCGCGTTGCCCCTAAGAACTTTCTCGCGCGCGCTCGGATCGTTCGGATCGAGCCCCGCTGAAAGATCGGTGAGCTGATGAATGACGACATCCGGTGACGCGGTCTGTACGGCCCGGTCGAGGGCTGGCTGATCGAAGACGTCAACGACGATGGTGCTGCATCCAAGCGATCTCAGCACCTCGCGCTTCGCGCTGGTGCGCGTGGTCGCAGTGATGTCGTGGCCAGCTTCCCGGAGCAGCGGCAGCAGTGAGTGGCCGACAGCGCCGCTGCCACCGGCTACGAAGACTTTGAGACCCATCTGCCCGGCCTGGGACAGTCTGTCTACGACAAGCGGCGTGGCACGCTCGCGAAAGCTTCTGCGATGGCGCGAACGTCGCGGACCGGCATCTGCAGGTCGTTGGCAACGAGTGCCGCGTCCTGGCTGCCGGCAACGGTGCGTCGAATCACCTCGCGGCGCTGTGCGGCCGAGTAGAGCGATACGCGCTGCCAGAGGGCATGACGTTCGGCGCTGGCGATGGCTCGGGCATTCAGGGGTTGTGCTCGCATGGATACATGCTGGCGTACAACAGGGCGCACGGCAGTGCCCGGGACGGCGGCTTCCTGCGTCGGACCCCGCTGACAACTTGGTGCATAATGGGCCAGCGGTGGACTTCCGCGGGCGTGGCGAAATCGGTAGACGCAGCAGACTTAAAATCTGCTTCCCATTTAGGGAGTGCCGGTTCGATTCCGGCCGTCCGCACCAGAACCAGATGAATGAATGAACTGACTGCCGACAATCTGCATTTGTGGCGTGGCGAACAGCATGTGCTACAGGGCGTGGAGTTCAGCGTTCGGCCCGGCCAATGTCTGCAGGTGATGGGCGCCAATGGAGCGGGTAAGACCACGTTGCTGCGCGCGCTGTGCGGGCTGGCGCCGCTCGAAGAGGGCCGCGTGTCATGGTGCGGCCGCGACATAAGCGTCGATCCGGAGAGCTATCACCTCCAGTTGAGCTGGCTTGGCCACGATCATGGTCTCAAGGGCGATCTGACCGCCGCCGAAAACCTCCGATACGCCGTCAGCGTGCGGCGGCGGGTACGCCCGGATGAGATTGCGGCGGCACTCGTGACAGTCGGGGTGCCCGACCTGGCCGGGCAGCGCGTGAGGCAGATGTCGGCAGGGCAGCGTCGACGGGTGGCACTGGCGCGCATGACACTGATGGGGGGGGCGCTGTGGATCATGGATGAGCCGGGTTCCAATCTGGATCTTCTGGGCCAGGAGTTGGTCTCTGCGCTGCTGCGGACCTTTCTCGACCGCGGTGGCATTGCGGTGGTGGCTACGCACCAGGCACTCGATCTGCCTTCCGCACAGCTGCGGCCGCTGACGTTGCAGTGACCGACGCCGAGGCAAGCATGGGGAGGGCGGTGGCGGCCCTGATGACCCGCGACCTGCGGCTGGCTCTGAGGCGTTCTGGCGACACCTTGCAGCCGCTGGGTTTTTTCCTTGTAGTGACGACCCTGTTTCCGCTTGCACTCGATCCCGAGATGTCCCGCCTGCGCGAGATCGCGCCGGCTGCGCTGTGGGTGGCGGCACTGTTATCCTCGCTGCTGGCGCTCGATCGGTTGTTTCGGGAAGACGCACAGGACGGATCGCTCGAGCAGCTGGCATTGTCCGGCCGGTCCTTTGCGTTGCTGCTGCTGGCCAAGACGGCGGTGCACTGGTTGCTGACCGGACTGCCCCTGGTGATGATGGCGCCCCTGGCCGCGATGGCGCTGGGTGCACCCGTGGCATCGGTGCCGGGTATCCTCGCGGCGCTGCTGCTGGGAACCGTGGCATTAAGTCTCATCGGGGCGATCGGCGCCGGGCTGACCATGAGCCTCAGCCGCAACGGATCTTTATTGTCTTTGCTGGTCTTACCATTGGCGGTGCCGGTGCTGATCTTCGGCGCGCGCGCGACGGCACTGGCGATCGCCGGAGAGTCGATGAGCGCGCCCTTGTACCTGCTGGCGGCGCTGGCCGTGCTCAGTGCCACGCTGGCGCCCTGGGCGCTGGCAGCGGCGGTTCGGATCGGTCTCGAATGACCTGGAGTTGTCCTTGAACTGGGTGTGGTTTCATCGCTTTGGTTCGCCGCCGCACTTCTACCGTCTCGCCACCGGTATGACACCGTGGTTTGCCTGGGCGGCGGCACTGCTATGCATCGCCGGCGTCATCGGCGGTCTGGGATTGGCGCCGGCGGACTACCGGCAGGGCGATGGTTTCCGGATCATCTACGTGCATGCGCCGAGCGCCTGGCTGTCGATGATGGTGTACGTCGTCATGGCCTCCTCGGCGGCCGTGGGTCTGATATGGCGCATGAGCGTCTCACATGCGATCGCCGCCAGCTGCGCGATCATCGGTGCCTCGTTCACGGCGGTGGCTCTGGGAACCGGCATGCTGTGGGGCAGGCCGATGTGGGGCACTTACTGGGAATGGGATCCGCGCCTGACATCGGAATTGCTGCTGCTGTTCCTCTATCTCGGGTACCTGGGACTGCGCAGCGCCATCGACGACACCGGTCGCGCCGATCGCGCGAGCGCGGTGCTGGCGATCGTCGGCGTGGTCAACGTGCCGATCATTCACTACTCCGTCATCTGGTGGAACTCGCTGCATCAGGCGCCAAGCGTGATGAAATTCGACAAGCCCGATATTCCGGCCTCGATGCTGGTGCCGCTGCTGATGATGCTGGCAGGCTTCACCGCCTTGTTCTTTGCATTGCTGCTGATCAGGGCGCGCGGCGAGGTGCTGCGTCGAGAGCGCAACGCCCGTTGGGCCGCCGACGCGTTGAACGTGGCGGCAGGCAAGGTCTGAAGCGTGGAGCACTTCCTCAACATGGGCGGCTATGCCCGCTACGTCTGGCCCTCTTACGCGCTGGCGCTGCTGGCCGTCGTGCTCAACATCTACTGGGCGCGACGCTCGTTGCGTGATGCGCAGTCGCAGGCGCGGCGCCGAATCGAGCGCGCCGGCCAGTCGGACGCCATTAAAAAGGGCGCTCCATGACCCCTCGGCGCCGACGACTCTATTGGGTGCTGGGCATCATCGCCGGCGTGGGACTGGCGACTGGGCTGGCGTTGCAGGCGTTCCGTCAGAATGTGATGGAATATCTCGATCCGAGCATGATCGCCGCGGGCGACGTGAAGCCCGGTCGTCGCTTTCGCCTGGGGGGTATGGTGGCGCACGGCAGCGTGGACAGGGTACCCGGATCGCTCGACGTGCGGTTCGTCGTCACCGATTGCATACACAGTGTCCCGGTGACGTACGACAAGGTGCTGCCGGATCTGTTCCATGAGGATGCGGGTGTCGTGGCCCACGGCAGACTCGATGAGCACGGCACCTTCGTCGCCGATGAAGTGCTTGCCAAGCACGATGAGAAGTACATGCCGCCGGAAGTTGCCCGATCTTTGAAACAGCAGAACGCCTGTCTGCAGAGCGTAGCCAATGCCCATTGAACTCGCCCATTTCGCGCTGATCCTGGCACTGATGCTGGCCGCGGCTCAGGCCTGGTTCGGATTGGCAGGTCCCGCGCTCAGGAACGAGCGATGGCAGGCGACCGCGCCGTTTGCTGCCTGCGGGCAGTTCGTGTTCGTCGCGCTGTCGGTCGGTCTGTTGATCCATGCGTTCATCGACAACGATTTCTCGGTCAAGTACGTCGCCGAAAATTCCAATTCGGCGCTGCCACTGTTCTATCGGGTCACTGCGATGTGGGGTGCGCACGAGGGCTCGATGCTCTTGTGGATCCTGGTGCTGTCGCTGTGGACGCTCGCGCTGGTATCGCGACTGCGCACGCTGCCGCCGTCGTTCGGAGCGCGGGCGATCGGCGTACTGGGGATCATCTCGTTCGGCTTCCTGCTGTTCACGCTGCTGACCTCCAACCCGTTCACGCGCCTGATCCCGGCGGTACCGGATGGGAACGACCTCAATCCGGTGCTGCAGGATCCCGCCTTCGCCGTGCATCCGCCGATCCTCTACATGGGCTACGTGGGTTTCAGCGTCAGCTTCGCGCTCGCCTGCGCAGCGATGATCGAGGGACGCCGCGATCAGCTCTGGGCGCACTGGATCCGTCCATGGGCGGTCATGGCGTGGGCGTTTCTGAGCTGCGGCATCGCGCTGGGCAGTTGGTGGGCCTATTACGAACTGGGCTGGGGCGGGTTCTGGTTCTGGGATCCGGTGGAAAACGCATCGTTCATGCCTTGGCTTGCAGGCACCGCGCTCATCCATTCGTTGGCGGTGACGGACAAGCGCGGTCTGTTCAAGAGCTGGACGCTGCTGCTGGCCGTCAGCGCGTTCTCGCTCAGTCTGCTGGGAACCTTCCTGGTACGTTCGGGTGTATTGGTGTCGGTACATTCGTTCGCGGCAGACCCGACCCGCGGCGTCTTCATCCTGGCGTTCCTGGTGGTCATGATCGGCGGAGCACTGGTCCTGTACGCGTGGCGCGCGCCGCTGATGAAGTCGGCGGCCGGATTCGATTTCATCTCGCGTGAATCGTTCCTGCTGTTCAACAACATTCTGCTGGCCATCGCCACGGCCGTGGTCTTCGGTGGCACGCTGGCACCGCTGATCGCAGACACGCTCAAACTGGGGACGCTGTCGGTCGGGCCGCCGTACTTCAATCCAAGCTTCCTGGTGCCGGCCGTGCCGTTGCTGGCGCTGGTGGCGCTCGGCATGCACACGCGCTGGAAGCGCGGCGGTCTGGGCACTGCCCGCCGGCCGGTACTGATCGCCTTCGGTGTGGCGCTGGTACTGGGACTGGCGTTGAGCCTCGGTGTCTACATGCATCCATTGCCACTGACTCCTGTCGGCGCGGTGGTCGGCTGCTGGATCATCCTGGCCGCGCTGATCGATCCCGTGGCGCGGCTGCTCCGGCGCCAGCGCGTACCGGCCAACGTGCTGGGCATGTCGGTCGCGCACATCGGACTGGGCATATTCGCGCTCGGCATCACGTTCGTGCAGTCGAATACCATCGAGCGCGATATCGCGCTCAAGCCCGGCCAGTCGACGCAACTCGGCGAGTACGTCTTCCAGTATCTGGGAGGCGGCGATGTCGAGGGTCCCAATTACGAGGGTTATCGCGGCAAGGTAAGCGTGACCCGCCACGGGCAGACGGTCGCGACACTGTTTCCGGAGAAGCGCCACTACTGGGTTCAGGGAACGGTGCAGACTACTGCAGCGATAGACCCGGGCTTGAGCCGCGATCTGCTGGCATCGCTCGGCGACGATGTCGGCGCGGGCGCCTGGAGTCTGCGCGTGCAGTATCGGCCGCTGATCCGCTTCGTCTGGATCGGCGCGCTGATCATGGCGATCGGGGGCACCATTTCAGTGATCGGCCGGCGTGAGCGCAGCGCAGTCGGTGAACGCTCGACCAGCCAGAGCGCGGCGGAGAACCGCGCGTGACACGCTTCCTGCTGCCGCTCGCATTCTTTGCACTGCTGCTCGTCGTGCTGGTGGTCGGCCTGAAGCATGCGCCTGACAAGAGCCTCATTCCTTCGCCGCTGATCGGCAAGAGCGCGCCGGCATTCACGCTGAGCAGTCTGTTCGATCCGCGCGAATCGGTGAGCGCCAGGGATCTGGGAGGGCGCTGGTCGCTGGTGAATGTGTGGGGAACATGGTGCGTCGAATGCCGGGCAGAGCATCCGGAGCTGCTGCAGATCAAACAGCAGGGGCTGGTACCGATCATTGGCATCGACTGGAAGGACAATGACGACGATGCCCAGGCGTGGCTCTCGCAGCTCGGCAATCCCTATGATCGCGTCGGCGCCGATCGCGATGGTCGAGTTGCGATCGACTGGGGTGTCTATGGTGCGCCCGAGACTTTCCTCATCAGTCCTGCCGGCAAGGTAGTCCACAAGAAGATCGGCGCGATGACGGCGGATGTCTGGCAGCGCGAATTCCTGCCGCTGATTCAGGCGGCGACGACGCGATGAACAGATACCGCATGGTGGCCTTGCAGGGATGTCTGACGCTTTGGCTGTTGCTCGCGCCGACCGCGCACGCGGTCGACAATCTGCCGCCGTTGTCCGATCCAGTGCTGCGTCAACGCTATGATCATCTGACCCACGAGCTGCGGTGCATGCAATGCCAGAACGAGTCCCTGGCCGACTCGCAGGTGAGTCTGGCCGCGGATCTGCGCGAGCAGGTGCGCGAGCTGCTGCTGGCGGGACGCAGCGACGACGAGATCCTGAATCACATGTCTGACCGTTATGGCGATTTCATCCTGTTCCGGCCGCGAATGAACTGGCGCAATTCATGGCTGTGGGGTGCGCCGCTCATCCTGATGTCGATCGGCGCCATCGTGGCCTGGCGCGTCGTGCGAGATCGGGCGCGCCACGTCGATGACGGCACCGATGCGGATGCCGAGTCGCTCAATTCATGAACGGCTTTGCAATCCTTGCATTCCTGCTGGCAGCGGGCGCCGCCGCGGTACTCGTGTGGCCGCTGGTGCGCTCGCGATCTTCCGCGGCGCCGGCGCCCATCGCGGCCGTCGTCGGCGCACTGGCCATCATCGCAGGCAGTGCCTTCGTCTACAGCAGGGTGGGGGCGCCTGCGAGCGCGCGCCCGCAGGCCGATGCGGCGGCCGACCGCAGCGTCTCGGCGCTGGCCAGGCATCTCGAGGATCGACCGGACGATCGTGGTGGATGGCTGCAGCTGGGCGCCGCATACAGTCAGATCGGTCAGTTCCCGCTGGCGATCCGCGCGTACTCGCGCGCAAACCGGCTGAGCGGCGGGAGCGATCCGGAAGCGCTGGTCGGGATCGGCGAGGCCATGCTGTTGAGCGAGGACCCCCAGCTCGGCGCGCGCGCGCCGCAGTACATAGAGCGTGCGCTGCAGTTGCCGATCGACCGCCCCGAAGTGCGCGCCCGGGCGCTGTTCTACGGCGCGGTGCTTGCGTACCGCCAGGACCGGCTCGAC
>DATBAM010000064.1:0-2901 GCA_036271535.1 Steroidobacteraceae bacterium | reverse complement strand
CACGTAGTTGTCGGGCACCCACGCCGCCGGGTTAGTGATCGAACCGACGCCGATCGACGCGCTGCCGGCGTTGGCGGCGCCCGCTGCCGTGGTAAATGTGCCGTTCCCCGCAGGGATGTTCATGAAAACGTTGGCACCGGTATCGCCGCCGGATAGGCGTTGATTCGGAGCAATCTGTATCTGGTTTACGGTGTCCGAGCCGGCGTAGCTGATGGAACCGCCCGCGCTGGAGAAGGGCTGTGTGCTGCTTGCCGTTCCGGCAAACAGGTAATTGCCATTGCTGTCGGTGCGATTGCCGATGGACATGAGGTCCTGCAGCTGCTGCTGCAGCTGGGTCGCGATATTGCCGCGCTGGGCGGCCGAGAGTGCCGGGTTATTGGCCTCGACGGCCAGGTCGCGGGCACTTTGCAGGAGATTGCTGGCGTCCGACATGGCCTGCGATTCCAGCTGCAGGTTCGCGGTCACCGCGTTGCCGTTCTTGACGAATTGCTGCGAAGCGGAGATCTCACCGTTCAGCAGGTTTACCTGTGACATTCCTGCGGGGTCGTCGGCCGCGCTGTTGAGCTTCTTGGTCGTCGCCAGCTGATTCTGTGTCTTCGCAAGATCAGCCTGCAGCTGCTGCATCTGGCCGAGCGCATCGTTCTGAAAGGTGACGGTTGAGATTCTCATGATTAACCGTGGATGGCGGAGATGAGAGCGTTGAACATGGTGCCGGACACCTGGATCATCTGGGCGCAGGCCTGGTAGGCCTGCTGGTACTGCACCATCTTGGCCGCCTCCTCATCCAGGTTGACACCCGAGTAGTTGCTGCGCGTGTCCGTCGCGGACTGGTTCACCGCCTGCTGCGCCGAAGCGTTGGCCTGCGCCTGCTGCGTGACGACTCCGATCTGGCTCACGAGATTGTTGGCGACGTTCGTAAGGGAGGTCGTGCCGCCATTGAACGAGGCCGCCGTCAGCGAATCGATCATCGCGAAGGCGTTGCTGTTGTCGCCGGTGTTCGCAGTATTGTTCGCGCCGATCGCGAACGTATCGCCGCTCGCGGGGCTGCCGGTCAACGTCACCTTGGAACCGTTGAAGGCGATCGGTACGCCGCTGGTGTAGGTGCCGGTGGCGATCGTGGCGTTGGTGCTGTCCTTTACCGTGTACTGATTGGACGCGCCGAAGGTGATCGTGTAGTTGCCCGGCACGAACTGGGTCGGGTTGGCGACCACTGCCGACGATACCGCGGCCGCGCCCGTGTTCGTAGTCGCGGGAGCACCATGGATCAGTGATGCGGCCGCGATCTGGTTGGGGCTGGTCAGCAGGACCGACAGATTGGCCGTGGCGGCGGCTGTCGGACGGACCTGGAAGCTGTCGCCGCTCGTCGCAGTCCCGCTGACCACGATCGAAACGCCTGCTGCGAGGAAGGGGTCGGCGGCGGTGCCCGTGCCGCTCATCGAAACGTTCTGTCCGGTGGTCGTATCGGTCAGCTGCCAGGTGGTGCCGCTGAGGCGCAGCTGGTAGTCATCCGGGGTCAGGGAAGCCAGGTCCGTGCGGGTCGCCGCGACACTACCGGTACCGGTGTTATTTGCCGACGAAACGGTCTGCACTCCCCCGATCGCGAACATGGGCTTGCCCGTGGCGCCCGTGAGGTCCATGCCGGAGGCCTGCGCCTGGTTGACGATCGTCGCCAGCCCGACACTGAACTGTCCGAGTGTGTTTTCCGTGGGCGTGATGACCTGGCTGCGCACTGCAAGCAGTCCGCCCAGGGTGCCGCCGCTGATCGTGGACGTGATGTCGGTCGTCGTGCCGCCGATGACGAGTCCTATGTTGTGCTGCGACGCGTTGTACGAACTCGGAATGGCGGCCAGCGACTGCGCGTTACTGCCGGTGACGAGCGCCTGTCCGCTGCCGATATAGACGTTCATCGAACCGTCAGCCTGGGTGGCGGTGTTGACCGTCACGTACTGGCTGAGCTGGTCGATCATCGTGTCGCGCTGATCCATCAGGCTGTTCGGTGTCTGGCCGGTGCTCGCCAGGCCGGCTGCGATCTGGCCGTTCAGGTTGGCGATGCCGCTGGCCAGGGTATTGATCTGCGAGACCGAGCTGCCGATCTGCGTCTCGATGGACGCGCCGTAGGTCTGCAGTTGCGAATTGTAATTCTGCATCTGCTGCGCCAGGGACTGTGCCTGGCTTAGTAAGGCCTGTCTCTGGGCCGTGGAGGCGGGGGAGTTTGCGACGGTCTGCAGCGAATTGACGAAGCTCTGCAGGCTGGCGGTGATGCCGGTGCCCGAATCGCTCAGCATGTTGTCGATCTGAGCGGCCTGGGTGGCGAATGTATTGAAGTTCGAATAGCCGCTTTGCGATGAACGTACCTGTCCAGCCAGCAATTCGTCATAAGCCCGCGTGGTGCTGTCCACGCTGACTCCGCTACCGACGTACCCGGACGCTGTGGGCTGTCCGGGCTGTTCGGCGAAATTGACTTGCTCAACGCTGTAACCGGGCGTTGCTGCATTGGCGACGTTGTTACTGGTGATGTTGAGTGCGCGCTGGAATGCGAGCAGGCCGGAGACACTGGTGCCGAGTAAGTCGCTCATCCGCTATAGCCTCTAAAGGGCGCCTGTGTTGGCAGTTATCGGCTGGGCGCTCGCCGACTTGAGGTCCGTCACAGCTGCGTTCTGCGCCAGCGTGCCGGTGACGTTGCGCGCTATGGCGCCGATCTTTTGAACATAATCTGGGTCGGTGGCGTATCCGCCGCGCTGTAGCCCCGCGGCGAAGGCGTGGGCATCGCTACCTGTATTCAGCGCGCTTGAGTAGCGAGGGTTATTTTTCAGCAATGCGACATAATCCTGAAAGCTCTGCGCAGGGTTCGCATAGGAACGAAACTGCGATGCCGTATCGATTGCTGCGCCGCCTTGGTAT
>DATBAM010000063.1:0-19438 GCA_036271535.1 Steroidobacteraceae bacterium | reverse complement strand
TCCGCCCTCTCTTCCTGACTGTGAACGTCCTTAGGCTTTTCTGTTGGACAGCGGGGTGTATTCGCGTTTCCCTGGTCCGGTGTACAGCTGCCGCGGACGGCCGATGCGCATGCTGGGGTCGCTGATCATCTCGCTCCAGTGCGCCACCCAGCCCACGGTGCGTGCAATCGCAAACATGACCGTGAACATCGAGCGCGGAATGCCGAGCGCGCTGTAGATGATGCCCGAGTAGAAATCGACGTTCGGGTACAGCTTGCGTGAGACGAAGTACTCGTCCTTGAGTGCGATCTCTTCCAGCTTGATCGCCAGTTCGAGCAGCGGATTGTCGTGGCTGCCGAGTTTTTCCAGCACCTCGTAACACATCTTGCGGATGATCTTCGCGCGCGGATCGAAATTCTTGTACACGCGATGGCCGAAGCCCATCAGCTTGAAGTGGCTCGACTTGTCCTTGGCCATCGCCAGATATTTCGGAACGTTCTCGACGCTGCCGATCTGCTCGAGCATCACCAGCACGGCCTCGTTCGCGCCGCCGTGCGCAGGACCCCATAGCGCCGAAACGCCGGCGGAGATCGCCGCGTACGGGTTCGCACCGGTACTGCCGGCGAGTCGCACGGTCGAGGTGCTCGCGTTCTGCTCGTGATCGGCGTGCAGGATGAACAACAGATCCAGCGCCTTGGCCGCCACCGGATTGATCGCATAACTCTCGCATGGCACCGAAAAGAACATGTTGAGCATGTTCGAGCAGTAGTCGAGATCGTTGCGTGGATAGATGAATGGCTGCCCGACGGAATGCTTGTGCGCGGCGGCCGCGATCGTCGGCATCTTGGCGATGATCCGGTGCGAGAAGATCTCGCGATCCCGCGGGTTATTGATGTCGGTCGAGTCATGATAGAAGGCCGACATCGACGCCACGACAGCGGAAGTCACCGCCATCGGATGCGCGTTGTGGTGGAAGCCATTGAAGAATCGCAGCAGCGATTCATTGATCATCGTGTGGCGGCTGATGTTGCCGGTGAACTCTTGCAGCTGAGTGCTGTTCGGCAGTTCGCCGTACAGCAGCAGGTAGCAGACTTCCATGAAGTTGCTCTTTTCAGCCAGCTGTTCGACGGGATAGCCGCGGTACATCAATACGCCGGCATCGCCATCGATATAGGTGATCTTGCTCTCGCAAGAAGCCGTCATCCCGAAGGCAGGGTCGAACGTGAAGACTCCCTGTTCCTTGTTCAGGGCGGCGATGTCGATGACATCGGGTCCGATGGTGCCACTGCGCACGGGGAGATTAGTCGTCTTGCCGGCAGCGCCTTTCAGCTCAAAATTCTTATTGGTCATCCGGGGTCCTGGGTTGGGTCAGCCCCGCACATTTGCATGGTCCACGGCCGGAATCAAGGCGCGACCGGCCCTGGAAAGACACGCCACAGGCAGCTGTCAAACAGCTAAGAGACTAGGTAGCTAACAACGCGGCCGACAGACCGTGGCTGGCCGGCCTAAATCGACAGAAAGCGAGGTCGGACGAGATGCGGTCGGGCGTTGAACTCGAAGGTCACCGCCCGACCGAACCCAGGCCGCATCGGATTGGCGCCTGGGCCAATCCGGTCAGCGGGTACGCTATATCCGCTACGGTCAGGCGCCCTTGCCGGCGCCGCTGATGTTCGCGTACTTCTTCCGGAACTTGTCCACACGGCCGGCGGTGTCGAGCATCTTCTGCTTGCCGGTATAGAACGGATGGCAGCTGGAGCACACCTCCAGGCTCAGATCCTGCCCGACGGTCGAACGGGTCTTGAACGTGTTGCCGCAGCTGCAGGTGACCGTGATCTCCTGGTAATCCGGGTGGGTCGATGCTTTCATGGATAGTCCTCGCCGCTCGACGCGTAGGTCGCGTCATACCGCCGCCTTCGCCGGCCGGCCCGAGAAAAAGGGCGCGCAGTCTAGCCCCCTCATTCGGCTCCTACAAGCGCTTTCTCGCAGCGGTCGTCCGGAGGAACATGGGGCTCGGCAGGCGCCGCCGATTATCCACAATTTCTGTGGATAACTTTGTGTATAAGGGCGCAGGGGGCTCATTGCAAGCGCGTTAAAATCGCGAAATTATCACTTTGTACAAAAAATGACCAACATGTTTCAGCCTATAAAAACAAGAAGTTACACAGGGATTATGTAGCTATAGAGATGAAATGAGATGTAATCGACTAATTTGAGTAACGCCACGTCCTGCGCTGTGCATAAAGCCGCCCGCCAGAATCGACGCTCTCCGCGCCCCTCAGAATTGTCCTACCGCCAATTTCCGATTGTCCGACAGATCACCGAGAAAGCGCTCGAGCAGGTCGTTGAGGAAGTTCATCCCGCGTGGCGTCGCCCGCCAATGCCCCTGTCCTTGCCCCTGCTCCGGCAGGCCGTACTCGAGCAAGCCGTCGCGGCCCGCCTGCTCGAGCCGGGACGTCAGAATCGTCACCGGCAATCCGGTCCGCTGTTCGAATAGTGCGGGCTCGAAGCCCGAAACCAATCTCAGCGCGTTGAGGAGAAATTCGAACGGGAGGTCGCTCGTGGGCACGTGCTGCTCGGTGACCGCCTGCCGCTGCCCGATCTCGGCCAGATACCGCCTGGGTTCACGAGGCCGGGTGGTCCGCCTGATCATCAGCGCGCCATCGGCGCCGCGGTAGCTGCACTTGCCGTGCGCCCCGGCGCCCACCCCCAGGTAATCACCGAACTGCCAGTAGTTGAGGTTGTGGCGGCTGCATGCGCCGTCCCGGGCGTACGCCGACACTTCGTACTGGCGGTAGCCGGCGCCCAGCAGCAACGCCTGACAGGCCGCCTGCATGTCGCCGGCCTGATCCGTGTCCGGCATTCCGGCCGGCGGCTGCCCGGCGAACACCGTCCCCGGCTCCAGCGTCAGCTGATAGTGCGACAGGTGAGCGGGCCGCAGGGCGACGGCGCAGCCCAGGTCGCTCAACGCTTCGTCGAGCGACTGCTGCGGCAGGCCGTACATCAGGTCGAGGTTGAAATTACCAATCCCGGCTGCGTGCAATTCTTCCGCGGCCCTTGTCGTGTCGGCTGACCGATGCACGCGGCCAAGACGCTCCAGCTGCCGGTCATCGAAGCTCTGCGCGCCCAGCGAGACACGGTTGAGTCCCGCCGCCCGATAGTCGGCGAATCGGCCGCGCTCCACGGTGCCGGGATTGGCCTCCAGCGTGACCTCGGCATCGAGCGCCACGGGGCAGCGCCGGCCGACCTCGCGCAGCAGATCGCTCAAGGCCGCCGGCGAAAACAGACTGGGCGTACCACCGCCCAGAAAGATGCTGTCGATCGAGCGCTCCTGGAGCGCAGCCGTCTGCTGAGACAGATCCTCGATCAGAGCCTCGACATAAGGGCCTTCGGCAAGCTCGCCGTGCAACGCGAAGGAGTTGAAATCGCAGTACGGACACTTGCGCACGCACCACGGGAAGTGGAGGTAGAGACCGAGCGGCGGCAGCTCGCTCACGCCGTCAACGCACTCAGCAGCGCGCTGAGCGCCTGTGCCCGATGGCTCAAGCTGTTCTTGTCATCAGCCGTCAGCTGTGCAGCCGTGCAGGCGCGCCCATCGGGTATGAACAGCGGGTCGTAACCGAAACCCCCGTCGCCTGCGGGCGCAAGACCGATACGTCCCTCCCAGCTGCCCTGCGCTATCACCGGTGTGGGATCGTCGTCCCGGCGGGCGAACGCCAGCACGCATCGATAGCGCGCCGTGCGGCGCTCGACCGGCACGCCCGCGAGCTCCCGCAGCAACAACGCATTGTTGTCCTCGTCGCTGGCGGATTCGGAAGCGTAGCGGGCCGAGTGCACGCCGGGGCGACCGCCGAGCGCGTCGACCTCCAGCCCCGAATCATCGGCGAGGGCGGCCAGGCCGGTGACGCCGGCCGCATGACGCGCTTTGATCAACGCATTGTCCTCGAACGTCTCGCCGGTCTCGGGGACGCTGTCCACACCGAGTTCGGTTTGCAACACCAGCTCGAATCCGCCCCTAGCAAGCAGCGCCTGAAACTCACGCTGCTTGCCACGATTGCCGCTGGCAAGGACCAGTCTCACGTCTCCAGTCTCACGCTTCCAGGGCCTGCATCTGCAGCGAACACAGTTCTGCAATCCCCGATACCGCGAGATTCAGCAATGCATCGAGTTCATGCCGGCGGAAAGCATGGCCTTCGGCAGTGCCCTGCACCTCGATGAACGCGCCACCGTTATTCATCACCACATTCATGTCCGTCTCGGCTTCGGAGTCTTCGCTGTAGTCGAGATCCAGCATCGGCGTGCCACGGATGATTCCGACCGACACAGCCGCTACCTGGCCATGCAGCGGAGAGGATTGGATGAGCCGTCGCTTCTTCAACAGTTCACAGGCGTCGGCAAGCGCCACGTAGGCGCCGGTGATCGATGCAGTGCGCGTACCACCATCGGCCTGCAGTACATCGCAGTCGATCGTGACGGTGCGCTCGCCCAGTGCCTGCAGATCGAGCGCTGCCCGCAGCGATCGGCCGATCAGTCGCTGGATTTCCTGGGACCGGCCGGTCTGCTTACCCTTGGCTGCTTCACGCGGACTGCGCGTGTGCGTGGCGCGCGGCAACATGCCGTACTCGGCGGTGACCCAGCCCTGGCCCTTGCCGCGAAGGAATCCGGGAACGCCTTCCTCGATGCTGGCCGTGCACAGCACACGGGTTTCGCCGTACTCGACCAGCACCGAACCTTCGGCGTGCGAGGTGAATCGACGGGTGAAACGCACTGGGCGCAGCGCATCGGCCTTGCGGCCGTGACGGCGTGACGATGTATCCAACGGGATCTCCTAGTCGAGAAAACGCAGCGCGGCGACAGAAGTATTGTCGCTCAGCGCGCCGGCATTGAGCACAGCCTGCGATGAAAGCGCGGATAGGGTGTCCCGCAACGGCGTCTGCGGTTCTGCAAAAGCGCTGGCGATCAGCGCTTCCTCCAGATTGCCCCAGAAGCCGTCGGTGCATACGATCAGTACATCGTTTGGCAACAGCGCGCGCCGGGCGTTGATGGCCATCTCGGGCAGGATCGGCTCGCCGCCCAGACACGACTCGACGAAATTGCGTAACGGATGATTCTGCGTCTGCTCAGGGTTCAGCAGGCCTTCCCGCACGAGCAGTTCGACATGGCTGTGATCACGCGTACGTTCGACCACGCGGCCGGCACGCAGGTGATAGACGCGGCTGTCGCCTACGTGCGCCCAATAGGCGGACGACTGCTGCACCAGGCATAGCGCGCAGGTCGAGCGTGGCCGCAGCTCCAGGGCCAGCGGCAAACCCAGCGTCACGACGCCGACGTGCGCCGCGCCCATCGACAGGTGCAGGAAACCGAGCGGATCCAGCAATGGCTGCGGCGTATGCCAGAAGCGCTCGACCACGGTGCGCTGCGCGATCTCGGCCGCACGCTCGCCCTCGGCGTGCCCGCCCATGCCATCGCAGGCGATCAGCAGGGCGCAATCCTGGGCAATAGCGACGCTGATGCGATCCTGGTTGGTCTCGCGCCCGCCTTTAAGACTTAATTCGGCATATTCGACCCGCAAGCGAGCTCCGGCGCTTTGCGCTAGACTTCGCGCGCTTTATACACCATTCGACTCTCGCAAACTCCTCAATGATCGCCAGCATGACGGGTTTCGCACGCTGCGAGCGCGCCGGAACCTTCGGATCACTCGTCTGCGAGATACGCAGCGTCAATCACCGCTTCCTGGACGCATCGCTCCGGCTGCCCGAGAGCTGCCGCGCCCTGGAACCCGAACTGCGCCAGCTCCTGGCGCGCGACCTGCGCCGGGGGAAAGTCGACTGCACCGTACAGCAGCGCTCAGCCGATGCCTCCGCCGTCGGCCTGGCGATCGACAAGGCAACGCTCGATCGTCTGCTGGCGCAGGTTCGCGAACTGGCCGCGGCCGTCCCGGGACAGGCGCAGGTCAACGTGGTCGATCTGCTGCGTTTCCCAGGCGTCATGCGCGAATCGGCTCCGGACATCGATGCGCTGTACGAGGCTCTGCGCTCGGTGGTTGCGCAGGCACTGCGCGAACTGGTCGAAGCACGAGCGCGCGAAGGCGAACGCCTCTCCGGACTGATTGCACAGCGCTGCGAGACGCTTGGAACAATGGTCGCGGCAGTGCGCAAGCGTCTGCCCGAAGTGCAGGCCCGGGTTCGCGCGCGTTTTACCGAACGACTGCAGGAGTCGGGCGTGACCGTCGACCAGGAGCGCTTCGAACAGGAAGTGCTGTTGCTGCTGCAGCGGTTCGATGTGGCCGAAGAACTCGACCGGCTGGACGGGCACATCGTCGAAGTGCAACACACGCTGTCGGGAAAGGATGCTGCCGGTCGCCGGCTCGACTTCCTGATGCAGGAATTCAACCGCGAGGCCAACACACTGTCGTCCAAGTCACAGGACCTGGAGACTACGCGCACTGCCGTCGAGATGAAGGTGCTGATCGAGCAGATGCGCGAGCAGGTGCAGAACATCGAGTAGCTGGCCAGCAGGATCGGCATGGGCAAATTGTTCGTTATCTCTGCGCCCTCGGGAGCAGGCAAGACCAGTCTCGTGCAGAGCCTGCTCGTTGCACGGCCCGATCTGGTGGTGTCGGTCTCTCATACCACCCGCAAGCCGCGCACAACCGAAGCCGAGGGGCGGGAATACCACTTCGTAACCCCTGCACAATTCCAGGAACTGGTGCGCCAGAAGGCCTTTCTCGAGCACGCGCAGGTGTTCGACAACTACTATGGCACCGGGGCGCAACAGGTTCAGGACAAACTGGCGGCCGGCCGCGACGTGCTGCTGGAGATCGACTGGCAGGGTGCGCGGCAGGTGCGCAGTGCGATGCCCGCGAGCGTCAGCATCTTCATACTGCCCCCCTCGCGGGCCGCGCTGGAGCACCGGCTGCGCGATCGGCGCACCGACGATGACGCCACGATCTTGCGTCGCCTGTCCGATGCGGCCACCGACATGGCGCACTACCGGGAATTCGACTATGTCGTCGTCAATGACCGGTTCGAGAAGGCCGTCGGCGACCTGCTGGCGATCCTCGATGGCCGCGGCGAGCATCTGCGTGCGCAGCGGCCGGAGCTGTCCGGTCTGACGCAGGCACTGATGCGCTGATTTCGAGGCCCGCTGTAGCCCGGGGGGGCCGCCGACGCGCTGGCATCAGGGTGCTGCGTTGTAATAGACTTAAAGGTCGGGAATCTCATTTCCCTGATCATTTTAGGAAACCCCTCATGGCCCGCGTCACCGTCGAAGACTGCCTGCAGAATGTTGACAACCTTTTCCAGCTGGTACTGCTGGCCAGTCAGCGCGCACGACGCCTGGCGAACGGCGCCGAGGCGACGGTGCCGCTCGAGAACGACAAGGTCACGGTCGTGGCGCTGCGTGAGATCGCGGCCGGGAACATAACCCCGGAGATGTTGAAGGAGCCGGAGCCGGTCCAGGAAACGATCGTGCCCGACGCCGACAATGAAGCAACGTTCCGCGCGCCTCAGTTCGGATTGATCGACCGGGAACTCTAGTCCCCGGCGGCGGCAGTCGCCCGGCTCGCCCGTGGACTATGCCTCCTCCTTCCTGGGTTTTCTTCCCGGCGTCAAACGCGGTACGCCGGGCGTCAAGGAACTGCTCAACAAGGTCTCCGCCTATCTGCCGCCCGAGCAGGTCCAACGCGTACGCGAAGCGACTGAATTCGGCGCCGAGGCGCACCAGGGTCAGAAGCGCGTCTCGGGTGAGCCCTATATCACCCACCCGGTCGCGGCGGCCGAGATCCTGGCCGACCTGCACCTCGACGCCGACACCATCGTTGGTGCGATTCTGCACGACGTCATCGAAGACACGCCGATCGCGAAGCAGGATATCGCCGCGCGGTTCGGCCACGACGTCGCCGAAATTGTCGATGGCGTAACCAAGCTCGATCAGATTCGCTTCAAGAATCGCGAAGAAGCGCAGGCCGAAAGTTTCCGCAAGATGCTGCTGGCGATGGTGCGCGATCTGCGCGTCATCCTGGTCAAGCTCGCAGATCGCACTCACAACCTGCGCACGATCGACTCACTCGCCCCGGCCAAGCAGCGCGCCATTGCGCGCGAAACGCTCGACATCTATGCGCCCGTGGCAGAACGGCTCGGCCTCTACTCGATGAAGCTCGAGCTCGAGGATCTCGGTTTCAGGACGCTGTATCCACAGCGCTCGCGCGTGATCGAACGTGCACTCAAGCGCGCACGCGGCAATCAGAAGGAGTTTCTCAACAAGATCCGCCTGCAGCTCGAGGCGGCGTTGAAGAAAGCGGCCATTCCAGGCCGCGTCGAGGCGCGTGAGAAACATCTCTACAGCATCTACCGCAAAATGCTGCGCAAGAAGAGCACGCTGGCGGAGATCGTCGACGTCTACGGTATTCGCCTCATGGTAGATGCCGCCGACACCTGCTATCGCACGCTTGGGATCGTGCACAGCGTCTACAAGCCGATGCCGGGACGCTTCAAGGACTACATCGCAATCCCGCGCGTGAACGGCTATCAGTCGCTTCATACCACGCTGTTCGGCCCCAATGGCGTGCCGATCGAGGTGCAGATACGCACCGAGGACATGGACAGCGTCGCCGAGTCGGGCATCGCCGCGCACTGGAAATATAAAGGTGGCGACGGCGAGGGTTCGGCGCAGCAGGAACGCGCCCGCAAGTGGCTCTCGCATCTGGTCGAGATGGAAGAGGGTGGAAACTCCGAGGAGTTCATCGAGAGCGTCAAGGTCGATCTGTTTCCGGACAAGGTCTACGTATTCACGCCGCGAGGCGAGATCCTGCGGCTACCGCGCGGCGCGACGGTGGTCGATTTTGCGTACGCCGTGCACACCGACATTGGCAATCGATGCGTCGCGGCCAAGATCGATCGGCGGCTCACGCCGCTGCGATCCGTGCTGCGCAACGGCCAGACCATCCAGATCATCACCGCGAAAGGCGCGACGCCGAATCCGTCATGGGTGAATTTCGTCGTCACCGCCAAGGCCCGCGCCGCCATCCGCCACTACCTCAAGGGACTGCGGCGCAGTGAGGCTCTCGAGCTCGGGCGGCGGCTGCTGGGACAGGCGCTGACCGAGTTCGGACACAAGCTCGATGCGATCGATCCCGAAGCGATGCGCTCAGCGTTGAGCGAATTCGGCCTCAAGGAGCAGGACGATCTGTTCGAGAAGGTCGGCCTGGGCGAGCGTCTTGCCCCACTGGTCGCGCGACGCCTGCTGCCCGCCGAGCACGTGGATGCCACCACCGGCCACGCAGCGCCGCTCGCGGTCGCCGGCACGGAAGGGTTGCTGGTCAGCTATGCGCATTGCTGCTATCCGCTGCCGAACGATCCGATCCTGGCGTACCTGAGCACCGGTCGAGGTATCGTGGTACATCGCGACACCTGCGCGAATGTCGTCGGCTATCAGAAGCAGCCGGAAAAATGGCTCCCGGTAACCTGGCAGCAGAACGCCAACCGGCTGTTCATGTGCGAAATCCGCATCGAGACCGTCACCCGCACCGGCGTGCTGGCCGCGGTATCGGCCGGAATCGCCGGCACACAGACCAACGTCAGTCACGTCTCGATCGAGCAGCGCGACGCCGAAGTCTCGGTACTCTCGTTCGTGATCGAAGTGGCCGACCGCAAGCATCTGGCGCGCGTGATTCGCGTCGTACGGCGCATGCCGGATGTGATCCGCGTGGTCCGCACCATCGCCACCAAATCGCACGGGCGCGAACGCGGGCGCGAACGCGAGCGCGGCGAAGATCTGGGCGAAGACGCATCCAGCAGCGATAATTGAGGAACCTCATGCAGCGACAAACCATTCAGACCGCTGATGCCCCCAAGGCGATCGGTACCTATTCGCAGGCTGTGCGCGCCGGCAATACCGTCTATGTGTCCGGACAGATTCCACTGGATCCCGCGACCGGACAGCTGATCAGCGGCGACATCGAAGCCGAGATCCGCCGCGTGTTCGACAATCTCAAGGCTATCGCCACGGCGGCCGGCGGCTCGCTCGCGAACGTCGTCAAGGTGAACGTGTTTCTGACCGACCTGTCCCATTTCGCCAAGCTCAACGAGATCATGGCCGGCTATTTCCAGGAACCGTACCCGGCGCGGGCGGCCCTGGGCGTGGCGTCGCTGCCGAAAGGGGCGCGGGTCGAAGTGGAGTGCATTCTGAGCCTTGCTTGAGGCCGGCCCTCGTGAGCGTCGCTTGAGCACGGGCGCACGTTCAGCACGCGCCGGCACCCGCAAGCCTGCCGCCGCCACATCCGGCGAAGCGCGCGGCACACCGCCGCCACAGCCTGCCGACATCCTGTTCCTGTTGCCAATGCGGTACGAGGATCGCACCCGTATCGTGCCGCTCGGCGCGCTGCAGCCGGGCGCACCGGCCGTGGTCGAAGGCGAAGTGATGCTGTCCGAAATCGTCTTCCGTCGCCGGCGAACGTTGCTGGTACGACTGGGCGACGGCACCGGCGTGCTCACGTTGAGATTTTTTTATTTCTCGCGGGCACAGCACGAGGGTCTTGCCCGCGGCACGCGATTGCGCTGCCACGGCGAGGTTCGCCGCGGCGCATTGGGTCTCGAGATCGTGCACCCCGAATACAGGCGCGTCGACAGCTTGAGCGAGCCGTTGCCGCAGAATCTGACGCCCGTCTATCCGGCCTACGAGGGTTTGACGCAGGGCCGGCATCGGGCACGCGTCGAGCGGGCACTCGCGGCCCTGTCCGAACGCCGTGTGCCTGATCTGCTTCCGGAGTCGTTACTGACCCATGCGGGAATGCCCTCGCTGCATGCAGCACTCGAATTCGTGCACCGTCCGCCGGTCGGCACACAGCCAGCGGAGCTGGCGTCCGGTCTGCATCCGGCGCAGCGCCGGCTCGCGTTCGAAGAGCTGCTCGCCCACCAGCTCGCGCTGCTGCAGCTGCGTCGTGCCACGCGCAAGGAGCTGGCGGTGCCGCTCGATGACGTGCGCGAACTGCAGCCGCGGCTCGCCGGCAGCCTGCCGTTCGCACTGACGGGCGCACAGCAGCGCGTCCTTGTCGATGTCGAGCGGGATCTGCGAACGGCGGTGCCGATGGCACGCCTGGTTCAGGGAGATGTCGGATCGGGCAAGACCGCGATTGCAGCGCTGGCCGCCGCGCGTGCGATCGGCAGCGGTGGACAGGTGGCATTGATGGCGCCGACGGAGTTACTGGCGGAACAGCACGCCCGCACCCTGCATCGCTGGTTCGATCCGCTGGGCGTCAACGTCTGCCTTCTCACCGGCTCGCAGCCGGCACGAACCCGTCGCAGTTCGATGGAGTCGATCGCTACCGGGCGTTCGCAATTGTGCGTCGGCACGCACGCGCTGTTCCAGGACGATGTGCGCTTCGAGTCGCTGGTGCTCGCGGTGATCGACGAGCAGCATCGCTTCGGCGTGCATCAGCGGCTGCAGCTCGCCGCCAAGGGCAGTCTCGGCGCCGCGGGCACGCCCCGCACACCCCACCAGCTCATCATGAGTGCGACGCCGATCCCCCGCACGCTGGCGATGGCTATGTACGCCGATCTGGATGTATCGGTCATCGACGAGCTACCGCCAGGTCGCACGCCCGTTCGCACGGTGGTGGTTCCGGAAGAGAAGCGCGCGGCGATCGTCGCGCGGATCGATCAGGCCTGCCACAGCGGTCGCCAGGCGTACTGGGTCTGCCCGCTGATCGAAGAATCCGAGGAACTCGCCGCATCGGCGGCGCAGAACACCGCCGAGGCACTGGCGGAAGCGTTGCCGACGTTGCGCGTCGAATTGCTGCACGGACGCATGGCCTCGCGGCAGAAAGAAGACATCATGCGCCGCTTCCTGGCGGGCGAAGTGCATCTGCTGGTGGCGACGACGGTAATCGAGGTCGGTGTCGACGTCCCCAACGCCAGCCTCATGGTGATCGAGAACGCCGAACGCATGGGACTGGCGCAGTTGCATCAGCTGCGAGGCCGCGTCGGCCGCGGCGCGCACGAGAGCAGCTGCGTTCTGCTGTACCGTGGCCCGCTGTCGCAGATGGCACGCGCGAGGCTGGCTGCCATCCGCGACAGCAACGACGGCTTTCGCATCGCCAGGCGCGATCTGGAATTGCGCGGTCCGGGCGAGATGCTCGGCCAACGCCAGACGGGACTGGCACAATTGCGCGTCGCCGACTTGATCCGCGATGCCGATCTGCTCGATGAAGCGCGATCGGCGGCGGAAGGAATGCTGGAGTCGATGCCGGAGCGGGTCGATGCGTTGCGTGCGCGATGGATCGGTGATCAGGAGCAATATGGCCGTGTCGGGTGATTCGCAATTCGAGCTGCAGCTGTCCAAGCCGGAAGGCAATGCCACCGCGCCCGGCGCATCCAGCGCGTCTGTCGCCCCCGCTGCACCTTCCACACCGGCGCCACCTGCCGCATCACAACCCTCGCTCCGCCCCCAGCCGCCGCCTCGATCGGTGAATGCTGCACCGGCAGCGTCGCCTGCACCCGCGCCGGCTGGCGCGACGCCGCCGGAATTCGTACGGCGTCCTGTCGTCGCAACGTCGCGCCCCCAGGTCACGCGCGAACCGGTACGCCGACCGCCGCCCTCCGGGTCGATTGCAGCCGAGCGCGCCCGCTCGATCGCGCAGCCGCCGGCAGCCGGCGCCGTAAAGCCGCCTTTGCCCGTACCGCCGGAAGTCGCCGCTGCGGCATCGGCGCCATCGGCGCCATCTGCGGCAGCCACGGCGACGACGCCAGACTCCCTCCCAAAAATGGCACCTGCATCGACGGCCCTTCCGACGCCACGTCCGGCGCCAGTCGCGCAGCTCGCAGCGGCATTGCCGGTCAATCCTGCCGTGGCCGTTGGCGAAGCAGCCGCGTTCGCAGCTACCGTGGCGCCCGCGCCGGGCCTGGCCATCCGTCGGCCGCCACGACTGGTGCGCCGTGCGCGCGACATTGCTCGTTTGATGCGTCTGGACCGGCCGATCGGCATCTGGCTGCTCTTATGGCCGGAGCTTTGGGCGCTATGGGTCGCGTCATCCGGCCATCCCTCCCGTGAACTGCTGGCGATCTTCGCCATCGGCACGCTGGTGATGCGCAGTGCCGGTTGCGTTATCAACGACCTGTTCGATCGCAACATCGATCCCCATGTCCGCCGCACGCAGTCGCGGCCGCTGGCCGCGCGGGTCGTGGGACCTTATGAGGCTCTGACGGTGTTCGCGATACTGCTTGGCATGGCCGGCGTGCTCGCACTGCACCTGGACCGTCTGACCCTGGAGCTGGCATTTGTCGGTGCGGGACTGACCGTCACCTATCCGTTGCTCAAACGGTTCTTTCCATTCCCCCAGCTCTACCTCGGCCTGGCATTCGGCTGGGCGGTTCCGCTCGCCTTTGCCGCGACCCAGGATCAGGTTCCCCGCATTGGCTGGCTGTTGCTGCTGCCGGCGGTGCTGTGGGCGGGCATTTACGACACGATGTACGCAATGGCGGATCGGGACGATGATCTGCGGATCGGTGTGCAATCGAGCGCCGTTCTGTTTGCCGACATGGACCGGCCGATGATCGGCGCCATGCAGATCATGATGCTGCTCGCCCTGTGGCTGGTCGGTCGCACCCTGCATTTCGGCAGCGCATATCAGACCGCGCTCATCGTCAGCGGCGCGCTGTTCGCGTGGCAGCAATGGCTGATCCGCCAGCGCGATCGGGATGCGTGCCTGGCGGCTTTCCAGAACAATCAGTACGTCGGTATCGCCATTTTTGCCGGCATCCTCATCGAATATGTCAGTCCGGCCTGAGTGACGTCACCTGGAATCGCGATCGCAGGTTGACGTCGGCCATCGCGCGGTCGAACATCGCCAGATGCAATACGAAGCGCTCACCCGCGAACCGCGGCACGACTGGACGGTGGCCGAGGCCGAAGCGCTGTTCAATCTGCCTTTTTCCGATCTTCTTTACGCCGCACAGCGGGTACACCGGGCATGGCACACGCCCAACACAGTGCAGATGAGCACCCTTCTATCGATCAAGACCGGTGCCTGCCCGGAGGACTGCGCGTACTGCCCGCAGAGCGTGCGGTTCGATACCGACGTACAGCCCGAAGCACTGATGCCCCTTGCAGAAGTGATGGAGCGGGCCCGCGCCGCCCGCGCAGCGGGTGCGACGCGTTTTTGCATGGGCGCTGCCTACCGTTCACCGAAGCCACGCGAGCTCGCGGCCATCGCAACCATGATTCGCGAGGTGCGCGCACTCGGCATGGAAACGTGTGCCACGCTGGGCATGCTGACGCCCGCGCAGGCTACGCAGCTGAAGGACGCGGGCCTCGACTACTACAACCACAACCTCGACAGCTCGGAGTCCTTCTATAAGGAGATCATCTCCACCCGCACCTACCAGGACCGGCTGGATACGCTGACCGCGGTACGTGACGCCGGGCTCAATGTCTGCTGCGGCGGTATCGTCGGCATGGGCGAGACGCAATGCGACCGCGCGCAGATGCTGGTGACGCTGGCCAATCTGCCCCAGCATCCTGAAAGCGTACCGATCAATCAGCTGGTGCGCGTCCCCGGAACGCCGCTGGGCGACGCCGCGGAGGTCGATCCGTTCGATTTCGTGCGCACCATCGCGGTCGCCCGCGTCATGATGCCGAAGGCCCAGGTGCGCCTGTCCGCTGGGCGCTCGCAGATGAGCGACGAACTGCAGGCACTGGCGCTGCTGGCGGGCGCCAGCTCGATCTTCTATGGCGAGAAGCTGCTAACCACCGGCAATCCGGACGTCAGCCGCGATCGTGCATTGCTGCAGCGACTGGGTATGCGACCCGAAGCGAGCGACGGCGCAGCCGATTCGCACCCTTGAGCGGCACCTCGATCCGCGGGATCGCCGCAGGCGAACTGCTGGACCGGGTGCACTATTTCGGACTCGAGCCTGAGCGGATTCTGCTGCTGGGACACCAGCTGGAGGCCGCCGCAGTAACGCTGCATGCGCAATTCGGCCGCGCGGCACTGATCAGCGTCGACACCGCTCCGGCGTCCACTGGCGGTATCGCCACCGGCGCAAGCACGCCATCGAGCACCCATCTGCGCCGCTGGTGGCCGGCACGCCGCCTCCGCCCTGCGGTGACGCCTTCTCACACGGTGCGCGCCCGACCCACGGCGTTGCCGCTGAAACAGCAACTGGCGGATCTCTCTTATATAAACCTGCTGCTGCCGGCCTGCGTCGAGCCGGAACAGGCGCTGCGCGAAATCGGCCGGGCCATGCGGCCGGGTGGTCTGCTGCTGTTCGCGAGCCTCGGCCCCGATTCGCTACTTGAGCTCACCGGAGCGGCCGCGCCCCCCGGTGCCTATCCGGATATCGCGCAATTGGGCGAGCTGCTGATGCGATCCGGCTTTGCGGAGCCGGTGATCGACGTCGAACGCCACGAAATCCGTTACCAATCGGCGGCGGCACTGCAGACGGAGCTCGATCATCTGCTCCCAGCGGCGGCGGCATTGCCAGCAGCACCAACCGGTGCCGGCAACGACTCCCTGACACTCACCTTCGAGCTCATCGTAGCCGCAGCGTTCGCGGCCAATTCCGACCCCGGATCGGTGCATGGATCGGATCCGGGCTCTGGCGACATACTGGTACCGCTGGAATCGATCGGGCGCAGAAAACGCTAATTAATGTCGGATGGGCGAATTTTCGCAGCATTTTACGGCATGATCGCCGACTTATTGCCGCCCTGCAGTCGCCCTGCAGTCGCCAGACGAGCCAGCAGGCTCGGAGCAGCGCTTCGGGTCGCTCTAAGCCATTGAGCTTGCAAGAGAAAACATCGCTTCGTATGATTGTTTTAACACCCGGGGCAGACGAAATCTCCGTTGCTTACGATCCAGCTCGCGCCCAACTGCTCGCTGACGCCGCGGACGGCGGCGCTCTTCTTTGCAGGTATGTGCGCGGTCAGCTTCTCGGTCGCAATCGGCATGACACTGCGCGGATTCTGGCCGGTGTTCCCATTCGCGGGCCTCGAGATGCTGGTTCTCGGCTGGGCACTGCAGACGTCGATGAAGCGCCGGCACTGGATGCAGATCATCGTCGTCTCGGAGGATCAGGTGGCCATCGAGACGCGCGACCGCACCACGCATGATCGCATTGTGTTCCCGCGACATTGGGCACAGGTTAAACTGCGCCGCGCCGACACGCACTTGCATCCCAGCCGCCTGACGATTGAGTCGCATGGCCGCTCGTACGAAGTTGGCGGTTTCCTGACGGAAGAGGAACGACGGGCGTTGGCCGGGCGGCTGATGCGCTCGGTCGGTCGTGTCAACGAATCTCCATCCCTGGACAGCGTGTTCGAGAGTTAAGGCCAGTAACAAAAGATGATCAGAAAACTGAAATCGAAATTTGCGGTCGGTGGATTGTGCGCCGGCGCCCTGTCGCTCGTGGCTCCGGCTGCCCAGGCCGCCTGGACCCTGAACATGACTCCCGGTATCAGCAAGATGTCGCGTGCGATCTACTCGCTGCACATGCTGATGTTCTGGTGGTGCGTCGGCATCGCCATCGCCATCTTCGGCGTCATGATTTATTCGATGATGAAGTTCCGCAAATCGAGCGGCGCGGTCGCCGACACGAACTTCACGCACAGCACCAAGATCGAGGTCCTTTGGACCGTCATTCCGGTACTGATCCTGATCAGCATGGCAGTCCCGGCCGCCAGCGTGCTGGTCCAGACCGAGGACGTCACCAACTCGGATCTGACGATCCGTGTTACCGGTTACCAGTGGAAGTGGGGATACCAGTACGTCGGCACCGACGTGATGATCAACTCGACTCTCGCCCGCCCGAGCAATCTCGCGCGTGAGCTGGGCTCGGGCATCGATCCCAACACCGTGCCGAACTACCTGTTGGAGGTCGACCATCCGCTGGTGGTACCGGCCGGCGTCAAGGTTCGGTTGCTGATCACCGGCCAGGACGTCATCCACTCGTGGTGGGTCCCGGCACTGGCCATCAAGAAGGACGCCATACCGGGCTTCATCAATGAAGCCTGGTTCGACATCGACGCCGATCAGATCGGCCTTTTCCGCGGCCAGTGCGCCGAACTGTGCGGCCGCGATCATGGCTTCATGCCGATCGTGATCGATGTTCGCAGCAAGGCCGATTTCGACAAGTGGCTCAAGGACGAGCAGGCGAAAGCCAAACAGGCGGCCGCACAGACGCCCGCCACCGGCGCGACCTGATCAAGCGACGCGGTCGACCCGACTCAGCGTTTCCTTCAAGCAGTACATAGCTAGACATTCCAGGAAAGATTCCATGGCCAACCTCGAACACGCCAGCACGCACGCCCACGACGATCATCACGATCACGGCCCGCCGAAGGGCATCTGGCGTTGGCTGTCGACCACCAATCACAAGGACATCGGCACGCTGTACCTGATTTTCAGCTGCACCATGTTCTTCATCGGTGGCTTCCTGGCCATGTGCATCCGCGCCGAGCTGTTCAAGCCCGGCCTGCAGTTCCTCGACCCTGCGCTGTTCAACAGCTTCACCACGATGCACGCGCTGATCATGATCTTCGGCGCGGTCATGCCGGCATTCGTCGGTCTCGCGAACTGGATGATTCCGTTGCAGGTGGGCGCACCGGACATGGCGCTGCCGCGCATGAACAACTTCAGTTTCTGGATCCTGCCGTTCGCCTTCACGTTGCTGATCTCGACCTTCTTCGTGCCGGGCGGTGCCCCGGCCGGCGGCTGGACGATGTATCCGCCACTGGTGCTGCAGACCGGCAACGCGCTGCCGCTGATGATCTTCGCGATCCACCTGATGGGCGCCTCGTCGATCATGGGTGCGATCAATGTCATCGTGACGATCATGAACATGCGCGCACCCGGCATGACGCTGCTGCGCATGCCGCTGTTCGTGTGGAGCTGGCTGATCACGGCGTACCTGCTGATCGCGGTGATGCCGGTGCTGGCCGGCGCCGTCACGATGCTGCTGACCGATCACTTCTTCGGCACCAGTTTCTTCAATGCCGCGGGTGGCGGTGACCCGGTGATGTTCCAGCACATCTTCTGGTTCTTCGGGCATCCCGAGGTCTACATCATGATCCTGCCGGCCTTCGGCATCATCTCGGAGATCATCCCGAGCTTCTCCGGCAAGCCGCTGTTCGGCTACGACGCGATGGTCTACGCCGTGGCGTCGATCGCGTTCCTGTCGTTCATCGTCTGGGCGCACCACATGTTCACCGTCGGCATGCCGCTGTCGAGCGAGCTGTTCTTCATGCTCTCGACGATGCTGATCGCGATTCCGACCGGCGTGAAGGTGTTCAACTGGACCGCCACGATGTGGCGCGGGTCGATCTCGTTCGAACCTCCGATGCTATGGGCGATCGCGTTCCTGTTCATGTTCTCGATCGGTGGTTTCTCGGGGCTGATGCTCGCCATCGCGCCGGCCGACTTCCAGTACCAGGACACGTACTTTGTCGTTGCGCACTTCCACTACGTGCTGGTACCGGGTGCCATATTCGCGATCATCGGCGCGGTCTACTACTGGCTGCCGAAGTGGACCGGTCACATGTACAACATGACCCTGGCCAAGTGGCACTTCTGGCTGTCGGCGATCTTCCTCAATGTGCTGTTCTTCCCGCAGCACTTCCTGGGACTGGCCGGCATGCCGCGCCGCATTCCTGACTACGCGGTTCAGTTCACCGACTGGAACATGGTGTCGTCGATCGGTGGATTCGTTTTCGGCGCTTCGCAGCTGCTGTTCCCGATACTGATCTGGCAATGCGTCCACGGTGGCGCGAAGGCTACCGACAAGGTCTGGGAGAGCCCGTTCGGACTGGAGTGGGAATTGCCGTCCCCGGTGCCGTACCACAGCTGGAACGAGGCGCCGACAATGGGCGATCTGACCCATGGTGCGCCCGTGCACGACATCCATTCCGAGGATGCCGGCAAGCTGGCGCGTGACCTGAAGCCGAGCCACTGAGCTCGGATCGCAACGCAGATCGCATGAGCAACGCCACACAGGACACCGAACAGCGACGGCGGGTGCGCCGCAGCGCCGTGATATTCGGCCTGGTGGCGTTCTCTTTCTACCTGCTGTTCATCGTCTACGCCGTGACGCACGGACATAAATGAAGCCCGGTGCGCATCGCAAGCTGGTGTGGAGCCTGCTGGTGTTCACGGCCGGCAGCTTCGCATTCGGCTTCGCGCTCGTGCCGCTCTACGATGTGCTCTGCTCGATCACCGGGCTCGGCAATCAGAAGAGCCTGACGCGCGCAGTCGCCGCGGGGCGCGAGCAGGCCGACGAGTCCCGCGTGGTCACGATCGATTTCATGACCAATCTGCCGACGGTCGGCAATTGGGAATTCCATCCGATGATGGCCTCGATGCAGGTGCATCCCGGCAAGCTCTACGAAGCCGACTTCTTCGCGCACAACCTCACCGGACACGACGTCACCGCACAAGCGGTGCCGGACATCGTGCCGTCCAAGGTCGCGAGCT
>DATBAM010000062.1:0-29834 GCA_036271535.1 Steroidobacteraceae bacterium | reverse complement strand
CGTCGGTGGCGTCGACTCGCTGTGCCTGACCACGCTCTACGGCTTCCACTCGTTGCAGCTGACCAGCGCGCAGCCGTGCCGACCCTTCGATGCGGGGCGCGACGGTCTGTCTATCGGTGAGGCTGCTGCCTACGTGCTGGTCGAGCGCGCATCCGGCGATGACGACGGTGAGATTCGCCTGCTGGGCGTAGGCGAATCGAGCGACGCCTTTCATATGTCGAGCCCGCATCCGGAAGGTGCCGGCGCACGCAGCGCGATGCACGCGGCGCTCGACGCCGCAGGGCTCACGCCGGCCGACATCGACTACATCAATCTGCACGGCACCGGGACACCCAGCAACGACAGTGCCGAGGATCATGCGGTCAGCGCTCTGTTCGGGCGCGATACGCCCTGCAGCTCCACCAAAGGCGCTACCGGCCATACGCTGGGCGCGGCCGGTGCCCTCGAAGCGGTGGTCTCGGCGCTGGCGTTGCAGAACGGACTGATCCCGGGAGGCCTCAACACCCTGCAGCAGGATCCGACGCTGCAGGCCAACTATCAACGCAGCAACCAGCGGCGCGAGCTGCGGCACGTGCTGAGCAATTCATTCGGCTTCGGTGGCGCCAACTGTTCGCTGCTGTTCAGTCGGCACGCGTAGAATCGCGCCATGACACACCTGACAGCCTCCGTGCAGGGGATTGGTGTGCTTGGCCCGGCCTTGAGCGACTGGCCTCACATGTGCAGCGTATTGCGGGGCGAGGCACCGTTTCGCCCGGCGACGACGGTGCTCCCGCCACCGGCGATACTGCCCCCCGCGGAACGGCGGCGCGCCGGACGCACGATCAAACTCGCACTCGCGATCGGCGCGGAGGCCGTTGCACACGCCCAGGTCGATGCGAGCCTGCTGCCGACCGTGTTCAGTTCGGCCGGCGGCGATGGCGAGAACTGCCATGAAATCTGTTCGGCGCTCGCCAGCAGCGACCGACAGATCTCACCTACGCGTTTCCACAACTCGGTGCACAACGCCGCGGCGGGTTACTGGACCATCGCTCATGGTTGCACCGAGCCGTCCACCTCGCTGTGCGCCAACGATGCCAGCTTCGGCGCCGGCCTGGTCGAAGCGGCCTCGCAGCTCGCGTCCGGTCAGCCCTCGGTGCTGCTGATTGCCTATGACGTCGACTATCCGGCGCCACTCGGCAAGTGCCGCCCGATACCCGATGCGTTCGGGGTCGCGCTGGTACTGACCGCATCGTCTTCGCAGCGATCGCTGGCGCGCATCGCGCTGCAGCTTTGCGACAGCGAGCCCTCGGTAATAGCTGAACCTCAGCTCGAGCAGCTTCGTCGGACCATACCGGCGGCGCGCAGTCTGCCGCTGCTGGAATGCATCGCCCGGCAGGAGTCGGCCACCGTGGTGCTGGACTACCTGGCCGGCACGCGCGTCGCCGTCGCGATCTTCCCGCATGCATGACCGTGCCTGGATAGCCGCGCACATCCCACATCAGGGCAGCATGTGTCTGCTCGACCAGGTGCTGTCGTGGGACACCGAACGCATCGTCTGCGGCAGCGCCACGCATCGCGCCGCGGACAATCCGCTGCGCGCGCACGGCAGGCTGGGATCGGCCTGTGCGATCGAATACGCCGCGCAGGCCATTGCCGTTCACGGTGCATTGCTGGAACAGAACGTCGGCAGTGCTGCATCGGGGCCGGCACTGCTGGCGAGCGCGCGCGCGGTCGAACTGCTGGTTACGCGGCTGGATGACCTGAGCGCGGATCTGCGGGTGAGCGCGCAGCGACTCCACAGCAATGCCCAGGGCGCGCTGTACTCGTTTGCGATCCATGCGGATTCGGCACTGCTTGCACGCGGACGCGCCAGCGTGCTGGCCGCGCCAGGTGCCACACCGTGACCGGGGATCTGCGGCGGGCGCTGGTAACCGGCGGCAGCGGCGGCGTTGGCTCCGCGATCTGCCGGCGGCTGGTGAAGGCAGGCCATCACGTCTATGTGCATGCCCATCGCGCGCCACCGCAAGCCGAGGCACTGGTCGAGGAATTGCGCGCCGACGGTGGGCGCGCCGATTCGCTGTGCTTCGACGTCACCGACGCCGAAGCGAGCCATGCGGCGATCGAACAGGTACTCGCCGCGGGGCCGATACAGATCCTCGTCAACAATGCCGGCGTTCACGACGATGCCATCTTCCCCGGCATGAGTGCGCTGCAGTGGCAACGCGTCATCGGCGTTGCGTTGCAGGGATTCTTCAACGTGACACAGCCCCTGGTCCTGCCGATGTTGCGCACGCGATGGGGACGGATCATCAGCGTCTCTTCGGTGGCCGCGCAGATCGGCAACAAGGGTCAGGTCAATTATGCGGCAGGGAAAGGCGCACTGATCTCCGCCACGCGCGCCCTGGCGCTCGAAGTCGCTACGCGCGGCATCACGGTCAACGCGATCGCTCCGGGCATCATCGCCACACGCATGAGTGCCGACAGCTTCGATGAGAGCTCCATCGCGCGCCTGGTACCGATGCAGCGGGCAGGTACGGCGCAGGAAGTCGCGAGTCTTGCCGGCTTTCTCGTCAGCGACGGTGCCGGCTACATCACCGGGCAGACACTCTCGATCAACGGCGGCATGTATCTGGGTTGAATCGGCGCAGCGGTATACTTACCGTCATGCAGACACGCCGATTATTGTCATGTCCGCGGGTAATGGCGCTCTGCGCACTCTGTGTCTTGAGCCTGTTGCCCATGGCCGCCGACGCCGGCCTGTTCTCGCACAAGCCCAAGGGGCCGCAGCCGCTTGGCTCACACCCGAGCAGCGATGCCAAAGACGCTCGCTCGACGCTGCTCAAGCAGCACAGCCAGGCGCTCAAGGCGCGGCCGGCGAAGCCGGGCAAGACCGTCATTTCCCAACGTACCCATCCGGGCAAGACCCTCCTGGGTCAGCCAGTCAAGCACTAAAATTGCCGTCTATTTTTAAGTGATTGATTAATATAATAAAAATAGCAAAATATGCGCGGTTACCGGGAACGAGACTCGGCAAATAGCGTAAAATGCACACTTGCCGGGGGTTCACCCCAGCCCGATCAGGAGTTTCCATGAATCACCGTCGACTGCGTCTTCCGGCAGCCTGAAGCCTCCGTGGCTTTGGCTGCGTCGGATGCTGCAGTACGTTTAAGGTGATGTCGGAGGCACTGCCGGAGGCCTTACACCCTTCCAGCGGCGGTGCAGCCAGGTCCAGTCTGCCGGCCTGAGCCTGATCTCTGTCTCCACTGCGGCCGCGTAACGCGCCGTGAACACTGCCGGATCGACCTTCTCCTGCGCAGCCGATAAGGGAATCGCGAGTACTCGATAGTGCCCGCGCGACGTCCGCCGTGACGCAATGAAGAACGCCGCATACCCCGTCATCCGCGCGATCTCGCCCGGACCCGGATAGAACGCCGTGTCGCGCCCCAGAAACGTCAACCAATGACGGCTCTGGCTGGAGGTCGGCATCTGGTCCGCGTGTATCGCCACGCAATGCACGCCGACCCGCTTGCGTCGTGCCAGTACCTCGCGCAACAACCGTTTGGCGGCAATCAGATTGGCTCCGTATCGGACGCGCTGCAGCCGCAGCTGCCGATCCGAACCCTCGTTATGCAAAGGCTTGTAGGCCGCGTCGATCTGCGCCGGGATCCGCAAGGTGATCGCGTGCAAAGTCCATTCCCAATTCCCCATGTGGGCCCCCAGGGTGATGACGGAACGTCCAGCCGCGATCTCGGCATCGATGAGTTCGAAGCCCTCGGTCGTAAAGTGCGTCTTCATCTGCTCGGCCGACAGTCCGTTGGTCTTGAGGATTTCGGCCACCACCTGCCCCAGTTGACGGTAGTAGGCGTTTACCAGCGCGTTGATCTCGCGCCCGCTGCGCTCGGGGAAACAGCGAGCCAGGTTGTCGCGCACGATACCTACCTTGAAGCGCACGACATACCGCGCCAGAAACCCCAGCAAACCCGTGAGCGCGTAGATCACTCCCCACGGCAGCGCGCTGCAGATGCGCAGCCACCATACGGCTCTCCCGGGTGTCGGTGGGCTCATCGCCCGATTGCTCTTATAGTGTGACGATGCTGTGGATCAAATCGTTTCATGTCGTCGCCGTCATGGCCTGGATCGCTGGTGTGTTCTATCTGCCACGCATCTTCGTCCATTATGCGGAAGGTCGCGCCGCGGGCGAAGATGTGCGTCGGTTGGTGATCATGGCGCGCCGGCTGTTCGGTTTCATGACCATGATGGCGGCGATTGCAATCCTGCTGGGTCTGTGGATGTGGCTCGGCTTCAACGACGTCGGTCGTTGGCTGATGGTCAAGATGGTGTTCGTCCTGGGGCTCGTGGCCTATCACGGGCTGTGTCGCCTGCTGCTCGGACGCATGCAGCGCGGCGCTACGATGCCCAGTCCGCTGCAGCTTCGTCTGCTCAACGAAGCGCCGCTCCTGCTGGTGGTGCCGATCGTGCTGCTCGCCGTCATGAAGCCGTTCTGACGCTGCGGACCAGCGAGCGGTGTGGCAGGCGCCTTGCCTGGCGCGCATCGAATGCCATGCATAGGTTTCTCAGGAACGGGCGACCGGTCTCCGTTACACGGCAGCCGTGCGCATCGAGAACGACCAGGCCGTCGCGCTGCGGCTCAGCGAGCCGGGCGGCTATGTCGGCCAGATACGGCGTCTGCTCGCAGGCCTGTTCCCAGCGCGTCTCGAAGCGTGTCACGAGCCGTAGAATGTGACCCCGCAGCACCCGATCCTCCGTGGTCAGCAGATGCCCGCGTTGCAGCGGCAGCTGACCGCTGGCAACCGCATCCTGGTAGGGCTGCAGATCCTTGTCGTTCTGCACCAGCGCACTGCCGGCATCGCCCATCGAGGACACGCCGAGACCGATCAGCGGCTGCGCGCGCAGCGATGAGTAACCCATGAAGTTGCGGTTCAGCATTCCGGCGCGCTGCGCCTGCCACAACGGATCGGAAGCGAGCGCGAAGTGATCGAGGCCGATCTCGTGATACCCCTCGGCCGCCAGACGCAGCCGGGCAAGTTCGTACAGCGCACGGCGCTGCTCTTCTTCGGGCAGTTCATTCTCGGTGAAACGCCGCTGGCCGGGCTTGATCCACGGTACGTGCGCATAGGCATACAGCGCGATGCGTTCGGGCCGCAGCCGGCTCACCGTGTCCATCGTCATGTTGACGCTCGCCGCACTCTGCAGCGGCAGACCGTGGATCAGATCGAGACTGATGGTCTGGAAACCGAACCTGCGCGCGGCATCGATCGTCTCGCGGGTCTGGTGCTCGCTCTGTTCGCGGTTGACGATCGCCTGCACCCGCGGATCGAAGTCCTGAACGCCGGCACTCAGGTGGCGGAATCCGAATCGCGCGAGCAGTTCCAGCTGGTCGGCGTGGGTCACACGCGGGTCGATCTCCACCGAAGCGGACAGATCGGCGCCCGGCGTAATGCGTGCGAACAGACCCTCCATCAGCCGCGTCAGTTCGGCCTGCGTCAGGAACGTCGGTGTGCCACCGCCGAGATAAAGTTCGCTCACCGGCAACCGGCTGACGCCCAACCGCTGCCGATAGATATCGAGTTCGGCCAGCAACGTGTCGATGTACGGTCCGACGATGCTGTGGCTGCGCGTGATGCGCGTGTTGCAGCCGCAGAACGTGCACAACGACTGGCAGAACGGAATGTGAACATAGAGCGCGGCGCCTTGTGCGGCGTCCGTCCGCTGGCTCGCATCGACTGGGCCCCTGTCGACGGGGCCCGGGTCGACAGTACGGGCGTCGAACGCCTGCTGCAGAAGCTCGAGCCACTGCACCTCGTCCGGAGCCGTCTCCCAGTATGGCACGCTGGGATAACTGGTATAGCGCGGACCGGGAACGTCGTACTTTGCGAGCAGCGCCCGCAAGTCCGTGCTCATTCGAAGAGGCTCATCCGAACATCTCGCGCTGGATCCGCAGCACCCGATGCACGTTGGCCTCAGGGGTGTGCTGCAGGACGCCGTGTCCAAGGCCGCACACCCAGCCGGCACGTTGTGTCGCGGGCAGCGCCAGCACGCGTTCGAACAGCGCCCTGACCTTCGGCTCCCACTGCGCCGGCTCCTGCAGCAGCCACTGCGGATCGATGTTCCCCTGCAGCGCCCAGCGCTCGCCGAATGCCGGCAGTGCCTGCGCCATGTCGTGACGCCAGTCGATACCGAGACATTGAAAATCGATCGGCCGCAGCATCGACCATTGTTCGGGTCCGGTATCGCGCGAATAGTACATGAGCGGGGTATCCGGGCAGTGCTCACGGAAGGCCGCGATCGCGCCTGCCACCGAGGGCACTACCAGTTCGCGGAACTGCGCCGGACTCAGCGCGCCGGCGGCCGTGTCGAACATGGCGACGCAATCGGCGCCGGCTTGCGCCTGCAACACCATGTTGGCCACCAGCAGCGGCTGCAACTGCTCGATGAAGCCGGGAAACAGCGTGCGCTCGTGATCGGCCGGAGTCTCGCGCACGAAGCCCTCGTGCGAGCCGGCGACGGCGTAGGCGTAGAGCGTCATCGGGCCGCCGACGAAACCTATGAGTCCGCAGCTATGCGGCAGCCGCGTCCGAAGGCGCGTGAGTGCCTCGGCCTGAAAGCTCATATGCTGCGCACGCGCAGCGCCACCTGTCAGACGTGAAAGATCCGCGGCCGTGCGCAGATGCCAGCCGAGCTTGGGACCCGGCTCGTAAGTGAGCCCCATTCCCATCGCCTCGAGCGGAAACAGCAGATCGGAGAACAGGATCGCGGCGTCGAAGCCAAAATCCTCGATGGGTCCCAGAGTCACTTCGACAGCCAGCTCCGGCCGCTTGCACAAATCGATGAACTCGTGCCGCGCGCGCAGGCGCTGATAATGGCGATGGTAGCGACCCGCCTGGCGCATGAACCATACCGGCGGGCGAGCGGTGTTCCGTCGCTCCAGCGCGCGCAATAGCAACTTGTCATCGCTCACTTGTCATTACTCATGATGGATCTCGGTCAGCAGATAGCCGACGCCGCGGATGCTGCGGATCACGCGCGGATCGGCCGCATCTATTTCGATCAGCTTGCGCAGCCGGACGATGAAATTGTCGACCGTGCGCGAGGTCGGGAATTCGTCGGCCGACCAGGCGCGATCCAGGATCTCGTCACGGCTGACCGGTTTGCCGACGCGCTCCGCCAGTAATCTCAACACCGCGCACTCCTTGTGGGTCAGCGCCACACTGCGTCCCTCGACGCTGGCGGCGATCCGCTCGAAGTCCACCAGCGCGCGGCCTATGCGCACCTGACCACGCATCTCTCCCGGCACACTGGCGAGATCCTGCGCGCGCTTCAGACAGTTCTGGATCCGCAACAACAGCTCGCGAAAATTGAACGGCTTCGCAATATAGTCATCCGCTCCCAGCTCGAGCCCGCGCACGCGATCCTCGGGACTGGCGTGTGCGGTGAGAAAGATTATCGCCGTGCGCGCCGCGTGCTCGCGCACGAACCGGGCCAGTTCGAAGCCATTGCCATCGGGCAGTCCCACGTCCAGCAAGGCGAGATCGACCTCGCCCTCGGTCAGCGCACGACGTGCGCTCGAGACCGAATCGGCACGGCGCACCTGGAAGCCCTCGGCAGTCAGACGCTCGACCAGGGTCTCGGCGACGTTGCGCTCGTCCTCGACCAGCAGCAGGCGAATCGCACTCATGGACTGACCCGGAACCACAGTTCGCAACGATAGCCGTCGCCGGGCGCGGTATCGAAACGCGCCTCGCCGCCCATTCGCTGCATCAGTCGCCGCACCAGGTACAACCCCACGCCGGCGCCGGCTGAATTCGCGCCTCGCGCAAACAGCGTGCCCAGCGCCGGTGTGCCGGCCGCGACGCCGCGGCCGTTATCCTGATATTCGAGTACCACGTGACTGCCTCGTTGCGAGGCCGTCAGCCGCACGATCACCGGCGCGATCGCCGCGTGACGCACGGAGTTCTCCACCAGATTGCGCACGATCATCTGCAGTGCCCCGGAATCGGCCTGCGCCGGCGGCAGCTCTGCGCCGACGTGCGCTCGCAGATCGAGACGATCCCCATGCGCCGCGGCAACGCCCGGCAGCGCACGCGCAAGCCATGCGTGCAGCGGAATGGCTTGTTCCGAGAGCGGACCTCCGCCCTCGATACGAGCGAGCTCCAGTGTCTTATCGATTTGCGACTCCAGCCGGCTCGAATCCTCCAGCAGGCGGTTCGCGAGTTCGGCGCGCTGCTGCCCGTCGGCGATCGCTTCGGCCTGCAGGCGGATGCTGGTCAGCGGAGTACGAAGCTCATGCGTCACCGATGCAAAGAAAGCCTGCATGCTGCGGGCCCTTCGATGCTCGCGCCAGTAGAGCCACGCGAGCAGTGCCGTGATGATCAGCAGCAGCGCAAGAAACGAACTCGACTCGCCCACGAGCATCACGTGGGTGCGCGAGGCCTGCGCCGCGATCGCTTCATGTCCGGCACCGTTGGCCGCCTCGAGTTCGGCGATGTGCTGCGCCTGCCGCTCGATGACGGTTGCCCACCACACCACCAGCGCGAACTGCATCGCTAGCCACAGCAATGCAGCAGCAGCCACCCACGAGGTACGCCGGATCGGCGATACGCTCAACCCACCCTGCCCGGGACTTCGACTCACAGACCCAACCACTGACGCCACAGCGCCACTTGCGGGAACACACGCAGATTCTGCACGCCCGCGCGTCGCAGGTGTTCGGCCGTGCGACCCGCGCCGCAGGCGTGGTGCGCGCTGGCAGGCGCCGTATGCCCCCACAAATCGAACTGGGCGCCACTGTGCCAATAGACATGCGTGACATCGGCGGCGGGTCCGCTGCGCGCGGCCTCGGGCGTGGCGTCGGGTGCCGCCGGCCGGTGACAGTAGGTTGCGATCACGCGCTCGCCTGGCACACCGGACGATGCCCAGCCTGGCACCGCGTCCGCGTGGGTCACGACCGACCACTGCGCCAGCGGCGGCAATTGCAGCAATGGCTGCGCCAGCAGCGGCTCCAGGGCCGCGAATCCCAGACTCTCGGCGCAGCCTTCGACCCAGATGCCACGGGCAGCCAGTGCCTGCCATGTCTCGAGTCCCGGCACCCAGACGCGCATGGCGGCGGCGGCGCGCGTGGCGCTGTCGGGCAACGCCCGGCGATGCGTGACGAACAGTGCGCCGCCCGGCGTGAGCTGCGAGTCGAGCCGGGTCTGTGCGTCGGCCAGGGACTGCGCCTCGCCCGGTGGGACGCGGCTGCCGTCCCAGGCACGTACCGGACCGGATACGCCGGGCAGTGGCACTGGCGGCGTCCACCGCGGCAGCGCTACCGGCAGCGGCTCGCCGTCAGCATCGGCATCGCGTTGATAGAACAGCCGGCCAAGTCCGTCGATCTCGATCTGCGTGGCGCCGAGACGCTGGTGGCAGCCGCCTCCACGCTCGGCCAGTAGCGCGCGCTCGGTGTCGACTGCCCGCCGCGTGGGCATGTCATCGATCGCGGCCAGCAATCTGGCTGTCTCGCTATCGTCGCGGCGACATTCGATCGCCAGCGCGCCCTGTGCCGGCGCCGACGGGCAGGCGGACAGGGGCAGCAGCATGCGCGGCAGGGGCGCCAGCAGCTGCCGCAGCAGTACCTGGCCCTGCGTGTCAGCCCACAGGCGCGCGAGTCCTGCGAACGCCAGCACGATGCCATCGAGATGTCGTTCGGTGCCGCGCGGCTCGTGCAGCCGGCGCAGGCGCGAATCCACATTGCCGCGCAGCGACACCAGCTCGACGTGCCTCGCGCCTGTGTCGGAGGGTGCCAGCGATGGCAGCGCCTGCCGCAGGAACGACGGCACGAAACTCACCCGCCGAGGCGAAGAGCTGCCGATGCGCAGCGGCGCGCCGGCCGCGATGCGCTCGCGCACGTCGGGCGCGAACAGCGCTATGTCGTGCGGCGCCTCACGGCGCGGCACGGCGGCGAGCAGCAACTGCGGCGCGCGCTCGAGGCTGAGATCCTTGAAGGAATGCACGGTCAGATCGACGTCGCCCACGAGCAGCGCCTGGTCGATCTCAGCAGTGAAGAATTCCTTGCCGTCGACAGCCGAGAGCGGCTTGTCGAGAATGCGGTCTCCGCGCGTCTCGATGCCGACCAGTTCGACTTCGAGGCCGGGATGCTGTTGCATCAGCCGCCGGGCCACGGCAGCACTCTGTGCACGTGCGAGCGCAGAGCGGCGGGTGCCGAGCTTCAGGACCCGCGCGCCCATCGCTCAAAGACAATGGAAGGCGGTGAGATCTTCCCAGCTGTGCGGGTGCGACGAATTCGCGCCCAGTGAGCGTAGTAAGGCCTTTTCCACGCAGGCGCGGGCAGCGCGCTCGATCTGGCGCCGCCGCAGCTCGGACTGCGCCTGCAGCATGTCGAAGAGCGCGCCGAGGCTGACCAGTTCAGGCAGCGAATCCCAAGCGGAGGTCTGCGTTCCGAGTCCAAGGTGGACGATTCGTGCGTTGCCGGCCCCTACACCCTCGCGGCCACGCTGGTTCCACGCCGCAATCCGCTGCGCATCGAGTTGTTCATCGGCCGGCACGCACAGGATGACGTGCCGCACGCGCCGCCAGGCGGCCAGTTCCGCCTGAATGCCGCCCTCGACGACGCGAACCGGGCGGGTCGCATCGCGCTTCGCCAGCTCGCGCGACAGCTCGATCGCACGCTCAGGCGTTCGATTGCAGATCAACAATTCGGTACCGGTCAGCCAGGGAGCCACGGACTGGGCCAGTTGACCCGCGCCCACGAGCAGGATCGGACCGTGGCGCGCGTCGTCGCCGAGCAGGCGGCGAACCTGAGAGCCATAGGACGCGCTGCCAAGTTTTGCCAGGTGCTGCGCACGGACCGCCTTGGCATCCTGGAACAGCAACTGGATCCACGGCGACAGCTGCCGTGCCAGCGCGCCCTCGCCGACCTCGGCACCGGAAAACTCGCGCCAGGCCTGCTTGACCTGGCCGAAGATCTCGGTCTCGGCGACCAGCTTGCTTTCGAGTCCGCAGGCAAAGCGCAGCAGAAATGAATAAGCGTCGACACCCTCGAAGCGCTCGACCACCCCGTCGTCGGGCAAGGCCAGCGCGATCAGCGCCGCGTTCTGCTCGCGCGCGTGACGGCCATGGAACACGGCCACCCGGCGCTGACAGGTGTCGATCATGAAGACATCGCGCTGCGAGCCCGCGCTCACCGGAGTCGCCGGTGCGGGACGGGCGCCACGCCAATGCACTACATTGAGATCACGCAATTCCACGGATCGCTACGCTAGCGTGCGCCATGACAAAGTTGTCATGCTTTGTCACTTGCCTGCCGGTCCGCCCAGCGGGCAAAAATGCGATGCATCGCCCGGACCCCGTCCGTGATGGCGGCCGGCCCGGGCTGCAGGATCAGCGGCGATTTGACTTCATGCAGTTCTCCATCGCGCACCGCTGGCAGCGCCTGCCAGCCCGGACGCTCCCGGACCCGCTCTGGACGGAAACGTTTGCCGCACCAGGATCCCAGGATGATGTCGGGACTTCGGTTGAGGACCTCGTCGCCGTTGGGGAGGATCCGATCCTTCGCCAATGGACAGATCGCGCGTTCCGGGAACACATCGGCGCCGCCCGCGATCTGGACCAGTTCCGAGACCCAGTGGATCCCGCTGATCATCGGCTCGTCCCACTCCTCGAAATAGACCCGCGGGTGATACTTAAGGGCGGCGCCCGCCGCCCGGACCGCCTCCAGCCCCTGCTCGAGTTCGCGCACATAACCATTCGTCCGGTCGACGGCGTCAACCAGCGCACCCAGCCGACGGATGTAACTTAATATCCCCGCCACCGTCCGGTGGTTGCTGATCCACACCTCGATCCCCTGGCGGATCAGATCGCGGGCGACGTCCGCCTGGATATCGGAGAAGCCGATGGCGAGGTCCGGCTTCAGGGCCAGAATCTTCTCGATGTTGGCGCTGGTAAAGGCCGACACCCGCGGTTTCTCGCGCCGCACGCGCGCCGGGCGCACGGTGAACCCCGATACACCGACGATCCGATGCTCCTCGCCGATCGCGTAGAGCACCTCTGTCGGTTCCTCGGTCAGACAGACGATGCGCTGCGGACCCATTGCCATGGCGTGCAATGAAATCCTCAGGCCGCGTTCGGCGGTAACAGACGTCCGCTGGCCGCGCCGAAGCCGATGCGTCGCGCACCGGGTTTTTCGCACCACGCACGCAGCGTGACTTCGTCTTCGTCCTCAAGGAAACGACGCTGCTCTCCATTCGGCAATGTCAGCGCCTGGCGGCCGCCCGCCGAGAGCTCCAGCAACGAGCCGGCCTGCGCCGGATCGGGACCCGAGAGCGTGCCGCTTCCGAGCAGATCGCCGGGTTGCAGATTGCAGCCGTTGACGCTGTGCTGCGCGACCATCTGCGCCAGCGTCCAGTAGGCATGCCGATAGTTGCTGCGCGCGATGCTTGCGGGCGTCTGCCCCTGCGTACGCATCGACTGCGTCTGCAGCAGCACCTCGAGTTCGATATCGAACGCGCCGCGCCCGCGGGTCGCTTCGCTCGTCAGATAGGGCATCGGCGCAGGATCTTCTTGCGGCCGCTGCCAGGGACAGCGATAGGGTTCCAGCGCCTCGAGCGTCACCAGCCACGCAGAGATCGTGGTGGCGAAGTTCTTCGCCAGGAACGGACCCAGTGGCTGACCCTCCCAGCCCTGTATATCGCGCGCCGACCAGTCATTGAGCAGGCACAGCCCGAAGACATGGGCCTCCGCGCGGTCCAGCGCGATCGACTCCCCCAGGCGGTTGCCGGATCCGATGAAGACGCCGAGTTCGAGTTCGTAATCCATCCGCCGGCTGGCGCTGAAGCGCGGCGTGGTCTCACCACGCGGCAGGATCTGCCCATGCGGTCGATGGAAAGGCTGACCGGACACGATGATCGACGAGCTGCGGCCGTGATAGCCGATCGGCATCCACTTGTAGTTGGGCAGCAGCGGATTGTCCGGCCGCAGCTGCCGACCGACCGCCAGTGCGTGATAGATCGAACAATAGAAATCCGTGTAGTCGCCGACACTCGCCGGCATCAACAGCTGCGCCGCGGCCTGTGGCACCAGACAACGTTCCAGTTGCCCGCGCTGCGAGCCGCCTTCGCGCAGCGCGCGCGACAGCGCCAGCCGCAGCGCCGACCACGCGGTCGCACCCTGCGCCATGAAAGCATTGAGCGTTGCGCCACCGGCTGCCTGCACTGCCCGCGCAGCGTCATCTCCCACCACCGATGCGGCGAATGCGCCACTGCCGGCGGCTGCATGCAGGTCCAGGATCTGGTCGCCGATGGCGACCCCGCCGCGCGCATCGGCGCTGCCTTGCCCTAGCCGAAACACGCCGAAGGGCAGATTCTGCAGCGGAAAATCGTTGTCGGCTGCGTTGGCGGACGCTACCCAGCTGCGCAGCTGCGGGTCGTGTGTTTCATTCAGCGCCATTGTCGTAAGCCTTGTGTCTCAGCCACGTGCATTCGGATCGAAATGTTTCGCGAGGCCGCGCCAGCAATCCAGATAGTCGCGTTGCAGCTGCGACGAGGTCAAAGCCTGTTGCGTCGGCCGGATCACGCGCAGTGTCTCGAACATGAACGCCATCGTATCGGCGATGTACTCGGGCCGGCTGGTATCTGCGCGCGACGCGCGCTCGAAAGTCTGCGCGTCCGGTCCGTGACCGGACATGCAATTGTGCAGGGAGGCGCCGCCCGGTACAAACCCATCGGCCTTCGCGTCATACACGCCATGCACCAGTCCCATGAACTCGCTGGCCACATTGCGATGAAACCACGGCGGCCGGAATGTGTCCTGCATCGCCAGCCAGCGCGGCGGAAAGATCACGAACGCCGTCTCATCGATACCGGTGACGGCACAGACCGATTGCAGCACGGTGAAGATCGACGGATCAGGGTGGTCGAAACTGATCGAGCCGATGGTGTTGAAGCGCCGCAGATCATACTTGTACGGCGCGTAGTTGCCGCGCCAGGCGACCACGTCGAACGGTGAGTGATCCATCGGTGCGGACCACAGCCGGCCCAGGAATTTGCCGACCAGCTCGTACCCGGCATCCAGATCTTCATACCATGCGACCGGCGTCTGGAAGTCACGCTCGCACGCCAGTCCATTGGCTCCGATCGGCCCCAACTCCGGCAACCGGAATGGCAAACCGAAGTTCTCGCACACGTAGCCGCGCGCACCACCCTCCGGCAGCTCGACGGCAAAGCGCACGCCGCGGGGAATCACCGCGATCTCCAGCGGCCCGACGTCCATCCTCCCGAGCTCGGTGATCAGCCTGAGCCGTCCCTGGTGCGGCACCAGCAGCAGCTCGCCATCCGCATCGTAGAACGCCTTGCGCGTCATCGACCGCGTGGCCGCATAGAGATGAATCGCACAGCCGCTGTGCGCGGCCGGATCGCCGTTGCCGGCATAGGTGACCAGGCCATCGACGAAATCGGTCGGCGACGCCGGTATCGGCAGCGGATCCCAGCGCAGCTGATTCGGCGGTGTCACCGTGGACTGGAAATCCGCGCCGATGTGACCGTCATCGAGTTGTTCGAAAGGACCGTGCGCTACGCCCGGACGGATCCGGTACAACCACGAGCGGCGATTGAACGCGCGCGGCGCGGTGAACGGCGTACCGGAGAGCTGTTCGGCATACAGCCCGTAGGGACAACGCTGCGGCGAATTGTGTGCCGGCAGCGCGCCGCTCAGCGCCTCGGTCGTAAAGTGATTGGCGAAACCGGGTTGATAGATCAGCGCGTCGCTCACAAGACGCCACGGCGCATCTGATCGAGCTCGAGCGACTCGAACAACGCCTTGAAGTTTCCCTCGCCGAAACCGTCATTGCCCTTGCGCTGGATGATCTCGAAGAAACAGGGACCGACGAGATTCTGCGTGAAGATCTGCAACAGCAGCCCCTGTCCCTTGGTCGGCGCGCCGTCGATGAGGATGCGCCGATCGCGCAGCCGCCCGATATCCTCGCCGTGACCGGCGACCCGCGCGTCGATCCCCTCGTAGTAGGTATCGGACGTGTCCTGGAACTTCACGCCCTGAAAGCGCATCCGATCGACGGTCGCAAAGATGTCCGTGCTGCCCAAGGCGACGTGCTGGATGCCTTCTCCGCGATAGTCGTGCAGAAACTCCTCGATCTGCGACTTGTCGTCCTGGCTCTCGTTCAGCGGAATGCGGATCTTGCCGTCGGGACTGGTCATTGCCCGTGAAATCAGGCCGGTCTGTTTGCCTTCGATGTCGAAGTAGCGGATCTCGCGGAAGTTGAACACCCGTTCATAGAACCCGGCCCATGTACCCATGTTGCCGCGGCGGACATTGTGGGTCAGATGATCGATGTAGTTCAGGCCGGCGCTATGCGTGATCTCGCGGGCGGCGGCGCCGGGTATCGACACGAAGTCGACGTCGTAGATCTCCTGCGCACCATAGCGGTCGACCAGATACAGATAGGATCCGCCGATGCCCCGTATCGCCGGGATATTGAGTTCCATCGGCCCGACGGCGCCCTTGACCTCCTCGGCGCCGCGCTCGACCGCCAGCTTCAGGGCAAGCGCCGCATCACGCACCCGGAACGCCATCGCGTTGATCGACGGCCCGTGCACACCGCGGAACTCGGCCGCCTGCCCGTTGGGCTCCATGTTCAGGATGAAGTCGATGTCGCCCTGCTTGTAGCGAAGCACGTTCTTGGAACGGTGCCTTGCGACCGCGGTGAATCCCATCGCTTCGAAGGTCCTGCCGAGCGCCACCGGATCGGGGCTGGTGAACTCCACGAATTCGAAGCCGTCGGTGCCCAGCGGATTTTCGAGAAGATCGCGGCTCATGCGACGATTATAGCGCAGACGCCCCGAATCGGCGCCGCCCTCGCGACTGTAGTTTCATTTGATACTTTGTTCCGGTCGCGCGGCCGACGCGATTCGGACGTATCAGTGGCCGCCCCACCGGGGATCGGCTGTACAGCAGCCGTGGTCGGGCTCCAAATCGCATCCAGCACAGCGAGTTGCTATGATCCGCGCCCGCATTCAGGACGTCAGGATTTCGCATGTCAGACCGCGTGAAGCAGGGCCAGCTGGAAGTCGCCCGGGTACTCCACGACTTCGTCACCGGGGAGGCACTGCCCGGCACCGGGGTCGCTGCGGCCGCTTTCTGGACGGGCTTCGATGCCCTGGTACGCGAGTTCGCGCCCCGCAACGCCCGGCTGCTGCAGAAGCGGGATCAACTGCAGACGCAGATCGATCAATGGCATCGCGACCATCGCGGTGCCGACTTCGACCGTAAAGCCTATCGCGGGCACCTCGAACGGATCGGCTATCTGGGGGCGGCCCCCGCCGCCTTTGCCCTTCAGACGCAGAATGTCGATGACGAGATCGCAACCATCGCCGGTCCGCAGCTGGTGGTCCCGGTCGATAACGCGCGCTATGCGCTCAACGCCGCCAACGCGCGCTGGGGCAGCCTTTATGACGCGCTCTACGGCACCGATGTGATCCCGGAGGACGACGGCTGCACGCGAGCCGGTGGTTATAACGCCCACCGCGGCGCGCGGGTCATAGCTTATGTCCGCGCGTTCCTGGATGAGCACTTCCCGCTGAGCGCCGGATCGCACACCGACGCCCGCGGATACGCCGTATCGGCCTCGGGCCTCGAGGTCGCACTGGCCGATGGCGCGAAGACGACCCTGCGCACGTCGAACGCCTTCGTCGGCTTCCAGGGCGATCGTGCCTCGCCGAACGCCGTACTGCTGACGCATCACGGCCTGCACGTGGAGATCCGGATCGATCGATCGCATCGGATCGGCGCACAGGATGCTGCCGGGGTCAGCGACGTGGTGCTGGAGTCCGCCGTGACCACCATCGAAGATTGCGAGGACTCGGTCGCGGCGGTCGATGCCGCCGATAAAGTGCGCGTCTACCGCAACTGGCTCGGGCTGATGCGCGGCACCCTGTCCGCCGAGTTCGACAAGGGCGGGAAGAAAATGGTCCGACATCTGAACGAGGACCGGACCTATCAGACACTGACCGGCACGGCGCGTGTTCTGCCGGGGCGCAGCCTGATGCTGGTGCGCAACGTCGGACATTTCATGATGAGCGACGCGATCACCCTCGATGGCAAGGAGATTCCGGAGACCCTCATCGATGCGGTCATCACCTCTCTGATCGCACTGCATGACCTCAAGTCGACCGGCACGCTGCGCAATTCACGCCGCGGGTCTGTGTATATTGTCAAACCGAAAATGCACGGGCCCGAAGAGGTCGCTTACGCGGATGACCTCTTCGGCCGGGTCGAGACGCTGTTGGGCATGACGCGCGACACGTTGAAGATCGGCATCATGGACGAGGAGCGACGCACCACGCTCAACCTGCAGCAGTGCATCCAGGCTGCGCAGCGCCGCGTGGTGTTCATCAACACCGGCTTTCTCGACCGTACCGGGGACGAGATCCACACCTCGATGGAAGCCGGCGCCGTCATGCGCAAGAACGACATGAAAAAGGCGAAGTGGCTCGATGCTTATGAGCGCCAGAACGTCGACATCGGGCTCATGTGCGGCCTGCCCGGCAAAGCGCAGATCGGCAAGGGCATGTGGGCGATGCCGGATCACATGGCCGAAATGGTCAAGACCAAGATCGGTCACCCACGCGCCGGGGCCAATACCGCCTGGGTACCCTCGCCGACTGCCGCCACCCTGCATGCGCTGCATTACCATCAGGTCGACGTCCACCAGGTGCAGAAGCAGCTCGCCAGCCGCACACCGGCGTCGCTGGACGATATCCTCGAACCGCCGCTGGTCGCCAAACCATCCTGGAGCGCCGCCGAGATCCAGGAGGAACTCAACAACAACACGCAGAGCATCCTCGGCTATGTCGTGCGCTGGATCGAATTCGGCGTCGGCTGTTCCAAGGTGCCCGATTTCTACGACACGGCCTTGATGGAGGACCGCGCGACGCTACGCATCTCCAGTCAGCATCTGGCGAACTGGCTGCACCACGATGTCTGTACGCGCGAGCAGGTCGAGCAGTCGCTGCGCAAAATGGCAGCCGTGGTCGACCAGCAGAATGCCTCGGATCCCCAGTACCGGCCGATGGGTACCGACTTCGAGCACAGCATTGCGTTCGCCGCCGCTCGCGAGCTGATCTTCAACGGCCGCGAGCAACCCAACGGCTACACCGAGGCGATCCTGCACCGGCGCCGGCGCGAACAGAAAGCCGCCGGCTGAACGGTCGGCGTCGCCGCTCGCCTCATGAGGCCAGACGGTGGCAGCGACTGGATGTCGTGATCCTGTCAGCGGATTGTGTTAAATCTTTTGTGGCTGCCACAGAAGGATCCAAGACCGTGTCAAAAGCCGCTGCAGGATTTGGTCCCAAGAACCCCCAGGTACTGGTGCTGGTCGGCGCCACAGGCGACCTGTCGCAAAGAAAATTGATTCCCGGGCTGTTCCATCTCGCCTGCGCCGGCTTCATTCCAGGCTGCCGGATCATTGGCTATGCGCTGGATGAGATCGATGTCGACGGTTTCCGCGCGCTGGCGCGCAAGGCGGTCAACGAGTTCGGCGGTCGCAAGTTCAGCGAGGAGTCGTGGGCTTCCTGGGCGCAGATATTGGATTACGTGCCGATCAAGGCCGGGGCACCGGCACTGAAGGAAGCGGTCGAGAGAGCCGAAAAGGCGCTGGGGGGCGATACGCGTCGGCTGCACTATCTGAGTGTGCCGCCCAATGCAGCACTGTCGGCGGTGCGCACGCTTGGCGAAGCCGGCCTGGTCGAACGCTCGCGCATCATCATGGAGAAGCCATTCGGCACCGATCTCGCTTCGGCCGTCGCGCTGAACGCCCGGCTGCACGAGGTGTTCGACGAGAGCCAGATCTTCCGCATCGACCATTTTCTCGGCAAGGAGCCGGCGCAGAACATCCTCGCGTTCCGCTTCGCCAACGGTCTGTTCGAGCCGATCTGGAACCGCAACTTCATCGATCACGTGCAGATCGACGTACCGGAGACTCTGGGACTCGGCAATCGGGTGGGCTTTTACGAGGCGACCGGCGCGTTTCGCGACATGGTGGTCACGCACCTGTTCCAGATCCTCGCATTCGTGGCGATGGAGCCGCCGACCGCACTGGACCCCAAGCCGATCAGTGAAGAGAAGAACAAAGTCTTCCGCAGCATGATGCCGCTAGATCCGCACAATGTCGTTCGCGGGCAGTATCAGGGCTATCGTTCGGAGCAAGGCGTCGATCCACGCTCGGACACGGAAACCTTCATCGCCCTCAAGTGCGAAATCGACAACTGGCGCTGGGCGGGCGTACCGTTCTATCTGCGCACCGGCAAGAAGCTGGCCGAAGGTCAACGCATCATTTCGATCGCGTTTCGCGAGCCACCGAAGAGCATGTTTCCGGAAGGCTCCGGTATTGGCGAGCAGGGACCGGACCATCTGACGTTCGATCTCGCGGATGCGTCCAAGGTCTCGTTGTCTTTCTACGGCAAGCGCCCGGGACCGGGCATGCGGCTCGACAAGCTGAGCCTGCAGTTCGCGATGCGCGAGACCGGTCTCGTCGGCGATGTGCTGGAAGCCTACGAACGTCTGATCCTCGACGCGATGCGCGGCGATCACACGCTGTTCACGACCGCCGAGGGCATCGAGCGACTATGGGAAGTGTCCGCGCCGCTGATGAACGCGCCGCCGCCGGTGCGCGCCTATTCGCCCGGTTCGTGGGGTCCCAATGCGATCCACCAGCTGATCGCGCCCTATGCCTGGCGGCTGCCGTTCGAACGCGCCTGGCGCGATCCCAACAGCGTGGGTGCATGACTCACGGCTTCAGCGGTCGAGGCTGAAACTCCGACAGGCCCGGCGTCTCGAGCGTCGGAATGAATTTGGGCGCAACGAATCCATCGCCGCGCGACTCATAGGCAAATCCGGCGTCCAGCAGTTCGGACTCGCTCCAGGCCGGTCCGATGAACGACAGCCCGACCGGTAGTTCCTGCACCTGCCCCATCGGCACCGTCAGATGCGGATAGCCGGCGACCGCTGCAAGGGTGCTGGACGATGCCGGATCCGGGTCGCCATTGACGACGTCGACCCGCCACGCGGGTGTCACGGTCGGCGCCACCAGCAGATCCAGCCGCTGCTCCTTGATCATGCGGTCGATGCCCTCTTCGCCGGCCAATTGCCTGGCCTGGTCACGCGCCTGCTTGTAGGCAGCGTCGCCGCTACCGGCATCCATGTCGGCCTGCAGGAAAATGTCCTGACCGAACAGCTCCAGCTCGTAGGCGGACGCGCGATCGAACTCGATCAGCTGTTTGAGACTGCGCGTCTTGACCGCGGGCGGCAGCGCGGCCAGATAGGCATCGATGCTGGTCTTGAACTCGCTCAGCAGTGCCGTCTGTTCCGCGTGCTCGATCGCATCCATGTCCGGCATCTGCACGTCCAGCAACAATGCGCCGGCTGCGCGCAGCCGCGACAGAGCCTGCGCGTACAGCTGCTCGACCTCGGCATTGGTACCCAGCTTGAAGCGCAGCACCCCGATACGTTTGCCACGCAGCCAGTCCTTGTCGAGTCCGGCGGTGTAATCACGCGTCGAGCAGTCATTGGTCGGCAGCGCGCAAGCCGTAGTCGCGCGGCGCACGATTTGTGTCAGCAGGATCGCGACGTCGGTGACGTTGCGGGCCATCGGGCCTGCCGTATCCTGTGATTTCGATACCGGGATGATCCCCTGCTGCGAGATGAGTCCGACGGTAGGTTTGAGACCCACCAGCCCGTTCATCGATGACGGACAGGTGATCGATCCATCGGTTGCTGAACCCAGCGCTGCCACACTGAGACCGGCGGCCACCGCGACGGCGCTCCCCGCGCTCGATCCGCACGCCGTCCGATCGAGTACATAGGGGTTGCGGGTCAGTCCGCCGGCCGCGCTCCAGCCGCTGATCGACTGCGTCGAGCGGTAGTTGGCCCATTCGCTCAAATTGGTCTTGCCGAGAATGACGGCTCCGGCGGCACGCAGCGCCGCGACCACCGGCGCGTCGGCCGTTGCCTGATTCTGTGCCAGCGCCAGCGAGCCAGCGGTCGTCGGCATTCTGTCCTGGGTCTCGATGTTGTCCTTGATCAGGATCGGAATACCGTGCAGCGGACCACGTACGCCGTGCGCGCGCCGCTCCTCGTCCAGCGCCTTGGCCTGCGCGAGCGCGTCCGGATTGAGGCTGATGATGGCATGCAGGCTCGGGCCGTTCTGATCCAGCAGGCGGATGCGATCGAGGTCGTAGCGAACCAGCGACTCGGCGCTGGTCTTTCCTGCCTGCATCTGCGCGGCCAGTTGCTCGAGTGACTGGTGGGCCAGGGAGTCATCGGCCCAGGCAGACAGGCTGACTGGCAGACAGGTTGCTGCAAGCAGCAGGACGGCAACACGCGACATAGGAGACCGATGATACATGCTAAGCGACAGGCGTGGCCGCGCCCGCATTCATTGCGCCGCCTCGATGAGTTCGAGACGGTTGCCGAACGCGTCGTCGACGAAGAAACGGCGGCGGTCCAGATTCCCGTCCGGTCGCGGCTCGTGGCCCGCGGATCGGCAGCGCTCGGCCATCGCATCCAGATCGCCAACCTCGAAGCCGACATGCGCCTTCTTCGCGGCCCGGAAATCCGGGTCGATACCCAGGTGCAGCTGGGTATCGCCGAGTTCGTACCAGACGCCACCGCGACCAGCCAGGGCGGCTGGCTTCGGGATCTCCTTCAAACCGAGCACGTCGCCGTAGAAGCGCCGGGCACTGGCTTCCTCCCCGTGTGGCATGGCCAGCTGTACGTGATCGATGCGTCTTATCGACATGATCGCGACTCCACGACGACAGGAAAGGTATAGCGCTCCAGCGCCCGCTGCAGCGCCAGGAGTGCTTGCTCGCAATGCTCGTCCGCTGGCGTCAACGTGACCGAAATGGCACCGCCCTGTTCGCGAACGTCGGCCCGCACCGCATCGCCGATGCCGAGCGAGTTCACCACTCCCCGCACACAGTCGCTGATGGCTTCGAGCCGCAACGACGGTTTGAAGATCTTACCGACGGCCGTGAGCGGCATCGACTCGAGGATGCGCACGGCGCGTGGGATTGCCGCGCGCTCGGATATCTCTCGCTGACAGTGCTCCAGCAGTTGCCGCTCGTCGACGTCGGCACCGGCACCGGCACGCAGCTGCACGTACGCGACCGGCATCTCCCCCTTCTCCACATCCGGCGCGCCAATCGCGGCAGCGTGCAGTACGGCAGGATGGGAGCCCAGCGCGCCTTCGATCATGAGCGGATCGATGTTGTGCGCGCCGCGGACGATCAGGTCCTTGGCTCGCCCGCGTAACCAGATATAGCCGTCGTCTTCGATCGTGCACAGATCGCCGGTATTGAGCCAGCGCTCGTCGCTGGGGGACGACAGGAAGAGATCCTGATCGCTCTGCGCATCGAGATACCCGGGCGTGATACAGGGGCCGCTGACCGCGAGCAGTCCGGGTGTGCCCGGCTCCAACGGCATACAACGTGCACGATGATAGGGAAACGCAATGCCGATCGATCCCAGGCGCGGCGAGAGGGCGCTGGGATTGGTGATCAACGCTCCCTGCACCTCGGTCATCCCCCACCCTTCGTGCAGATCGATCTCGAATTTATGGCGGAACTCACGCGCGACCTGCACCGGCACGGTGGCGCCTCCCGACCAGTACACGAATCCCGACGGCGCTCTGGCGGACCCTGGCGCGGCCACGAGCGCAGCGGCGGTCGTCGGCGCGGATCCGGCGATCGTCACGCCATGCGCGTCGACCAGATCCCAGAAACGCGGCAGCAGCTGCGGGTTGCGAAACCCCTGCTTCCCCAGGAACACCATCGACTGGCCAAACAACATTGGCGTAAGCGTCGCCACCGCGGTGCCGGCGACGTGGAAATATGGCATTCCAACTGCGACCGTGTGATCGGCCGCGCTGCCAAGCCAGCCACCGCAGCACCACGCGTTGAGGAGCTGCCCTGCCTGAGTCAGACGTACCAGTCGCGGTGTCGCGGTCGTGCCGCCAGTGTGCAACAGCGTCGACGTCTCATGCGGCAGCCGCACGTTGGCCAATGGCCGGCCATCGCCGGCGTGAATCTGTCGCTCGAACGAATCCGCGGCCGCGTGCTCTGCGACGAACCAGATCGCCCGCAACGACGGCACTCGCGATCTGAGCTCGGCCACGTCCTGCCAGGCACCCGATCCATCTGTCGGCGTACCGCATACCAACACCGTCGTGCCCGCCGCATTCATGATGCGCGCAACGTGATCGATGCGCAGAAACGGGTTGATAGGATTTGCGATGCCGACTGTCGCTCCGGCCCACAGCGCGACGAATGCCTCTGGCACCAGTGGCGTAAGGATGGACACGACCGGTCGTGCGTCACCCGACACCTGCTCCAGGCGGCGCGCGGTCGCGCGCACGCGCAGAGCCAGCTCCCGATAGGTCAAGCGGCTCGCGGTGCGGATCGGATCGTCCGGATCCACGACCGTGATCGCCGATCGGGTCGGCGTCGACGCCGCACTCGCATCCAGCGCTTCCAGGATGGTCCACGCCGGCAGCCGATCGCCCCACGGCGTCTGCTCGATGTCGCGAGCGTCGGCCAGGGTACGAAGACGCGGCCGATGCACGCGACCGGATACCGGCGGCTCGATCCAACAGTTCATGGATCGAAATTCTACCGCCGCGGGTGCTCGACCGTGGCAATTAGCATACGCTTCGACCTCATGGACGAGAGCAGAAGCGGACGGCTGGCAGGGAAACGCATTCTGGTCACTGGCGCCGGCGGCCTGATGGGTTCGGACTTCGCGCGCGCGTTCGCCGCCGAGGGCGCCGATCTGGTGCTCAGCACACGCACGGCGGCAAAGCTCGAGCCGCTGGGCGAACAGCTTCGCGCAGCAGGCGCGCGCGTCGCCGCCGTTGGCGCGGACTTCACGCGCGATCAGGACATCGATCGGCTGGCGCAGGCTGCGTGGGGCGCGTTCGGCGGCGTCGATGTCGTGTTGCTGTCGAGTCAGCCCCCCAACCCGAACCTTGGCGACCTGCTGACGACGCCGGATGAGATCTGGCGCGAACAGCAACAGGCAATCGTCTGGGGGCCGTTTCGTCTGCTGCGACAGCTCGCGCCAAAAATGATGGCGGCTGGTGGCGGCAGCATCATCACGCTCACCTCTTCCACCGGCTCCGAACCTACGCCTGGCTATGGCGCCTATGGTATGGCGAAGGGAGGCCTGTGGCTGATGACGCTCTACATGGCCAGGGAATGGGGCAAGTCGGGCATTCGCGCCAACGCACTGCAGCCGGGTCTCATCGCGACGGGCGACAATGCGTCAGCGCTGGACCGCGCCGTGCGTACCAACGGCATGATGGGCAGGACGTCGCTGAACCGCGTCGGCACGAATCAGGACTGTGTGGGCGCAGCGGTCTATCTGGCCTCGGATGAATCGAGTTTCATGTCGGGACAGCGACTGTGCGTCGACGGCGGGCGGCTATAGCGCACGGGCGCCAGCCGCACTGACTCAAACGCCCGCCGATCCGACCAGCGCAGGCCACGCGTCGTATCGATACGACTGCAGCAGCTCCATCGCCGCATCCATGTCGCCGCCGCGATTGCGCCATGCTTGATAAGCCTGGTAGTGAGCCTCGGTATCCCAGTGCTCGACGATCAGCAGATGATTGGATGCGTGCTGATGGCGTACGACACGGATGCTTCGGAAACCCTCGAACCGCACCGTGTCTTCGAACATCCGCGGAATGCCGGCGATCACCTGCTCGGCGAATTCAGGCTTGATGACCATGTCGATGGTGATGATGACACCGTCCGACATGAGCTTGCGTCAATGCCGCAGTTGATTGGCCGCCAGGGCCGTCATGACGAAAGGCGCGTTGCCCATCGTGCCCCAGCCATCGCATTGCGCACCGTAGGGCTCGCACAGGCGGTTGAGTTCGGCCTGGCACGACACCACGCCGGCATAGGTCGCCAGCATGCGCTTGCCGCAATAGATGCTGACGGACTCGTCCTCATCGTCGACATAAATCTGCGGATCGTATCCGCACGGGGCGATCAGCTTGCATAGCCGCTGCGCGCTCGCCAGATCCGACACCGCGACGGAATATTCGATCGTCATCGGCTTCGACATGTCTGCGCCGGCGGCCTTTACCTGTCGCAGTGCATCGCCATCGTCATCATCGGGATATTCGCTATCCATGTCGTCCCATCATGTCTTGGCGCAGCCGTTACCCGGCCGTTTCGCGGCCCCCCGGCACTTTGCGCGCACCGTCCGCTCAGAGCAAACCGGATGCGACATAGTTCAGGTATCTGCCTCCCACATCCGGGCATTTTCATCTCGATCGGGCGCCCTTTCGCCGCGACGGCGCCCCTGCAGCGCCAGCGGGACCGATCGGCAGTTCAACGATGAAAGGCTCGATCGTGTCGCTCCCCACCCCGACCCGGGCGATGGCCAGCGGCAAGCTGAAGCGGCGAGGTCCGGCGCTGCCCGGATTGAGATAGCAGACGGCGTCACGCCATACGATCGAAGGTTGATGGGAATGCCCCGATACCACCACGTCAACACCCGAGGCCTTCGGATCGATGTCCAGCAAAGCCTGATCGTGCAGGATATGAAAGCAGGCGCCGCCAACTTCGATCCGATCGTACTCGGGAAGCCGATCGGCCCACTCACCGCAATCGTTGTTGCCGCGGACCGCGGTCACCGGCGCGATCTTCGACAGACTTTCCAGAATATGCGCGGCGCCGATGTCGCCGGCGTGAATGATTCTGTCGCACCCTGCGAGCGCCGCCAGCGCCTGCGGCCGAAGCAGCCCGTGCGTGTCCGAGATGATGCCAACCATGCAGGCCATACGGATTACATAGTAATCCCTGTGACGGCCGAACGACGCGTTCTGCTGCGTTTTTCGGGTGTTTGTTGCCTGGCCGGGGGCACGGACTTAGAATTCCTCGCGAACTTCAAGACCTATTAGAACTGAACGAGAGGAACACCCATGGCCGGTATAGAAGTCAGCAACCTGACCGACAAGCATTCATTCGGAGCGCGAATCAAGGGTGTCAACTGGCAGACGCTGGCCGACGAATCCGTGCGCGCCGAGATCAGTCGCGTGTTCGAGGAACGCGGCATGATCGTGTTCGAAGACATGGAGCCCACCGCGAAGATGCAGGTCGCCGTCAGTAAGGTCTTTGGACCGCTGAAGGACCATCCTACCAAATCGACTCCGCGCGATGGCGAGACCGGTGACGACGCCAAGGGCGTCATCGATATGCACTACAAGCCGAGCGACGATCCTAATAACGTCGATGGCCTTGTCGAGATCAACGGACAGCGCCTGGCGCGTTATTCGCCCTGGCATTTCGATCATTGCTACAACGACGAACTGAACCGCGCGGGAGTGCTGCGGGCACCTATCAATGCGCCTGTCGGCGGGCGCACCGGCTTCATGGATGGGATCGAGGTCTACAAGCAGTTCTCGAGGGATCTGCTGGGCAAGATCGAAGGACTCAACATCATCTACACGCTCGATACGCGTCTTTCCAAGATGCGCTTCGGGGTCAACTTCACCCCTCTGGCCGAGCCGCCGCAAACTGCGATGCTGCTGAAGGAAGTGGCCATCTTCCCGCGCGCGATGCATCCGGCCGTATGGACCCGCAAGAGCGGCGAGAAGGTGCTTCACATCGGCCCCTGGATGTCGGTGGGCGTCGAGCACCACGAGAATCCGGAAGACGAAGCGATGTACGACAAGGTCTGTCACGAGGTCAATCGGCTGGGCGAAGGCACCTGTGCCTACTGGCACGATTGGAAACCCACCGACATGGTCATCTGGGACAACTGGCGCATGCTGCATGCCGTCGAAGGCTGCGAAGCGAAGTACGAGCGCCAGACGATCCGCACCACGATCAAGGGTGACTACGGCCTTGGCTACTTCGAGGACGGCAAGAAGATCGGTGAGGTACTTCGCGACGTCGCGTAAGCGGGACATCGCCGGCCCTCCCTTTCATGGGCCCTCACATCGCGGTCATCGCACCGCCTGGTACCTGGAGCAACGACAGCAACAGCCAATAGTCGTTGCCCGGGTCAGGGCCCTCGCCTAAGGGCGCGGTCAAAGGATTGAAGCCACTGCGTTCGCAGCAGGCAATGACATCGGCCCTGTCGCGAGTGGTCTGCGCGTAACATTGCCGATACCCGAGCTGCAGCGCGCGCAGACGGCACTGCTGTAACAACGCATGGCCCACGCCCCGGCCGCGGCTGTCCGGGTGCACGTACATCCTCTGTAGCTCGCAGGTGGTGCTCTCTTCGCCCGGCAACGGCGCGATGCCGGCACCGCCGATCACACGCTCGTCCACGACCGCGACGAAATACGCCGCGCGCCGACGCCGATAGGTTTCGAACAGACCATAGCCACGACGGCGATCATCGATGATCCCGGCGAGAAGATGGACATCCGACGCCTGGAGGGGGCGGAGCGTACAGACACTTGGACTTTGCATAATTTGCATCCTGGGCGCCTCTCGCGGATGCAAAAACGCCTCCGCGAGGGAGGCGTTTTTTGAAACTTCAGCTGCTCGAAACTCGTCAGCTCAGTCGCACGCCTCCGCGCCGTGTTGCGGATAAAACCAATACGACTGGTAGGCGAAGCAGTGCATGCAATGCAGAATAGCCAAGATCGACTAAGGTTTCAATCGAACCGGCGGCGGCCCGCGAGGCTATTTACGGGCGGCGCGCCGCTTTGCAGGTTCTCGCCGTACGGGCTCCCGCCGCGCAGGTTTCTTCCTTTTGACGTCATTGCCCAGCACTTGAGCGATCGCATCCTTCAAAGAACGCTCGGCGTCATCGTAACCGCGCCAGGGCCGGGCTTTGCTGAGAATCGCTGGCGCAGTACGCACCGTATAGATTGCCGGATCGAGTCCGCGCCTGACCTGCTTCCAGTCGATCGGCATCGAGACCGTGGCATCCTCGCGAGCGCGCGATGACAGCACCGCCACCGCGGTTGCCGTCCGATCGTTACGCAGATAGTCCAGGAAGATCCTGCCTTTGCGCCGCACTTTCGACATCACGTCCAGATACTTGTCCGGCGCATCGCTCGCCATCTGGGCGCAGATGATATGCGCGAAGTCCTTGGCCGCAGGCCACGCAATCGCGTGACGCCCGCCCGATAACGGGGTCACCACGTGCAGTCCCTTGCCACCGGTCGTCTTGCAGAATGCCTCGAGGCCGACCCGGTTCAGACGCTCACGCACTTCGAGCGCCGCGCGGACGACTGCGTCAAAACCTACATCGGGCGCGGGATCGAGATCGAACACGAGCCGGCCCGCCACCTCGGGGTCATCGAGTCCGCAATTCCAGGGATGAAGTTCCAGCGCGCCCGTCTGCGCGACGGCAGCGAGCGCCTCGACCCGGTCGATCTGCACGTACGGCTCGCGGTCGCCCCTCACCTTCACCTGCGACAGCAACGGCGACATGCCCGCCATCACGTGACGCTGGAAGAATCGTTGGCCCCCGATGCCATCCGGCGCCCTGAGCAACGAGCAGGGGCGGTGCCAGAGATGCGGCAGCATCCATTCACCAACCGCCTCGTAATATCGCGCCAGATCGAGTTTGCTGACCGGCTTACCATCACCCGCGTCGGGCCACAGCATCTTGCCGGGCTTCGAAATCGTAACTCCCATCACCTTCGCGGCATTGCCGGCTGAGTCGTTTGCCGGCTCGCCGGGCGCCGTAACCGGTGTCGATGCCGATACGCGAACCAATGTTCTCGCGACTGGCGACGCGGACTTCTTCGATGCGTGGGAATGCCACACCGCATCGGCCGACGCTCGGCCTCGCCTGGCCAGCATGAACGGGGTTGGCGCCTTGCCGACGCCACGCGCGATCTGTTCCATGCGACGGCCCGATGCCACCGACTGATCGTCGCTCATCAGCGCCTGCGTCGCACCGCTCTTCGCATATTCGTCGCGATGTTTGATCAGTAGCCAGTTCTTGTGCGTGTCACGGCCACGATTGTGTTTGATACGCACCAGCACGAAGCTGCCCTGTAAGCGTTGACCAGCCAGGATGAATTTAAGGTCGCCCTTCTCGAGCGCATCCTGCGGCGCTTTATCGCCTTCGGGCTGCCAGAAGCCGCGATCCCACAGCTGAACCGTGCCGCCGCCGTATTCGCCTTTGGGGATGGTGCCCTCGAAGTCGCCATAGTCGAGTGGATGATCCTCGACCTCGACCGCCAGACGCTTGTCTGTCGGGTCGAGCGATGGACCCTTGGTGACGGCCCAGGATTTGAAGACCCCGTCGAGTTCCAGCCGGAAGTCATAATGCAGACGCGTTGCATCGTGCTTCTGAATGACGAAACGTAAATGCCTGGCGGGCGAGACGGGCTTCGATCCGCTGGGCTCCGGCGTCGTGTTGAAATCCCGCTTCTTTCTGTAGAGGCTGAGGCTGCGTCGTTTTGCCATGCCCTATCCTTTAGCCAAACTCCCAATCGCGGCTATCAGCTCAGTCCGACGTCAGGAATGTAGCATTTGTAATCCCCGAACCGCGCCCGTTCGCCGATGCTGCGAGCGGCAACTTCGTGGAGGCTTCCATGCTTTGGTATTCAGCAGTTTTCCTGATCATTGCGCTGATCGCCGGTGCCTTGGGTTTCTTCGGCATCGCGGGCGCCTCGATGGGCATCGCGAAGATCCTGTTCTTCGTGTTCCTGGTGCTCTTCGTGGTCTCGCTGTTGTTCGGCAGGCGCGGTACGGCACTGTAGATCGTTGGAATGCGGGGGATCCTGAGACCTCCGGGTCTCAGGATCCCGTTGCTGTACGTCGCATGCTGCACAAGGCGGAACTGCGCCG
>DATBAM010000061.1:0-11785 GCA_036271535.1 Steroidobacteraceae bacterium | reverse complement strand
CGCCGGCACGTAGGCGCCGCCGGCGGTGCAGGAGCCCATCACGATCGCGATCTGCGGCACCCCGAGCGCCGACAGATTGGCCTGATTGTAAAAGATCCGGCCGAAATGGTCGCGGTCGGGAAACACTTCGTCCTGCATCGGAAGGAAAGCGCCGCCGGAGTCGACCAGGTAAATGCACGGCAAGCGATTCTGCGCCGCGATCTCCTGCGCACGCAGGTGTTTCTTGACCGTCAATGGATAATAAGTGCCGCCCTTGACGGTGGCATCGTTGGCGACGATGACGCATTCGCGACCGCTGACCCTGCCGATGCCGGTCACGAGTCCCGCGGAAGGGACCTCGCCGCCATACATCTCGTAAGCGGCAAGCGCACTCAGTTCGAGAAACGGTGCGCCAGGATCCAGCAGCCAGTCGATCCGATCGCGCACCAGCAGCTTCCCCCGCGCACGGTGTTTATCGCGCGCGGCAGCGCTGCCACCCTGGGTCGCGCCCGCAGTACGCTCACGCAGCTGCGCGACCAGTGCCTGCATCACCTTGGCATTGGTCTCGAACTGGGAATCGCCGCGACGGATTTTTGTTGGAAGCAGTGTGCTCATGCAGCTCATCAACCGGTCGCTTGTGACTCTACTCCAGCACCACAAAAAAGTGAATCCGCATTCACTCTTTCGGATTCATGCTCTGAGCGATGACATCGTCGCGCTATGGAGACAGGGGCACATCCCCGCGAGCGCAACGGCAGCATGTATGCTCTGTCCGTACGTGTCCGACAAGGGTTTCAGAGACTTCAACGCGCTGTCATCGCCGGGGGAATGCCAATATCGGCACGTCCCTTGTAGCGTAAGCTGCCGCGCCATCGTTATCGGCGATCCGGCGCAGCGCGCGTTGGAGGCTGCCCGACCATGTTTGCAGGAGTAGGGAGTGCGTTCGCGACTCTGGGTGCTGCTGATTGTAACGGCGATCACCGTGGTTCTATTGCAGCACTCGAGTGCGCTCTCGCCACAACGCAAGCCCGCCCCGTCCGTGCCGGTGGCGAAGTTCGCTTTCGACAACGTACAGCGCTTCGCTCAGCAGCGCGCCGATGAGCCTTATCGCGAGCGCAGCGGCAAGCTGCCGGACAGCATCGCAAAGCTCAGCTACGACGAGTACCACACCATCCAGTTCCGGCCCGACAACGCGCTCTGGCGTGGACAGTCGATGTTCGAGGTGCAGTTCTTCCATCGCGGCTCGACCTACGACCGTCGCGTCAACGTCACAGAGGTGGGAAGCGACGGCGTGCTGCGGCCCGTGAACTACAGTCCTTCACAATTCGACTTCGGCAAGATCACGCCGCCCAAGGACCTGCCCGAAGATTTCGGCTACGCGGGATTCCGCGTGCACTATCCGCTGCAACGCCCCGACTACAAGGACGAGCTGGTCGCCTTTCTGGGCGCGTCCTATTTCCGCGTACTCGGACGCGACCAGAGTTATGGCGCTTCCGCCCGCGCACTGGCCATCAACATTGCCAGTACCGCGGGCGAGGAATACCCCTACTTCACCGATTTCTGGCTGGTGCATCCGGGACCGGACCAGCGCACGCTGACCATCTACGCACTGCTGGACTCCCCCAGCCTCGCCGGGGCCTACCATTTTGAGATCAATCCGGGTGCCACCACGACCGTCGAGGTCTCAGCGACGCTGTATCCCCGCAGAGCGGTGGACAAGCTCGGCCTGGCACCGATGACCTCGATGTTCCTGTATGGCGAAGACCGCCCTCGCCCGTTCGACGACTTCCGGCCCGAGGTGCACGACAGCGACGGTCTGATGATGCAGACCGGCGGCGGCCAGTCCCTATGGCGCACGCTGGGCAATCCGAAAACGCTGCGCATCTCGAGCTTTTCTGACGAACATCCGCGCGGTTTCGGGTTGACGCAACGCGATCGCGACTTCGCGCACTACCAGGACGAGGACGCGCATTATCAGCAGCGACCCAGCTACTGGGTGGCCCCGCTTGGCGACTGGGGCCGCGGAACCGTGGAGCTGGTCGAGGTCCCCACCGACGAGGCCATCCACGACAACATCATCGCGTCGTGGGTACCGAAAATGCGGCTCCAGCCGCATAAGCCGTTCAGCTTCGGTTACATCCTTTCTGCCTATAGTCAGGCCCCGAATCTGCCGCCAGGCGGCCGGGCGATCGCGACGCGGTCGACGTCAGCGCACGGACGTGACAATAGTCGGCGGATGCTGATCGACTTCGCAGGCGGAGATCTGGATGCTCTGATCGCGTCTCAACCGGTGAAGGCTGTCATCGGGGCGCACAATGGCGATGTCGACAACGTTACGGTGCAACGTCTGGCGGAAAACGGCATGTGGCGGGTGAGCTTCCGCGTACAGCCGAAGAACAACCAGGCAGTGGATCTGAACTGTTACCTGACTCTCTACGGCGAAGTACTGACAGAGAATTGGATGTATCTATGGACGCCGACACCCTGAGCGACACGGAACATGACGCACACGACGCGCACTGGCTGCGCCGTCAGGCGGCCTGGCGTCGCATGTGGTTCTTCACGCTGACGTTCGCGTCGGCGCTGGTCGGCTGTTTCCTGATGTTCGACATCTTCCACGCCAACGGCGTTTCGGCGCTCCAGGTACTGCTGCTGTTGATGTTCTTCGTGCTGTTCACCTGGATCTCGGGGGCGTTCTGGACGTCGATCGCCGGCTTCTTCGTTCGACTCAAGGGCCGCGACCCGGCAGTGCTGCAACCCGAACAGGTAGCCTCGCATGTCCTGCGGGGCCGCACGGCGATCGTGATCCCGGTCTACAACGAGGGTGCCGAGCGTGTATTCGCCGGCGTCGAGGCGATCTGGGATTCGGTGCAGCAGCAGCCAGCGGCTCAGGCTCAGACCTTCGACTTTTTCGTGCTCTCGGACACCCGACGGCCGGAAATCGCCGCGGCGGAGGAAGCCTGCTGGCGGTCACTGGTCGAACGCGTGCCGCACGGCGACCGCATCTTCTACCGCCGTCGCGCCGAGAACATCGGCCGCAAGGCCGGCAACATCGCGGAGTTCGTCCGTAACTGGGGCGGGGCCTACGACTACATGCTGGTGCTGGACGCCGATAGCGTGATGTCCGGCCAGTCGGTCGTTTCACTGGCGCAGTTGATGGAGGTCCACCCGGAAACCGGCGTCGTGCAATCGCTGCCGCTACTGATGGGGCAGGACACGCTGTTCGGCCGGACGCTCCAGTTCACCGTGCGCATGTGCGGTCCGATGTTCGGAAGCGGCATTGCCTTCTGGCAGCTCGGCGAGAGCAACTATTGGGGGCACAACGCGATCATCCGGATGAAGCCTTTCGCCGAGTTCTGCGCCCTGCCCAAACTGCCCGGGTCGCCCCCCTTTGGCGGCGACATCATGAGCCACGACATCGTCGAGGCCGCTTTCATCCGTCGGGCAGGTTACAAGGTCTGGCTGGTGCCGGACGTGACCGGCAGCTGGGAGGAAGTGCCGTCGAACGTGGTCGACTTTGCCGCGCGCGACCGCCGCTGGGCACAGGGCAACCTGCAGCACGTGGGCGTCATGCCGATGCGCGGCCTGCACTGGCTGAGCCGGATCCATCTGCTGACCGGCGTACTCTCCTATGTCAGCTCGCCGCTCTGGCTGATGGTGCTGATCGTCAGCTCGATCGTCACCTGCATGGAAGCAATCACCGGCTATCGATACTTCGAACCTGGCGGTCACTCGCTGTTTCCGAGCTGGCCGCAGTACCGTGACGGCGAAATCGCGGGACTGCTGGCCATGACGGCAGCTGTACTGTTCGTCCCGAAGATACTGGGCGCAATCCTGGCGCTGAAGGACCGGACGCTGCGGGCCGGCTTCGGCGGCGCCCGCAAATTTTTGCTCGGCTGCGTGATCGAACAGGCGCTGAGCATGCTGATGGCGCCTATCATGATGCTGTTCCACTCCGAATTCGTCGTGCGTGCGCTGATGGGACGCAGCGTCGGCTGGGACGCGCAACCGCGCGGCGATCGAGGCGTCACCTGGAGCGAGGCGTTCAAACGCCATCGATGGCACGCAGCGACGGGCATCGTATGGGGCACGATCATTCTCGTCATCGCCCCGCGTTTCATCTGGTGGATGCTGCCGGTAATCGTGGGCATGCTCATCGCAGTGCCGTTCACGACCCTCACGAGCCGGTCCGAGATCGGGCTGGCGATGCGCAAGCGCGGCCTGCTGCTGACGCCGGAAGAAGCCTCGCCGCCGCCGGAGCTGGCCGCGGCCGCCGCGGCCCGAGACCGCAACGAACATCGCAACGAGCACCGCGAGCCCCCGCTGCTCGAACACCGTCCCGATCTATCGCCGGCCATGGTGCCTCCGCGCTCGCCATTGACGATGCTCGCGGCAACGCCCAGCTATATGCTTGCGTTGCGGATGTCGCGCCGCGAGATCGAGGAAACGACGGCCTCCTGAAGGCGGCGACGGCCCCGGAATCTCCCAAAAGATGCTGGAGAGGCACCGAACACGCGACAGCGATGCTCCCGCATCGCGACAGTGGCATGATCGGCTCCCGATAAGGTTGAGCAGGTAGCGCAGAGCCCATGGGCCGTATTTTCGAAGTTCGCAAGCACGCGATGTTCGCGCGCTGGAACCGCATGGCGAAACAGTTCGCCCGGGTCGCGAAGGACATCAACATGTCCGTCAAGGCCGGCGGACCGGACCCGGACTCCAATCCGACGCTGCGCCGCGTCCTGCAGAACGCGCGCGCCGTCAACATGCCCAAGGACAAGGTCGAGGCCGCGATCAAACGGGCCAGCGGTCGCGACGCCACGCACTACAGCGAGGTCTATTACGAGGGCTACGCGCCGCATGGGGTCGCGCTGCTGGTGGAGACGGCCACGGACAATCCCACCCGCACGGTCGCAGTCGTTCGCAACATCATGGGCAAGAACGGCGGTCATATGGGCACCACCGGCAGCGTGAGTTTCCAGTTCCAGAAGATGGGCGTGTTCCGGCTCGATCCGGCCGGCATCAACCAGGACGAACTCGAACTGGACATGATCGACCACGGGCTGGAGGAAATGGGCGAAAGTACCGGCGAAAAAGGTGAACCGCAGCTGGTACTGCGCTGCGCGTTCGAGAATTTCGGCAAGTTGCAGCAAGCGCTGGAGCAACGCAAACTCTCGCCGCTCTCCGCCGAGCACGAGTTCGTCTGCACGACGCCGACGACACTGCCGGAGGCCCAGGCGACTGAGGCATTGGAGCTGATCGACGCGCTCGAGCAGGAAGAGGATGTTCAGCGGGTATTTCACACGCTGGCCTGACGCGACGCGTCGCTGCCCATGTGTTGCCGGCTTACGCGTCGCTGAGTGTCAGCAGACGGATATCGCCGCCCACGGCAGCCGTGTTGCTCGTCAGCGTCTGCTCGCGTGACAGCCGATCCAGCGCATATCCCGCAGGGCCCGCTATCAGCACCGGGATGATCGGTCCCTCCCGCGCTGCTTCCGTACGCAGCAGATCCCGCAGCCATTGCGCGTGCTCTGCCGCCTCCTGCGCGTCGACGAGCACGGCGTGATAGCCGCCTTCGGGCGCCGCCTCGGCGGCGCAACGTCGAAACATCTCGCGCAGTTCACCGGACGACTGTTCGCACACCGCGCGCGCGAGAGCGAAATCATCGGCGATCCATCGATTCCCGCTCGCCGCCGTCGTGGTCAGCTGTTCTGTCAGGGCGCGCGGTGATCGCCCGGTTGCGCGCAGCACGCCGAGCGGCTGCAGCCGCAGCTCATTGCGCTCCCCGACATAGCCGTGAAGGACTGTGCTGGCTTCGAAGGGCTCCCTCTGAGCGGCAGCTGCCAGCGGCCTGGCCAGCCGATGCAGATACCATGGACCGCCCGCCTTGGGACCGGTTCCCGACAGTCCACGCCCGCCGAAAGGCTGCAATCCCACGACCGCACCGATCATGTTGCGATTGATATAGAGATTGCCGACATCAGCCAGCGTCGATACGCGGTCCACGGTTTCACCGACGCGCGAAGCCACCCCCATCGTCAAACCATAGCCCGTCGCATTGATATCGCGGATCAGCGCGTCGAGCTGATCCCGGTCGTAGCGCAGTACGTGCAGCACCGGTCCGAACACTTCGTGGGTCAGCTCGCTCACCGCGCCGATCTCGATCAACGTCGGCGGTATGAAGAGCCCGGCTGGATGCGCCTCATCCATAGGGCTCTGGCAGCGAATCCTGGCCTGCATCCGACGCAGGTGGCCCCGAATGCGCTCGCACGCTTCCTCATCGATCAACGGACCCACATCGGTTGCGATCTGCGCGGGATCGCCGACGCGCAGTTCGCGCATCGCACCTTCCAGCATGGTGAGCAGCGGGCCTGCGATTTCCCGCTGCAGACACAGCAGCCTCAGCGCCGAGCAGCGCTGCCCGGCCGAGTCGAACGCCGAGCGCAGTACATCCGCTACCACCTGTTCCGGCAGCGCCGAAGAATCGACGATCATCGCGTTCTGGCCGCCGGTCTCCGCGATCAGTGGCACGTCGCCACGCCGCGCGAGCGCCCGCGCGATCTCACGCGCCACGGGCGCCGAGCCGGTGAAGATCACGCCGTCGACCCCCTCATCCGCTACCAGACGCGCGCCGACTACGTCGCCGCTCCCCGGGAGCAGTTGCAGTACCGCCGGGGGAACGCCGGCCTCGTGCATCAACCGCGCGGCGTGGCAGGCAAGCGCAGTGCTCTGTTCAGCCGGTTTGGCCAGCACCACATTGCCGGCCGCCAGAGCTGCGCTCACCTGGCCGGTAAAGATCGCCAGTGGAAAGTTCCAGGGGCTGATGCAGACCACGACGCCCAGTGGCTGCCACGCGGCAGCGGACGAAATACGAGCGGCGGCAACATCGATGCGCAGGCGCGCGGCGTAGTAGCGCAGATAGTCGACCGCTTCGCGCACCTCGCCTACCGCGTTGGCAAGTGACTTGCCCGACTCGCGCACCGCGAGCGCCGACAGCATCGATGCGTGCTGTTCGAACAGCTCCGCGACGCGTTCCAGTATCTGCCCGCGCGCCTCGGCATTGCGATCGCCCCACGCGCGACAGGCGCCACGTGCCGCCTGCACTGCTACTACAATATCTGCATCGCAGGCGTCGTACACCTCGCCCACGAGATCGCTGCGATCGGACGGATTGCGGATGAGCCTGGTCACGGCCGTCGACGTCCGGGGCGGGTCCGCGGCGATCAGCGGCTCGACCCGCAGCGGCTGTAGACGGGCCCGCGCGAGCGCATCCTCCAGCGGCTCGAGCTGCGACGGATCGCTCAAGTCCACGCCGGCTGCATTCAGCCGCAGCGGCAAAAAGATATTCCGCGGCAATGCGATCTGCGGATGCGGCCTGCCACCGCCCGCCAGCACGCGTGGCACCGGATCGGCGATCAGATCTTCCACCGTCAGTGCTGGATCGGTGGCCCGCTGCACGAACGATGCCGCAGCCCCGTTCTCCAGCAGCCGGCGCATCAGATAGGCGAGCAACGTCGGACGAGTACCTACCGGTGCATAGACGCGCACCGGCCGGGCAAGCGCCGGATCGTCGAGCAACGCAGTATAGAGACCGGCTCCCATGCCGTGCAGACGCTGGAACTCGAAAGTGCCGGCCGGCGCGCCGTCGGCGAGCTCCAGGATCTGTGCCACCGTCTGCGCGTTGTGGGTCGCGAACTGCGGATACACACATCCGAGTGCCTGCAGGAGCCTGCGTGCGCAGGCAGCGTAAGCAACATCTGTGTGTACCTTACGCGTGTACACAGGATAGTCGGCAAGGCCCTCCACCTGCGCCAGCTTGATCTCCGCATCCCAGTAGGCACCCTTCACCAGCCGAAGCTGCAGCCGCGCCGGACGCGCCCGGGCGAGCTGTAGCAGGTGATCGATGACAGCAGGCGCGCGCTTTTGATAGGCCTGCACTGCGACGCCCAGCCCACCCCATGAACCGAATCCAGGATCGCGCATCAGCGCTTCGATCAGATCGAGTGTTAGTTCCAGCCGCTCGGATTCCTCGGCGTCGATGGTGAGTGCGATGCCCTCGCGACACGCTCTGTGCGCGAGCTGACGCAGACGCGGCAGCAGCTCACGCATCACGCGCGCACGCTGGGTGTAGTGGAAGCGCGGATGAATGGCCGACAGCTTCACCGATATACCATATCCTGCCCCGGCCGCAGCGCCCGATGCACCCGCCGCGGCGATAGCGTCGATAGCGCCGTCATAGGCTTTCAGATAGCGTTGCGCATCCTCATCCGTCATGGCTGCCTCGCCCAGCATGTCGAACGAGAAACGAAACCGTCCGTTGGACCTGCCTCCGGCACGACGCAACGCGGTGTGGATGTCCTGCGCAAAAACGAACTGCGCTGCCAGCAGCGCGATCGAGGCGCGCGTCGCCTGCAGCACCACCGGCGTCGCCAGCGATGCCAGCGGTCCACGCGCCCGAACGCAGCGACTGGCCAGATGCAACGCCTGCGACAGCCAGCCGCCGTGTCTCTGCGCGCGCCAGTCGATACTGCCCAGGCGATCGCGAAGCAGCAGCGAGGCAGTGGGAAGATCCGGAATTCTCAGCAGGGCTTCGGCGAGCGACAACAGCGCGAGACCGGCAGGACTGCTCAGAGGGAACGCGCGCGTCAATGACTCGATACCGAGCGCATCCTGCCGCCCACGCATGCCGTCGATCAGCGATCGTGCTATCCGATGAACCCGATCGGCGCGCGCCGGGACAAGTGTGGCGGCCTCGATCAAGGGCATCAGGCACTCGCGCTCATCCATGCGCCACGCCCGTGCGATACGCGCGCGGCCGTCAGGCCCGGTATTCACGCGGCCATTATCGCATCGGCTGTCTCAGGTAAAGAAGCCCGCTACGCCGATGAGGCTGCCGGCGATGGCAGCGACGACGCCCAGGGCAACGAAGAATCGGCGATTGGCCAGAAAGAAGAGCGAAGTCATCACGAGCCCCAGCTCGAGGAACCCCTCCCCGAGATCGAAGCGCGCGGCGCGCGCCTCGGCGTGATGCGACTGCTCATCCTTCTGCTGGGCATCGTGCTGAATCTGGTCGGCTTGCGTGCTGTAGCGGGCCGCATCGGCGGAAAATTTGCCGACGGCGTCGTCGGTCTTCCTGCTGTCGGTCGTCAAAGCCGTCAGCAGGCCCGCACCGACCTCGGCCGTGTGCTGCCGGATCTTTTTGGCCTGATAGTAGGCCCACTGATCGTTGGCCTCGGTCTTATGCACGACAGCCGTCGTGTGTTCACGATGGCTAAGTATCGTAACGACAGAAAGCAGCACACCGATGATCCCCACGAGGATACCCACCGTGTGCGAGAAAGAATCGGCCTGTACGCCGTGGTGCCCCGCATGAATCTCGACCTCCGCCATAACGTCCTCTCCCCATCGCGCTGCAGTGCGCAAAGAGAGAAAATATTACCAGAGCCCCCCGGCCGATCGACGGGGCAGTCGATCGAGCGGAAGGCTGCTGCGGGCAACGTCTGGAAGAGAACTCTTACGCGTCAGGCGACGCCGCGCGTGCCGATGATGCGGCTACGGATGATGCGTCTGGTGATTGTCGTTCGAATGCGTGCGACTGGCGCGATGTCCGTGCGCCTCACCACCCTTACGGCCGGCTTCCCGTGCGCGCTCGCGGTTGTTGGCAAAATTGCCGGGGTTGTTGGCCTTGCCCTGGCTCTGACCGCCCTTGCTGGCGATCGTTCGCTGCATTGCCTCGTCCATCGCCGCGAAACCGCGCTTGGCCGGTGTGTGGCTGGTGCGCGTGCTGTCATGGGACTGACTTGCTGCCGCGTCCGACGAGGCGTGGGTGTGGCTATCGAGATGCTGCGACGTTTCATGCGTCGTCGACGCATGCGAATCGTGTTGCTGATGGTCTGCAGGGATGTGATTCGGCATGAATGTAGTTCTCCTTACGGTGACATCGATTGAGAAGTCTGCGGACCAGCTCCTCGCCATGACTTCCGTAGAGTTGCAATCGCTATGCCACGCTTAGGCGCCTCCATTGGCTCTCAATGCGAGTTGCCACGTAGGACACCCGTAGAAAATTTTCGTCTTCTGCAGTTATTGCAGGAATTAATTGCAGCGACGTCGATGCGCCTACAAAGGCCGCCGAGCGTTTATGACGTTTCGCGCACTGCAGCGTCATCGAAACGTATGTCACGACGCTCGGGCCCGAACAGCGCCATCAGTGCGAGCAGAATCGCAACGACGCCCGCGACCCACGTGAGCGCATAGGCATAGTCGGGATGAAGCACCGTGCCATGACGTTCCGCGATCGCCGTCTGTAGCACCGAGTTGCGTGAAGCGATCAGATTGCCAAGCTGATAGACCACCCCTGGAAACGTTGCGCGCAAGGCAGCCGGCGCCAGTTCGTTCAAATGCGCAGGCACGACACCCCACGCACCCTGCACCAGGAACTGCATGACGAACGATGTCGCCGCAAGCAGCAGCGGTGTCGATGCGTACGCCCAGAAAGGCAGCGTGAGCAGCGAAAGAATCGCGGCCAATGCGATGGCATAGCGCCGTCCGATGCGATTGGACAGCGTTCCGAACGTCAGTCCGCCGCAGATCGCGCCGATGTTATAGACGATCGCGATGAACGATACCGTGTCCTTGCCGAACTCACGCTGCTTCTGCAGGAACTTCGGATACAGATCCTGTGTCCCGTGACTGAAGAAATTGAAGCAGGCCATCAGCAGGATGGCATAGATAGCCAGTCGCCAATGGCCCGACAGCGCGGTCCAGAGATTGCGCGCCCCGTGCGTCGCACGTGTGCTCTCCCACGCGCTCGATTCGGGCACGCGACTGCGGATGAACAGCACCAGCAACGCCGGCGCCGCACCCAGCACGAACATCCCGCGCCAGCCAATGTGGTCGATCAGCAGCCAATAGGCGACCGAAGCCAGCAGGTATCCTGTCGGATAGCCGGCCTGAAGCAGACCCGAGACGAATCCACGCTTACTCGCGGGAACGGACTCGAACGCCAACGAGGCGCCGACGCCCCAGACTCCGCCCATCCCTACGCCGAACAGCGCCCGCAGCAGCAGGAACCCGAACAGCGAGTGCACGCCGGCGGTGCCGAGCTCTGTTGCCGAATACAGCACCACGCTCAGCATCAGCGCTGGACGGCGTCCGAAATGATCGGCCAGCCGGCCAAACAGCAGCGCGCCGACCGGTCTCATCGCCAGGGTCCAGAACAATGCCTCCGACACCTCCCGGTCCGATGCTCCGAATTCCTGCGGAAGACTGTTGAGCACGAATACCACCAGGAAGTAGTCGAACGCATCGAGCGTCCAGCCGAGAAATGCCGCACCCACGACGTCGCGTTGTGTGCGACTCCAACCTGCGCCGCTCGCCATCGATGTGCCTCACATTCCTGTCGTGCACCTCATCATAGCGCCTTCGAGCCGCTACAATGCCGTACCCAGGCCGTGTTCACGGGCCCTACAGGTACCTCTTCTTGCTGCTTCGTCTGGACAAAATCTCGCTGAGTTTTGGCGATCGCCCGTTACTCGATCAGGTGTCGCTGCAACTCGAGGAGGGCGAGCGCCTTGCACTGATCGGACGCAATGGCGAAGGCAAATCCTCGCTGCTGCGAGTCGTCCTGAGCGTCGCGGAGCCCGATGCAGGCACGCTGTGGCGCAGGCCCGGCGCACGGGTGTCATATCTTGCCCAGGATCTGGATCTACCGAGCGGCCAGAGCGTGGCCGAGGTCGTCACTGCGGGTCTGCAGGGGCAACGGCAGGCCCTGTTGGACTATCAGCGGTTGGCAGCGGCGGGCGCCGCAACG
>DATBAM010000060.1:0-23032 GCA_036271535.1 Steroidobacteraceae bacterium | reverse complement strand
GGCCGCGGCCGCGGCCGCGGCACCCGCGGCGCCTCCGGTGGAGCTGCTGAACGTTTCTTATGACCCTACTCGTGAATTGTACGAGGCGGTGAACAAGGCCTTCGCCGCGCAGTGGCTGGCACAGACCGGACAGCAGGTCACGATTCACCAGAGCCATGGCGGCTCGGGCAAGCAGGCGCGATCGATCATCGATGGACTCGAGGCCGACGTCGCAACGTTGGGTCTGGGTTACGACGTCAATGCACTCTACAAGCAGGGCCACCTGATCCCTGAGAACTGGGCTTCGCGTCTACCTGACAACAGCGCACCCTATACCTCGACGATCGTGTTCCTGGTACGCAAAGGTAATCCGAAGAACATTCACGATTGGGAAGATCTGGTGCGGCCCGGGATCGGCGTCATCACGCCGAATCCGAAGAGTTCGGGTGGCGCACGATGGAACTATCTCGCGGCGTGGGCATGGGCGCTCAAGCAGCCCGGGGGCTCAGATAAAACGGCCGAGGCGTTCGTCCAGAAACTCTACAAGAACGTCCCGGTGCTCGACTCCGGTGCTCGCGGTTCGACGGTCACCTTCCTGGAGCGCGGAATCGGCGACGTCCTGCTGGCGTGGGAAAATGAGGCGCTGCTAGCACTCAAGGAGCAGGGAGCAGACAAGGTCGATATTGTCGTGCCATCCGTCAGCATCCTGGCCGAGCCTCCGGTGACTGTCGTAGACGCGGTGGCCAGGCGTCACAAAACCGAGCAGATCAGCGAAGCCTATCTGAAGTTCCTCTACACGAAGGAAGGCCAGGAAATCGAAGCGCGGAACTTCTACCGTCCGCGCGATCCGGCCATCGCGGCGAAGTACGCGAGCACGTTCCCCAAGCTGCCGACGACACTGGTGACGATCGATGATCCGTTCGGCGGTTGGGAGAAGGCGCAGGCTGTGCACTTCAACGACGGCGGCGTGTTCGATCGCATCTACGGGCAATAGGTACTGCCAAGCCCTGGAGTTTGCCCGCTGGTTCGACCGGGGCCGGCGAGCTCCTACATCGCGCTGTGGCGTTCTGTATGTTGCATGGCAAAATGCGTCAGCCGGTATAATATTTCCATGGCTACCGGTTGGGCAAAAGAAGGCGCGGTGCAGGAGCAGATCGACGCCACCATCAAGGACGCGATCGAGCTGGCGCGCAGCCGGCTCGCGCACGGCCCGAGCCTTACGCATTGCGCGGAGTGCGGCGTCGAGATTCCGCCATCTCGGCGTGAAGCCGTGCCGGGCGTCCGACTGTGTGTAACCTGCCAGGATAACGAGGATCGCGCGCATCCGACCTTCAGTGGTTACAACCGCCGAGGCAGCAAGGACAGTCAGCTGCGCTAGTTCGCCAGTTGCAGGTCACACGATCGCGACGCACACAATCGCGACCGAACTGTTACTCCCACCAACAGGCGCCGAGCGACTAGCATGCTTCTCATGCAACGCTCCAAAGCCACAATCGTCCAGGAGGTCGGTCCTTTTCCAGGACACGATCAGGTGCATGGTGTCACGTACGACGGCCAGCGGGTCTGGTATGCCGCCGGCGATTCACTCAACGCGATCGATCCCGCAGGCGGAAAGCGGGGGCGCTCGCTGAAGGTGGCCGCGCACGCCGGCACTGCGTTCGACGGGAAATATCTCTACCAGATCGCGGAGGACCGTATTGCGCGGATCGATCCCGACACTGGGGCGGTGGTTCATACCATTCCAGCGCCGGGCGGTGGCCGCGACTCCGGCATGGCGTGGGCGGACGGTTCGCTCTGGGTCGGTGTATACCGCGACCGAAAGATTCACCAGGTAGATCCGGACACGGGCGCCATCGTGCGAACGCTGGAGACGACGCGATTCGTCACGGGCGTGACCTGGGTCGATGGCGAGCTGTGGCACGGTACCTGGGAAGAGGATCAGAGCGATCTGCGACGCATCGACCCCCAGACCGGTGAGTTGCTGCACACAGTTGAAATGCCGAGCGGCATCGGCGTCTCGGGCCTGGAATCGGACGGCGTGGAACTGTTTTTCTGCGGCGGTGGCAAAAGCGGGAAGATACGCACTGTCAAACGCCCGAAGACGGCGAGGGCCTGAAGCCGCCGGCCTCGGATGGGGCCGTGACCGCGATTCCATATCGCGATTCGCGCGTAAGAGGTACAGTGTTCCGCGGGGCAAAGGCGCTCGACGGAGCAAATAAAATGACACTCTCAGCCATCGATTTGACGCCGTTTACGGGTTCGGAACTGCGAATTTCGAAGGACCAACTGCTTGCCGGTGGCTGCAGTCAGGACGTTCGGACGTTGCTCACGCAGCGCGGCGTGCTGATCATTCGTGATCTGAATCCGACCGACCAGGAACTGCGCGCATTCGCGCGCTCGATGGGTGATCTTCGCCTGGGGACGGTCAAGAAGGAGGGCGAAGAGGGGCTGATGAAGGTCACGACCGATGAGAAGCAGAACCCCGAGTATGCGAAGTTCTTCTTTGGCAGCCAGCTGTGGCACATGGACGGTACCTATGAAGAGATACCGCCTTTTGCAACGTTGCTGACGCCGCGCGTACTGCCGAACGTCGGCGGCGATACGGTGTTCACCAATACCTATGCCGCGTACGACGACCTGTCGACACAGGACAAGCGTTTATGCGATGAGCTCAAGGTCGTGCATACGATGCAGGCGGCGTTGTTTCCTGCCAAGCGTGACTGTACACCGGAGGAGTTCGCGCTCTGGTGCAGCTATCCGAACCGTGCCCATCCTCTGGTCTGGCACCACAAGTCGGGCCGCAAATCACTGGTCCTGAGCACATCCGGTTCCTATGTTCCGGGTATGCACCCGGCGGAGAGCCATGATCTGCTCCAACGTCTGATGGTTCACGCGACCCAGGAGCGATTCCTCTATCGTCACAAGTGGCGTATGGGCGATCTTCTCATGTGGGATAACACCGGAACGATGCATCGCGCGCAGCCATTCGACGAGGAGAGTGGCCGACGCCTGCATCGCTGCACGCTCAACGGCGAAGAACCTATCCGTGGATCGGTGCCCGCCGCACGCGAAGTCGCGCTTAATTAAGTCCCGCTGAGCCAAGTCGCGCGGGACGTGGCCGCATGCCCCGTTGCCGCGTGCCCCGTGTCCGCTAGCGGGCGCTGAGTCCTTCGTGACCTGCGATCAGCCGCATGCGCAGCGAGTTTTGCAGGTAAGCGATTCCCAGGTACTGACCGATGAGGATCGGGAATTCGATCAGTTGCGGCTCGTCCAGGATCCGGCTCAACCCGGTCCAGGTGGCGTCGGTGATCATCGCTCCCCGAATCAGTTCTTCGACGGCACGCAGGATCGTGCGGTCGTGCTCATTCCAGCCAGGCGCATCGGAGCCCTGCGTGACGCGCTCTATCTCCTCGGGGGTCAATCCGGCTTTTTTGCCGATCGGTACGTGCTGCCCCCATTCGTACGGAGCCTGTGACAGCCAGCCCACCCGAAGAATGGCCAGTTCACGATCGCGAGGAGCAATGGCGCCCTGATAGAGCTGCATGGCCAGTTCGACATGGCGCCGATAGAGAGCAGGGTGCTTGAGTGCGGTGGCGGTGAATTCGGTCACTTCGCTGGAGGTGACGCCGGTAGCCGCTTTGCGCAGCGCGAGTGCCGTCTCGGACGCTTCCTTTCCGAGTTCGTCCGGTTTCAGCGGAGCGATCCGCGGAGGCTGGCCCAGGATCAGGGCGTCGCGGGCACGCGTGTCGGGCCGGTCTTGTGATGACATGGTTGCTGGCCTGAATCGTTACTTCTGCGGGATGACGCGTATATCCGAACCCTGCGGCGTATGCAGGTAATGCGACCCTAAGGCTTCCGCCCGGATGACCACAGCATCGCCGGTGTCCGCCTGGAATCGCTCCTTGGTCTCGGCCTCGATCCAGACCTGCCCGTTGCTGAGCGCGATGACGTAACGGCCATCCGCGCGGCGCGTCAGCTTCGAGATCGATGCACTGATATCCGGTGAGGTGACGACGATCCTGGACGGCGTGTACGTCGCCGTCGGTGCTCGGACAGAGGTCGCCGGCGGCACTGTCGCTGGGGTGCTGGCCGCTGCGGACCCGGCCGTAGTGACCCCACCCGTTGCAGGCACGGCAGGTGCGGCCTTCACAGCGGGTGCCGCCGTCGCCGCAGGTGCGGCCGTCGCGCTGCCCGGCCGGGTGCGTCCCAGGGCAGCGTCGTAGCAGGCGAGCCGCTTGCCGTCATCGGGTTCGTTGGTGCAGGCCATAACCGGGTCGAGCACACTGGCAGCGTGCAGTGATTGGGCTGCGCACAGACCTAAGATGGCGGCGAACGCGATGCGATGCATGCGCGGGACAGTAGCATGCCGGCCCGCAAGGTTACATCGACCATCCGCCGCCCAACGCGCGGAACGAGATCACTGCCGAGCGTGCGAGATCGGCGCGTGCGCGGGCCAGCTGATCCTGTGCGACCAGAGACTGGCGGTCGGCGTCGAGCACGTCGGTGAGGCTGCTGGCACCCGCCAAATATAGCTCCTGCGAGGTATCGCGGGCGCGCGACAGTGCGTTGACCTCGTCGGTCAGATCATGGATCTGTAGATCGAGCTGCGTCAGGGACGCGAAGGCGTTTTCTACGTCCTCGGTTGCCCGCAGAACCGTCTGGCGGTAGGCGAGCAGTGCCTGCGCGTGCGCACTGCTGGCCTGAGCCACTTCGGCATCGACCCGTCCGAAATCGAACAGCCGCCAGCGCAGACCCGCGGCCGCCTGCGGCTGAAAGCTCGCGGCACCAAGCAGGTGGCTGGCACTCAGACTCTCGAATCCGAGCGCACCGGCCAGAGAAACCTTTGGGTAGTACTCGGACATCGCAACCCCGATGAGCGCATCGGAGGCAGCCAGTTTGCGTTCCGCTGCGATGATGTCAGGGCGGCGGCGCAGCAGCTGCGCAGCATCCCGATCCGCCGGGATGATCGGGGCCGCCGGAATGTCCGCCGGTTGCGCGAGCAGGGCGGCGTAGGTTCCCGGCTGGACACCCAGCAGTACGTCGAGGCGATTCGATTGTTCCTCGAGCGCGATTCGCAGCGGCGAAATCGTCGCTCGTGCCTGGGAGAGCAGCGCTTCGGCCTGCGCGACCTCCTTGTCCGACGATGCTCCCTGCGAAAGCCGTAACCGGACCAGCCCCAGAAGACGCGTGTCGTTGTCGACCTGCGACCGCGCGATCGCAACGCGGGCCTGATCACCTCGAATCTGCAGATAGGCATCCGCGGCTTCGGCCACGACCGAGATCCTGACGCCGAGCTGTTCGGATTCGGCGACCTGGGCCTCGGCCCGTGCCGCTTCGGCGCCACGTTTCAGGCCGCCGGCCAGATCCAGTTCCCACTGTGCCCCGACATCCGTCGCATAGAGTGTCTGATCGCGCTCATAGCCCGGAAGGTCGTGCGCTATTGCCCCGATCGGCCCGTTCAGTGACTGGTGCAACTGATCGACCGAACCGTCGAAGGCCCCACTCGGCAGCAGCCTTGCGCCGGCACCCCGGGCAGCCGCCCGCGCCTGATCGACGCGCGCGACCGACGCCGCAAGATCGAGGTTCTGATTCAACGCCCGCTCGACGATCTGACTGAGAACGGGGTCGTGAAAGGCGATCCACCAGCTGTCGAGCGTCGCTGGCGAGTCGGCCACGGTACCTGCCACAGCGTCCATCGATGCCGCCGGCACATTGTGAAACGTCTGCAGATGGGTGTCCGGCGGCCCCTGGTAGGAGGGCCCAACGGCACAACCCGAAAGCATCAACAGCAGCGCAGAAAGCGCATGCCACGTTCGCTGTATTGGATGTAAGCGGTTTAAGTTCAACATGTTACACCTATACCGGTCGCTATACTTGCATCATGATAGTCACTAGCCTATGCTACTTGCAAGATGATAGCTACTGACGAGGCATGCCGATGCAGCACAAGAACCTGAGCGACCGACCGTGTCCGATCGCGCGCAGCCTGGAGCGGGTGGGCGAGTGGTGGAGCATCCTGATCCTGCGCGACGCCTTCCAGGGCGTATCGCGTTTCGATCATTTCCAGAAGAGCCTGGGGATCGCGCCGAACATGCTCACCCGGCGCCTGAAGACATTGACTGATTCGGGATTGCTGGAGCGTCGCCTCTACAGCGAGAAGCCGCCGCGGTACGAGTACGTCCTCACCGATCGCGGGCGCGATTTTCTGCCTGTGATCTGGGCGCTGGTCGTGTGGGGCAACAAACACTTCTCGCCCGAAGGCGAGCACATCCGGATCGCCGATGCAAAGACGGGTGAGCTGGCCGATCCGGCAATGATCGATCGCCGCACGGGACGCGTCCTTGCCTCAGCCGATTTCAAGATCATCACAGGTCCTGCCGCAAGCGAGCGACTGAAGCTTCGCTATCAGGACATCAATCGTTACTTCGACGAGTTCATCGATGTCGCCGCGTCGTCCGCCAACCCAAAAGGCGGTTCGAGAAAGAAGACGGCGAAGAAAGCAGGAGCCTCCAAATGAATACCGTGGCAGAGACTTTCAACCATCCCGTGGATTCGCGCTGGACCGATCGCCTTGGCGCGATCGGTGCCAGACGGATAGCTGTCTATGCCGCCATTGCAGCCGCGATCGTGGCCGCGGTCGGTTACGGGCGCTATTGGGAGAGCACCGGTCGATACATCGAGAACACCGACGATGCTTATGTCGGCGGCGACATCACCGTGATTGCACCCAAAGTGGCCGGTTTCATCGAACAGGTGGCCGTCACCGATAACCAGGCCGTCAAGGCCGGCGATCTGCTGGTCAAACTCGATGACAGGGACTATCAGGCAGCGTTCGTGCGGGCACAGGCCGCCGCCGACGCGCAGCAGGCCACGCTCGACAACCTCGACGCCACGCGCCGGTTGCAGCTCGCGGTGATCGATCAGACGCGCGCCGGCGTCACCGCTGCCAATGCGGAACTGACACGAGCGCATGACGATGCGGCGCGCTTCAAAGAGTTGTCGGCTCATTCAGCGGCATCGATTCAGGTCTATCAGAAGGCAGCCGCGGATTTCGAGGAAGCCGGGGCTCAGGTCGCCAAGAGCCACGCCGCGGTGGCGGCGGCGGAGCGGGAACTGGAGGTGATCGACACGCGCAAGCGACAGACGCAGGCCGCATTGCTGGAGGCCGGCGCGAACGTCGAACTTGCGCGCCTGAATCTGAGCTATACCGAACTGCGCTCGCCGATCAGTGGTGTCGTGGGCAATCGCAGTGCTCGCAATGGCGCCTATGCCGCGATCGGAACTCAGCTGATCGCCGTAGTGCCCTCGCAGGGCCTATGGATCGATGCAAACTTCAAGGAGAGTCAGCTGACACACATGCGTCCGGCACAGCGCGTCACGGTGACTGCCGACGTGCTGCCGGGCGAACACTTCACGGGTCACGTCGAGAGCCTGGCGCCGGCGACCGGCGCGCAGTTCAGCGTGCTGCCGGCGGAGAATGCGACCGGTAATTTCACCAAGATCGTACAACGCGTGCCGGTGCGTATCGTCCTGGACCGCGATGCGTCGAGCCTCGGACGTCTGCGGCCCGGGCTGTCGGTCGATGTGGCCGTGGACGAACGGGTCGTCGACCAACGCGCCGGGAAATGAACACCTTCGCGGACGTGCCGCCTGATCAGATGCCGACGCCGGCCAAGATCCTGGCGTTCGGGTCGATGTGCATCGGCTTCTTCATTGCACTGCTCGACATCCAGATCGTGTCCGCATCGCTGCGGGATATCGGCGGAGGATTGTCGGCCGGCACGGATGAAACGGCGTGGGTGCAGACCAGCTATCTGATCGCGGAAATCATCGTCATTCCGTTGTCGGGGTGGCTGTCGCGAGTGATGTCCACCCGCTGGCTGTTTGCGATCTCGGCTATCGGCTTTACCGCTACGAGTCTTTTGTGCGGTCTCGCATGGGATATCCGCAGCATGATCGTCTTCCGTGCGTTGCAGGGCTTTCTCGGCGGTTCGATGATCCCGACGGTCTATACATCCGCGTTCATCTACTTCACCGGTAACCAGCGGGTGGTCGCAGCGGCGACGGTCGGCAGCATTTCTTCGCTGGCGCCGACCCTGGGGCCGACGCTCGGCGGATGGATCACGGATCATTACTCCTGGCATTGGCTGTTCTTCATCAATCTGCTGCCGGGGCTGTACGTCGCAGTCGTGGTCCCGTTGTTGGTGAGGATCGATCGCCCGAATCGCTCCTTGCTGCGCGGTGCCGACTACCTGGGCATGCTGCTGATGGCGATATCGCTCGGCTGCCTCGAATACACGCTGGAAGAGGGCGAGCGCTGGGACTGGTTCAGCGACCCTACCATCCGCACGACCGCGTGGATTGCGGGACTGGCGGGAGCTGCCTTCATCTTTCGAAGCCTCAGGCATCCGAATCCGGTCGTCGATTTCACGGCGCTGAAGATCCGCAACTTCGGTCTGGGCTCGGCGCTCTCGTTCGTGACCGGTATCGTGATTTTTGCGACGGTCTATCTGACGCCGCTGTTCCTGGGCCGCGTCCGCAATCTCAGTGCGATGCAGATAGGATTCGCAGTGTTCTCGACCGGACTCTTCCAGGTAAGCGCCATTCCGCTCTATACGTGGCTGGCGAGGCGCGTCGACCTGCGGTGGCTGATGATGTTCGGCTTCGCCTGCTTCGTTGCGAGCATGTGGACCTTCGCACCGATCACACACGACTGGGGCTGGCGCGAGCTGCTGCTGCCGCAGGCACTGCGCGGGTTCGGTCAGCAGTTTGCGCTGGCGCCCGTGATCATCCTGTCGCTTGGGAGCCTGGCGCCGCAGCGACTCAAGCTGGCCTCGGGCCTGTTCAATCTGATGCGCAATCTCGGCGGTGCGATCGGAATCGCCGTCTGCGGTACGTTGCTCAACGATCGTGCGAACCAACACTTCCTGCACCTGGCCGAGCGCCTGAACGGCAGTAATGTCGCGGCGCAGTCATTGTTGTCGCAGGCCAGTGCCACCGATGCCGCGCGATGGGGCGGTGATATCGCGCATGGCAACGCGGCGGCCCTGCATCAACTCTGGAAGCTTGCCTTCAGAGAGGCGCAGACGCAGGCTTTCGCCGATACGTTCCTCGTCATCATGGTCTGCGTGATTGCATCGATGGTGCTGATACCGCTGCTGAAGAAGGCGATGCCTGCTGCCGCGCCGCCGCCGGATGCGCACTAGTCCGCAGACGAACCCGGTCTGGCGCGTACCGGGCGCAGCGCGCACTGGGCGTAGCGCACACCGGCTGGCAACCGGGTCGCGTCGCAGTAGTCGGCGCTGCACCGGGGACGCTATGATTGGTTCCACTGGCCGCCGCTTGCCGGTACGGCCACGCCACTGTTAAGTCACCCTGAAATCTACGCCTGTGGACAGGAAGCGGGGCCGATCGTTGGAAACGGATGCGCTCTCGGATTCGAAGGAACGCCGCTCGCCGCTGCGGAGCCGTCCTTTTAGGGTTCCGAGTCGTTCTTCGCAGCAGGACATCGACCAGACGGTATGGGAGGACCTGCTGCCGTACGTGTTCTTCGTGGTCGTGATGATTGCGATCGCCGTGACCGAGTGGCTGGCAGGTCTCTACCATCTGCCCCGTCAGCCATGGTGGTACGCCGGCCTCGCCGTGGCTGCCATCGCCGTGGCTGCATACAAGTTCCGGCAACTGCGCGCTCAGGTCGAACGGGCAAAGCGCGGTCGTGACCGCGAACGCGAGGTGGGGGAGTTGCTCGACAAGCTTCGCAGTAGCGCTGCAGCCGAGGTCTTCCACGATATTCCTGGTGACGAGTTCAAAATCGATCACGTCGTGTTATGTCGCAAGGGTTTCTTTGCGATCGAGACCAAAACGTACGACCCGCCTGCCGAGCGCGACCCCACGGTCGAATTGACCGGCGACGGAGTGCTGGTGGATGGGCGGCGGCCGCACCATGATCCGCTGCGCCAGGCGCGGGCCAGCGCGGACTGGATGGAGCGGTTGCTGGAGGAGAGCATCGGCAGGACGTTTGCGGTGCGCGGCGTGGTGCTGTTTCCGGGCTGGTACGTGAGCAGCATGGATACCGTCTGGCGCTGCGACCTGAAGCGGCCGTGGGTCCTCGGGCCGAAAGCACTGTCCGCTCAGATCGCGCGCGAGCCGCTGCGGTATTCCGCGAGCGACGTAAAGCTCGCGGCCCACCATCTGGGCAGATACGTCCGGATCGTCGTGCCCTCGGATGCAGGCACTCAGCTCGCCAGGCGTCCGTCTTCCTGATAGTCGCGAGGTTCGAGCATCAACCGCGCCCGGCCGGCGTGTTTCGCCTGGTAGAGCAGGGCATCCGCGCGTCGTACCAGACCCTTCCAGCCGCCCTCGGCCTCGGCGTTGAGTGCCACGCCTACGCTGGCGCTCAATAGCAGCACCTGCTCGCCGAATACGAACGGCAGACGCGCAAGTTCCACGATTTTCTGTGCGACGGCGGCGGCGTCTTCAGGCTCTCGCAGCCCGGAGAGCACGACCGCGAACTCGTCGCCGCCCAGTCGCGCGACCGCGTCGGAAGGGCGCACTGCGCCGCGAATGCGGCTGGCAAAGTCTCGCAGCACCTCATCGCCGACCACGTGGCCATGCGCGTCGTTGATCGGCTTGAAGCGATCCAGGTCGATGTAGAGCAAGCCGCAGGCGTAGCCGTCGCCACGCTCGACCTTGAGGCCGAGGAATCGCTCGAATCCGGCGCGGTTCAACAGCCCTGTCAGCGGATCGCGCTCGCTCAGCAGCAGCAGCCGGTCCTGTTCTTCGCGCTGCGCGGTGATGTCCTGGGCGATGCTGATGAACCCGGCACTGCTGCCATCTTCTAGCCGCAGCGGCACCAGCGTGACGCAGACGTGTTTGATCTGCGCGGCCGACGGTTGTTGAAGATCGTATGTGACCGTCTGGCCCGCCAGCGCCTGCTGCACGAAAGGCAGCGCCTCGTCGTAGTCGTGGCCGGACATGCAGTCCTGCAGGGTATGCTCGACGAGCTGGGCGCGCGGACGCGCCTGCCAGCGCTCGTAGGCCTGATTGACCAGCCGGTAGCGCAACTGCGGATCGATTACCGCGACCATCGCCGGGATCGATTCGATGACGGCGTTGAGTGTGGCTGTCTGTCGCGACAGCTCTTTGCGCGCGGCTACTTCCGATGAGATGTCGCGCATCATCGAGGAGTAACGCGCGACGTTACCGTGCGCATCGCGATGGGCAATGATCAGGTGATCGACCGGCGCCACGCGTCCGCCCTCCAGCACCGCATGGGTCTCACCGATCCACACGCCGCTGCGACTCACCGCAGGCATGATCTCTTTGATCAGCCGCTCATTGGTCTCGGGCGTGTAGAACTCGTTGAACACCCGCCCGCGCACGCCATCGGTTCTGCCCAGCCCCAAGGCTGTGCGCGCAGCGGGATTGAGGTATTTGAGATGCCCGTACCCGTCGGTCTGAGCGACGTAATCCGACGTGCTCTCGATCACGTCGGTGAGATCGCGCAGTTCGCGCTCCGCGGCCTTCATTGCGGTGATATCGACGCCGATCACGAATATCCCTCGGACGCGGCCCTGCGGGTCGACGTCCGGCATCAGGTGTGTCTCCAGCCGCAGGCGCTTTCCCATCGCCAGATCGTCGTGTTCGAAGCGCTGTGCATGGCCGTCGAAGACAGCCTGCAGCACCGCGGCGCCGCGATCGCTGCGAAAGGCCGTGACGAACTGCGCGGCAGGCTGCCCCACCAGCTCTTCGCGCGTCCTGCCATGGCGATCACAGCCAGCGCGATTGACGAAACGAAATCGCCGCGCCTCGTCCAGATAGGCGACGCGCATCGGCAGTGCATCAGCGACCGCGAGCAGCAGTGCGACCTGCGCTGCGTCGCTTGCGCCGGTACTTCGTCGCTCGCGCCGGATCGAAATGGCCGTGCAGCCTGCCAGCAGGAGGATGCACCCGAGTGCGGCGAATTGAAGCTGCCGGATGCGGACGCCGTCCACATACAATGACAAGAGGCAACACCCCGCGAGCACCAGACAGGTGCATGCCATCACGATGCCGGTTGTCGGCATCGGTTTGCGCATCGCGCCATGTTGTGCGGGATCGACCATCATGTGCTCATGGCAGCCGGGCTGAGCATACTCCGGTATTGTGCGCAAACATGGCTTGGAGAGTTGAAATATGACGAGTGTGAACGACTACGCACCTCCCACCGTATGGAAGTGGGAGATGGCTTCGGGCGGCAAGTTTTCCAACATCAATCGGCCGATCGCCGGATCGACACACGAGAAAACGTTGCCGGTCGGACGACATCCGTTGCAGCTCTATTCGCTGGCAACGCCCAACGGTGTCAAGGTCACGATCATGTTGGAGGAGCTGCTGACGCTTGGACACGAGGGCGCGGAATACGACGCCTGGCTGATTCGGATCAACGAGGGCGAGCAGTTCGGCAGTGGTTTCGTCGCGGTGAATCCCAACTCGAAGATCCCGGCGCTGCTCGACCGCAGCGGACCGGAACCGGTTCGGGTGTTCGAATCCGGATCGATACTCCTGCACCTGGCAGAGAAGTTCAACGCCTTCCTGCCGACGATGCATCCACGTCGCGCCGAATGCCTGTCCTGGCTGTTCTGGCAGATGGGGAGCGCCCCGTATCTTGGCGGTGGCTTCGGTCACTTCTACGCCTACGCGCCAGCCAAGATCGAATATGCAATCAATCGGTTCACCATGGAGGTCAAACGCCAGCTCGACGTCCTCGACCGCCAACTGGCGCAGCACGAGTACATCGCCGGCGACGCCTATACCATCGCCGACATCGCGATCTTTCCGTGGTACGGAGGCCTCGCCAAGGGCCAGATCTACGGCGCGGCGCAGTTCCTGAGTGTCGAGGAGTACCGGAATGTCCAGCGCTGGGCCGACACCATACAGGCGCGACCAGCCGTCAAACGCGGGCAGATGGTCAACAAGGTCTCCGGCGACCCGGCAAGCCAACTGCGCGAACGCCACGAGGCGGGTGATTTCGAGACCAGGACCGTCGACAAGATCGGAGGTTGATCATCGTCGAAGCACTCAGTGTGACTGCCGGGGATCTGGCGTCAGCGAGAGTACTTCGCTGACAGAGGTCAGACCGGCGGCCACTTTCTCCGCGCCCGCCAGTCGCAGCGGACGCATGCCGTCGCGCTGGGCGAGTCGTCGAAGGTCTGCCAGGTCGCCGGTGTTGCCGATCGCGGCGCGAAGTGCGGGTGTGATCGACAGCAGTTCGTACACACCGGTGCGACCGAAGTAGCCGGTCTCGCGGCATTCGAGGCAGCCGACCGGGCGATGCGGCGTGCCGCGCGGCACCGGCGAGGCGCCGAGTTCCTGCCATTGTGTCCCGTCCATCGTCACCGGCGCCTTGCAATGCGGGCACAGCGTGCGCAGCAGCCGCTGCGCCAGCGCGCCGATGAGGGTGGCCCGCAGCAGATAGGCGGGGACGCCCAGCTCCAGCAGACGGGTAATGGCTGACGGCGAATCGTTGGTATGTAGCGTCGACAGCACCAGGTGACCGGTAAGTGCCGCCTGCACGGCGACCTCGGCGGTCTCCAGGTCCCGGATCTCGCCGATCATGATGATGTCCGGATCCTGGCGCAGCAGCGCCCGGACGCCCTCGGCAAATCCCAGATCGATATTCGACTGCACCTGCATCTGGTTGAAGCTGCCGTCTATCAGTTCGATCGGGTCCTCGATCGTGCAGACGTTGACATCCTCGGTCGCGAGCTGCTTCAGAGAGGAATACAGCGTCGTCGTCTTGCCCGAACCGGTAGGTCCGGTGACGAGCACGATCCCGTGTGGCTGCGCGATCATCGAGTTCCAGACACGCGTCTCGTCCGTAGTGAATCCGAGCCGATGGAAGTCGCGTACCAGAACGTCCGGATTGAATATGCGCAGGACCAGTTTTTCGCCGAAGGCGGTGGGCATCGACGCGACGCGCAGCTCGATCTCCTTGCCGTCGGGCGAGCGGGTGCGGATGCGTCCGTCCTGCGGTTTGCGTTTTTCAGCCACGTCGAGACGGCCCATGATCTTCAGGCGTGCGGTAACCGACGGTGTCACCGCCGCGGGCAGCTGATAGACCTGATGCAACACGCCGTCGATACGGAAGCGTACGTTGCCGGTGTCGCGGCGCGGTTCGAGATGGATATCGCTCGCGCGCGAATCGAAAGCGTATTGCAGCAGCCAGTCGGCGATCGCGACCACGTGCCGGTCTTCGGCCGTCAGCTGCTTGCCGGCGCGACTGAGCTCCGTGAGTTGCTCGAGGTTCTGCAGTCCGTTCGTATCCGCGGATGAGCGTTGCTCGCCCGAGAGCCGCACCGACCGCGCGATCGCGTAGAACTCCACCAGATAGCGGTCGATGTCCTGGGGATTGGCGCAGACGATCTTCAGCGGCACCTTGATCGCCGGTTGCAGATCGATCATCCAGTCGAGCGCCAGCGGATCCTTGACCGCGAACACGACGGCTTGCGGACTCGCCTTGATCGGCAGGATACCGACTCTCGACGCGTACGCGTACGCCACTACCTCGGTCAGCTTGCCGACGTTCAATGACAGGGGGTCGATTCGTTCGTAGGGTATCTGCACCCGGTTTGCCAGCCATTGGGTCAGCACTTCGAGTGACAGGCGCGCCTGCGGACTGCGTCGGTCGGTCCAGTCCTGACTGGCGGCGATCACCAGCGGGTGGGGGCTCGACGCCCCCTTGCTGGCAGCCGGCAACTTCAGCTGCCTTACGGCCTCGGGGGGTATCAGGCCGCCCGCGACCATCTCGGCCAGCAGCCATTCCAGGGTCAGACGCGCGGGCAATGGCGCCGCCGGCTGAGCGCTGGTCGCAGCGCCGGCCGGAGCGAGCTTTCTTACCGGAGATGCCTTGGACATGGGTCGCATTGTGGACAGCGTGCCGAACTGCGCCGTGATGTCAGTCACATACGGCGGCGGGTGCCGCCAGAGCGGGCGAAGTCGCCGGGTGTCGCGCCTGTCCAGCGTCGGAATGCGCGTCCGAAGCTGGTCTGGTCAGCGTAACCTAGCCTCGCCGCGATTTCGTCCAGCGACAGTTCGTCCGAGGCGAGGCAGGCCCGTGCGAGTTCGATCCGAAGCCTTGCCAGCAGGTCCGTGAACGACACAGCCTGTTCGTCGAGCTTCAGCTGCAGTGCCCGACTCGAATATCCCAACGCCCGCGCACAGCGGCCGAGTGTCGGGCCGGTAGAGAGCGCGCCACGGATGTAACTCTCGACCCGCTGGACCACCGCGTTGCGTCGAGCGCTGCCGACCCTGGCGAAATAGTCGGTCAGCAGACGGAAGATCACCCGATCGGCCGACAGCAACGGCCTGTCCAGTGCCGTCGTCGGAAATGCAAGCGCATTTCGCTGTGCCCCTGTCAGCACCCGGCAGGCGAGTACCGCTTCCAGTGTTTCGAGCTGCTGAGCGCTGGGGCTGAAGGTCGTGGCGATGTGCACCGGCGCTGCGGCATCGTCGCCGAGGCTCCGCAGCAGCGCCAGCAGGGTGAACATCGAGCCATAGGTCATCTGTTCGAGGCCGTCGCGAGCGGGCTGGGCCCCAAACCGCAATTCACTGACCCGCTGGCCCTCGACCAGCTCGAGAAGACACTGGGGGCAATGCAGGATCGGCAGATAGGTGCAGGCCGCGGCCAGCGCCGTACGCAGATCGGGGGCCGACCGGCACAACGGTACGATGCTGCCGAGCGGATGCGTCGACTGCAAACGCGCCAGTTGCAGGCCGAACAACGGTTGCCGAAGGGCACGACTGCAGTATTCGAACATATCGAGCAGGGACAGTGCATCGACATAGCCGTCCGGCTGGTCGATCAATCCCGAATCGATCGCGTAACGCTCCAGGATGCCTTCCGGCCTGCGCCCGTATCCACGCACCAGCTCGGAAAAACCCCGCAGGTGCACGGCACGTGTCTGAAAGTCTGCCGGGCCCGCGCTCAGCGGCCCGTCCAGTGAGAAGAACATCGTGTTCTGCTGCATGTCAGCGTCGCAGCATAGCCGCTCTGAAGTGCCCGCGCGAACTGTCGATGCCAGCGCACGGCATATCGAGACGCAAGCGCCCCCGCATGGTCAGATGGGGCGATGAAGCTACTCGAGTTGGACACGCTGATAGCACTCGCGGAACGCGAAAGCGGCGCCTATGGGTTGACCGATCCGGCGCTGCACCGGCGCGTGCGGACCCTGGTCGATTGGATCAACGAACGCGGGCCCTATTCAGTGGATCAGCTTGACGCGATGCAGCGTCAGCTGCGCCGGCTGCTGGTGACGCGCCTTCGGCTCGCGGCCGACCGCCGGCGCCACGCCGCGATTGCGAGCGAGCGCATCGAGCGGCCCACCTTCATCGTCGGCTTCGCGCGCTCGGGGACGACGCTGCTGCACTCGCTGCTGGCCGAGGATCCGCGAGCCCGCGCGCCACGGTCGTGGCATGTATTCGAACCTTCGCCGCCGCCAGGGGCGGGCCCGGTGGTGCAGGGGCGAATCGCTTGCGCTCAGCGAATGGTCGAACAGTGGATGGACTTTTGTCCGGGACAGCGTCCGATGCATCCCTACATCGACAAGGGGGCGCACCAGTTGATCGAGGACGAGGAGATCTTCGGCCTCGATTTCCGCTACGCGTATCCGTATCACCTCTACCGCGTTCCGACACTGGAGCCGGGCATTGCGCTCGGCAACGAGCCGAAGCAGGCGTTCGAGTTTCACCGGCAACTGCTGCAGCACCTGCAGTGGGGTGCGGGAAGCGGACACTGGGTCTGCAAGGGCCCGAGTACGCAGGCCAACCTGGATTCGCTGTTCGAGATCTATCCCGACGCGCTGTGCGTGTGGCCTCATCGCCCCATCGGCGAGATCTACGCATCCCTGCAGGCGCTGTCCGCCGTGGTCTATGACACGATCCGCGGCCGGCCCGGCGACTGGTCGAGGTTCGCGCGCGAGCACGCTCTGGGAATGAAAGCCGCGTTCGATCGGCTGCTGGCCAATGCCCTCATCGACGATCCCCGGGTGCTGCATATCCGGTTCCGGGACCTGGCGAGCGATCCCGTCGGCACCGTGCGGCAGGTCTACCAGCGTCGCGGCCTGGAGATGCCGCCGGGTTTCGATGAACGTCTGAGGACATGGCTGGCGGATCCGGAGAATCAATCCGATCGCTACGGCCGCTACCCCTATTCGTACGAAGCAATGGGCTTGAGCCGTGCCTGGGTCGAAGAACTGTTCGAACCCTACAGCAAGCGCTTCGCTCTTGAAGCATGAGCACGACCGGCGGCGACGGCTACTTCCAGTCGCAACAAAACGCCATCGCCACCAGCGATCAACTGGAAGTAGAGGACACTGCCCGGCGATTGTTGCAGCGGCCGGCGTTGCAGCAGGTCCGGGGCAAGCTGGCGTACCTGTGGCGGGAGGTGCTCGCTTACCCGGCACGCGAACAGATGGCCGAATTCGAGCCGATGCTCGACGAGTACCTGTTCCATCACGCGCTGCGCGCCGCGACCGGCGATCGCAAACGGCCACGGATCGTACGTTTCATGGCGCCTCCGCACCGCTGGTTCGGACGCGACGTGCCGGGATCGAGATGGGCTGGAGACAGCCCGGACTTCATCTATCGTCTGATCTCCATCGCGCCCGGCGGACGCTATGAGATCCGGGTGCGTCCGACGTGCGAACGCCCACCGACGGTGAACTACGCGTTGATGTCGGACAACAGCGCGGCACCGACCATTCTCGGGCTCCTCGACAGTCTCGCGATGACGCGCGAGCAAAATGGTGAAGCCGTCATCACCATGGACGATTCCGCGGCGGATGGGAGAGCCAACCATTTACAGAACCGACCGGGGGCGTACCAGATCTGGGTGCGGGACGCGATCGGGGACTGGGAAGCGCAGAGCGCCAACGCACTGACGATACGGCAGCTCGATTCCCGCCCCGCGCAATCGGCGAGCGATGATGAACTCGAGCAGCTCGCCGTGCGCCATGCGACGGACGGCAGCTACTATGCCTACTACTGTATGCGTTCCACCACGGCGCTGGCACCGAACGCGATCACTTCGCCGGTGTCATCAGGTCCGATGGGCGGTATGGCAACCCAGCAGACCTGCCGCGTCAATCTGCGTCTGGCCGACGACGAAGCGATGATCATCACGACGACGCACGCCGGTGCCTTGTTTCGCAACGCGGTACTGCAGAACGTATTCATGCTGTCGTTCGACTACTGGTCGCGCACCAGCAGTCTCAACATGACACAGATGGCAGCGGATGCCGATGGGCGCTTCACCTATGTCGTGGCACATCAGGATCCGGGCGTACACAACTGGCTCGATACCGGCGGACGGCGGCAGACCATCTTCGGACAACGCTGGCAGGCGTTCGCTGCACGGTCCGGGGCGGAGGCGCCTGCCGCGACGGCGCGGCTGGTGAAGTGGCAGGATATCGATGCGGTGTTGCCGCCCGGCGTGCATCGGATCGACGCCGGCGGACGGCGGCAACAACTTGCCCGGCGCGCCGCCGGGTTCGAGCGTCGCTTCATCGACGATTCCAGGCGAGAAAATCCATGACTACGACATTCCTGATGGTTGCCCATAGCAGCGCCAAGCCGGGGCGCGACGCGGACTACCTGGCGTGGTATCGCAACAGTCACCTGCCGGATATCTGCTCTATCCCGGGCGTACGCGGTGGGCGGTTGCTGGAAGCGATACCGGGATCGCCGACCAGGCCGGCGGCGACCTACATGGCGATCTACGAACTCGATGTCGACGATCCGATGACGATCCTGCAGGAGATGAGTCGGCGGCATCAGGCCGGAACGATGCATTCCATCGATGCACTCGATCCTGCGAGTGCGCAGCTGGCGTTCTATCGGCAGAAACTCTAATAGTCGAGCGAGCGGCTCGTCTGGCCGTCGATCGATTCAGCGGCGTCTCCGCGTATGCTGACCCGCTGCATGATGCGAAGCGCATCGCTGTAGTCGTTGATTGCCAGGTGCTGTGTCGAACGGTTGTCCCAGACCGCAACGTCACCCGGTTGCCACTGCCACCGCACGACGTTGTCGGGGCGCGTTATGTAGCCTTGCAGCAGCTCGTAAAGAATGCCGGTCTGCGTGCGAGAGAAGCCGACGAAACGCTGCATCGAGTTGCCCAGGAGCAGGCTGCGCTCGCCCGTGTCCGGATGAACGCGCACCGCGGGATGCTCGGTGCGCAGGATTCGGGTGCGCAGCGCGGCCAGTTGCGAATCGCCGGCGGGTGGCCGTTCGGTGTGGTCGAAGTCGTTGCTGTGCTGGACCCACAGGCTGTCGGCGAGTCGTTGCAGCGGCACCGGCATCGACGCATAAGCCGCCACGGTGTTGGCCCACAGCGTGTCGCCGCAGTGCGGGGGCACGATGATGCTCCGCAGGACCGTCACCTTGTCCGGCTGCGCGGTATAGGCGCCGTCGGTATGCCACGCGTCGGCTCGACCGCCGCGACGCGAGTCGAGCTCCAGCACATAGCGGCTGCCGGCGACCACGGCGATCGTCGGTGGCGCCATCGGCGTGCCGAAGACGCGCGCGAACTGCTCATGCTGTTCGAGCGTCATCGTTCCCTGGCCACGGAAAAAAAGTACCCGATGCCGTAGCAGCGCCTCGTACAGTTGAGCGCGAGTCCGGGGCGGCAACTCGCGCAGGTCGAGATTCGAGAATTCAGCGCCGATGTTCGACGTCAGTGCCCGCACTTCGGGTTCAGTCATGGGCCAGCAGTACCATGCAGCCCAGGCGCAGCGTACGGGTAAAGATCCGCTCGGCGTGACGATCATCCAGGCGGTTATGCTCGATGCGCCGCAGGGCACCCGCCATCATGTCGCCCAGCGTGCTCATGCGTTCCATGTATTCGTCCTGCGAGAGCCGCGGTAGCAATGCAGCAATCCTGCGCAGCAGTTCTCCCAGGGCCGGGGTCGACTCACTGTAGCTGCGCTCAGACCACCAGTTGGTCGCGTTGAGATGCCACAGCAGACCAGCGTACCGACGACGGCCATCGGTGGCACGCTGCTCGAAGACCGGGCGACACATCGCCTCCAGCAACGCGAACAGGTCCTTGTCGCGGCCGCCATAGACGGCCTGAGCGAGCAGGGCGGCGCGTTGCGCCTCCATCTGCGGGACATGCTTCTGAATGATGGCCTTGAGCAGGGCGCGCTTGGAGCCAAAATGGTAGGCCACGACGCTAGCATTGCCGGATCCGATGGCAACGCCGATCTGGCGCAGCGATACGGCATCGATGCCGTGATCGGCGAACAATTCCAATGCTTTTTCGATCAGCAGGTTCCGGGTCGCGTCGCCCGACGAATCGGTTCGCGATCGCGGCCTGGCCCCGGCGAGCGCATTTCTTTCCCGTACAGCCATCGGTCCCACCCTCTTACCGATCCTACGCCGTCGGGCGGAAAAGGTGCAACGCCGGGCGGACCGTGCATCGTCAAGTGTCCGCCGCGATGACGATCCTGCCGGCGATGCCCGCGGCGTTGCTCTGGGAGGCCGCCCGCATCGCGTCCGCGAACCGTTCCAGCGGATAGGTTGCCGCGATGACCGGCTTGAAATGATTCTGCTTTGCCAGCTCCAGCACACGCAGGGTGTTGTTGGTTGCAAGCACGGGGTCGGCGGCCGAAAGCTGCGCGACATTGACGCCGATGAGGCTTGCCGATTTCAACAGGGGAAGATTGGTGGGGAGCGATACGATCCCGGCCGGAAATCCGACGACCAGGTGCCGACCGTTCCATGCCAGCGTGCGAAAGGCGCGCTGCGTGACGTCGCCGCCCACCGGGTCGAACACGACATCGACCGCCTTGCCGTCGTTCACCGCTCTGACCGCGTCGCGCCATTGCGAAGAATTCGAATCGACCGCGGCGTGTGCGCCTGCCTGCAACGCGAGCCTCCGCTTGGGTTCGCTCGATGCCGAAGCGATCACACGCGCTCCAAGATAGACGCCCGCCTGGACCGCGGCGAGACCTGTCGCGCCACCCGCACCCAGTATCAGCAGTGTCTCGCCGTGCCGCAGGCGGCCCCGGTCCGCCAGTGCATGCCACGCGGTGGTGTAGCTGACGTGCAGTGCCGCGCTCTCGGCGAACGACAGGTTCTCGGGCTTCGGCCACAGCGCGCTCGCCGGCACTGTTGCCGTATCGGCGTATAGCCCATGCCATCCGGTCGCGATGACCGGCTGGCCGATGCACAGGGTCGTGACCGCCGAGCCGGTCGCGGTGACGATGCCGGCACACTCACTGCCGGGTGTGAACGGGACGCCTGGCTTTACCTGATAGCCGCCGGCGGCGACCAGTACGTCGACGTAGCTCACCGCAACGGCCCGGATGGCGATCCGCACGTCGTTCGGTCCCAGGGCAGGGGGCTCGAAACTACACAGGGAGTAGTTGTCGATGGGTCCCAGCTGCCGGGCGATGACGGCTCGACTCACGCAGGCGTCTTCAGGCCGCGGACTGCCAGCATATCGGGAAGGCATCCGGATGCTCCGCGATGCGCGCCCTGTCCGGCACCTCCGCACGCTGGTCCCCGCGAACCCTGCCGGGCGTCGGAAATGCCTTGCCCTTCGGCGCGTGGTAGCGAAGATCCGGTCCGCCGAGCATCACGGCCAGGGCGCGGCGCGGACGATCGTGAGCCGGATGCCCGTCGGCGCCGTGCAGCATATTGCCCTGAAACGCCAGCACGTCGCCGGGCTCGACATTCCAGCTGAGGATATCGAAGCTGTCGCGGTAACGCGCGACGTCCGGCACCGGGGGCAGCAGCGCGTCGCCGATGTCCGCAAAACTCGAGCGCGCGCTGGCGACCACCATCGTCTCATTGGGCTGCTCGCCGGAGGTGTTGTAGACCACATTCCAGCGGTGCGAGCCGCGTACGACCTGCACGGTGAGATCGCGCGGCGAAGGATCGCACGGCATCCACAGGCGGATCAGATCCTGCCCACGCACGCGCAGGAAAGGCGTGTCCTGGTGCCAGGGCGTCGCGACGATGGGTCCGGGCGCCTTATAGAACACCTGATCGAGCACCAGCTGCGCCATCGAGGTCTGCATCAGCGCAGCGCCGATCTCTCCCACGACGCCGCTCGCGAGCAGCGCACGCAGCGACGCGCTGTCCTCGGTGACGTATTCGCGCACGCTGGTCTCGCCGCCGGCGGCCGAGCTGACACGCGTAAAGCGCTGCCCCTCCCGGTAGGCTTCTTCCACGCCGACTGTCAGCCATTGCAGGGCTTCGGGTGACAGTACGCCCTTGAGCAGCACGGCACCGTCGCGCCCGTAGCTCGCGATGGCCTGCGCGTCGATCATCGTGCCTCGAGCCATGAAGAGAGCATCCCGCTATTGACACCCGGGTGTCAACGTTTCATGTTGCGCGGCATCCCATGAGATCCACACCGCGTCAACCGTTGATCCGCCTCATCGACGAAGTGACCCGTCTGAGAGGTCGGTTGCAGAGCGTGTTCGCCGACGCCAGCGCTGCCACGGGCCTTGCACCGATGGAGTCGACCGTGCTGACCGCCGTGGTGAAATCGGGCACGGCGCCGACCGTGTCGCAGATCGGACGAAGTCTTGGTCACCCGCGGCAGGTCATCCAGCGGGCGACTAACAATCTGATCGCCGCCAGGCTTTTGCAGACCGCGGCCAATCCCAGCCACAAGCGCGCTTTGCTGCTGCGCGCAACGCCAGCCGGACGCAGACGCTACCGCGATGCGGAAGCGATCGGCAGGAAGGCGGCTGCTTCATTTACACGCCTGCTGAATCGCAAGGAATGCGATCGCCTGGCCGATGAGCTGCACGCGCTGCGAGGCAGGATCGAAACCCATCTGCGCGCGAGGGAGCGGGTCACGAAGACAGGCGCCCGAGATTGACACCTTGATGTCAACCTCGCATTGACTTGTTTTGATAGACCGTGTCATCTTCCGGTCCGATCGCACGCCAAGAACGATAACGACGCTGGGGGGCAAATGGATAACGTGCTCTGTCGGAGGTTCTACCGGTCGACACTCGCCGCCGTAGCGGCGATGGTCGCGACTATCGTCGCGACCATCGGT
>DATBAM010000059.1:0-8763 GCA_036271535.1 Steroidobacteraceae bacterium | reverse complement strand
GACGGACAGCAGGCAATTACTGTCCGGCGGCAGATAGACCCGGACGATTTCCGCCTTTTTGTTTGTGACGTGGTCGATGAAGCCCGGATCCTGATGCGTGAAGCCGTTGTGATCCTGACGCCAGACGTGTGAGGCCAGCAGATAGTTCAATGATGCGATCTTGCGGCGCCACGGCAGCTTCGCCGTGACCTTCAACCACTTCGCATGCTGGTTGAACATCGAGTCGACGATATGGATGAATGCCTCGTAGCAGTTGAACAGGCCGTGGCGACCGGTAAGCAGATAACCTTCCAGCCAGCCTTCGCATTGATGCTCGCTCAACACTTCCATCACTCGGCCCGAGCGCGCCAGATACTGGTCGGTCTCGAGCGTCGTCGCTTCCCATTGACGATTGGTAACTTCGAATACAGCTTCCAGCCCGTTGGACAGGGTCTCGTCGGGTCCAAACAGCCGGAAGTTGCGCTGTTCGAGATTCTGCTCGATCACGTCGCACAAAAACTTGCCCAGCACGTGCGTATCACCGATGCCGGTGATACCAGGTGCCGGCACGTCGACTGCATACTCGCGGAAATCGGGCATGCGCAGGTCCCGCAACAACGAGCCGCCGTTGGCGTGCGGGTTGGATCCCATGCGGCGCTCGCCCAGCGGTGCAAGTGCCTGCAACTCGGGTTTTAGCCGCCCCCCCTCGTCGAACAACTCGTCGGGGCGGTAGCTGCGCAGCCAGCTCTCCAGCTGCCCGAGGTGCTCGGGATGGGAAGGATCCATCAGCAGCGGCACCTGGTGGGCACGGAACGTGCCCTCGACCGGTTTGCCGTCGACCTGCTTCGGACCCGTCCAGCCCTTGGGCGAAATCAGCACGACCATCGGCCAGCGCGCGCGTGTCTGATTGCCTTCCTGCCGCGCAGCATGCTGAATCGCGCGGATGTCTGCCACGCAGCCATCCAGCGCCGCGGACATCGCCTGATGCATGGGCGCCGGATCGCTCCCTTCGACGAAATACGGTTTCCAGCCATACCCATGCAGCAACTGCTCGAGTTCTTCGCGCTCGATGCGCGCCAGGATCGTGGGATTTGCGATCTTGTAGCCGTTGAGATGCAGGATCGGTAACACCGCCCCGTCGGTGACGGGATCGAGAAACTTATTCGAGTGCCACGCAGTCGCGAGCGGTCCGGTCTCCGCTTCGCCGTCACCCACCACGCAACCGACAATCAGGTCCGGGTTGTCGAACACCGCGCCAAATGCGTGACTGAGCGAATAGCCGAGTTCTCCACCCTCATGAATGGAACCGGGCGTCTCGGGCGAGGCATGACTGGGAATGCCGCCCGGAAACGAGAACTGCAAAAACAGTTTGCGCAGACCGGCCTCGTCCTGGGTGATGTCGGTGTAGACCTCACTGTAGGTTCCTTCGAGGTAGGTGTTCGCGACCACGGCCGGGCCACCGTGGCCCGGGCCCGAAATGTAGATCATATTCAGGTCGTACTGTTTGATCGCGCGATTCAGGTGCACATAGATGAAATTCTGCCCCGGGGTCGTGCCCCAGTGACCGAGCAGCATGTGTTTGACATCGCCTACGACGAGCGGCCGCTTCAGCAGCGGATTGTCGTAGAGATAGATCTGACCGACAGAGAGATAGTTGGCCGCGCGCCAGTAGGCGTCCATGCTTTGCAGCAAACCGGTATCGAGCGACGATCTATCTACTTTCATACGACGAGCCTATTGGACAGCTGTGGCGGCAGTGTTACCAGAGCAGCACGCGCTGCTGCGGTGAACGATACATCCGATCGCCCGGTTTGACATCGAAAGCCTCATAGAAGCCCGGCTGGTTCACGAGCGTGCCGAGGACGCGATCGACCGACGGCGAATGCGGGTCCGATTTGATCAGCTCGATGGCGAAATTGTCTCGCGTCTTGCTGCGCCAGCACTGGGTGAAGCCAAGATAAAAGCGCTGCTCGCCGCTCAGATTGTCGATGACCGCTGCGGCCTTGCCGGCAAGTGACAGCCGATAGGCCTTATAGGAGACGGCGATCCCTGCATTATCAGCGATGTTCTCGCCCAGCGTCAGCTCGCCGTTCAGGTGATAACCCGGCACCGGCTCGAACGCGCTGTACTCGGCGACCAGGGCGCGGGTTCGTTCGGCAAATCGGCGATGATCCTCAGCGGTCCACCAGTCGCGCAGATTGCCGTCGCCATCGTACTGCGACCCCTGGTCATCGAAACCGTGGCTGATCTCATGGCCGATGACCGAGCCGATGGCGCCGTAGTTGACTGCCTCGTCGGCGGAGGCGTTGAAGAACGGCGGCTGCAGGATCGCGGCCGGAAAGACGATCTCGTTCATCTCCGGGTTGTAGTAGGCATTGACGGTCTGCGGCGTCATGTCCCACTCGGTGCGATCCACCGGGCGGCCAAGCTTGTTGACGTTGCGCAGGAATTCGAATTCGTTCGCGCGTATGACGTTGCCGATGAGGTCGTCCGGCCGGATACGCAGCGAGGAATAGTCTCGCCAATGCGACGGGTAGCCGATCTTCACTGCGATCTTGCCGAGCTTCTGCAGTGCCTCACGACGGGTGTCCTCGCCCATCCAGTCCAGTGTCTCGATGTCCTGGTGATAGGCGGTCAGCATGTGCTGCACCAGTGACTGAGCCCGGGCCAGACGCTCCGGCGGGAAATATTTCGCCACGTAGAGCTGGCCGAGTGCTTCGCCGATCTCGCCATTGATGAGCGAAAGACCACGCTTCCAGCGCGGCCGGTTCTGCGGCACGCCGCGTAGAACGGTACCGTAGAAAGCGAAGCGCTCGTCGACGAACGCCTTCGATAGATACGGAGACATCGCAGAGATGAGATGCCAGCGCAGGTATGTCTGCCAGTCAGCGAGAGGTACGTCCTGCAGCGCCTGGCTCATGGCCGTGAGATAGCTCGGCTGGCCCACGATCACATAGTCGATCTTGCCGTCCACGCCTGCAGCGGCCAGATAGCGGCGCCAATCGAAGCCGCCCGCGAGCGCCGGTAGCTGCGACAGCTCGACCTTGTTGTACGTCTTGACTGGATCGCGATTCTCCACCTTGGTCCACTGCGCCTGTGCCAGCCGTGTCTCGAGCGCAATGATGCGCCGCGCCTCGCCAGCGGCATTGCGGTCACCGGCCAGGGTAAGGGTGTGTTCGATGTGAGCCTGATACTGCTCACGAATCTTCTTCAGCGTCGTATCGTCGTCCCGCAGGTAATAGTCGCGATCCGGCAGTCCGAGACCATCCTGACCAAGATCGTAGACGTAGCGGGTCGCGTCGCGGTTATCGAGGTGTACCGAGGGCGAGAACGGCGTGGTCACGCCGATACGCTGCAGATGCGCGAGCAGCGAAGGCAACTCCTGCCGGCTCTTCAGGGAAGTGATACCGGCAAGTTCCTGCGCCAATGGTCGCATACCCAGCGTCTCCAACCGCTTCTCGTCCATGAAGCTGTGGTGGAGATCGCGAATGCGCCCGGTGTCGCTATTGGCGGCGGCGCCGTGATCGTCCGCAACGGCATCGACGAGCACGCGCAGCTGTTCCTGCGACTCGTCATAGACCTTGTCAAAAGCGCCATAGCTGGGCTTGTCGTCCGGAATCCGCGTACCCGCAAGCCATTTGCCATTCAGATACTGATAGGGATCGTCCTGAGGACGCACGCTGTCATCGACGTACTGCAGTTCGATTCCCGATAACGGCAACGTCGTAGCTTCCCCGGCCGTGGTGGTCGAGGCCAGAGCGGCGCTTATCAGCAGGCCGCCGATCGTTCGTATACTTGCGCGCATGGTCCGTCCTTTTGCAGCGTGGCCGGCAATAGTGCTGTTAGTGCTTGCCGGCTGCCAGAATATCGCACCGCCGCCGGCAGCCGTGCCTGCAGCCGGTATCGTTCCGGTCACGGCGCCCGAAACCGATCGGCCGCAGACCGCGGCGGTCTACATCGTGCGGCGGTCCTGGCATATCGACATAGGATTCGCCGTAGCTGATCTGCAGCCGCCACTGCGGGCGATATCGGATGCAGTGCCACAAGCACGCTACCTGGAATTTGGCTTTGGCGACCGACACTATCTGATGACGCGAGATCACGGCACCACGACGCTGCTCGCGGCAGTATGGCCGGGCGCATCGCTCATTTTGATGACCGCGCTGAAAGCCACGCCGCAAGAGGCTTTTGGCGCCGAACATGTCGTGGTGCTGCACGTCCGCGCCGCACAGGCGGCGTCGGTACAGAATTTCATCTGGGGCAGTATGACGGCCCCCGCTCCCGTGGCAGACGGCCCGTATCCCGGCAGCGTTTTCTATGGCGGAACGCAGCACTATTCCGGGCTTCACACCTGTAACACCTGGGCGGCCGAAGCGCTGCGCGCCGGCGCGCTACCGGTCCACAGCACTGGCGTGCTGTTCGCGGGGCAGCTCTGGTCGCAAGTCCAACGCCTTGCGACACAGATGCCTGACACGCCGGCTGCCCGCGAAGGGCCGTAAATTCTCAGCGGGGCTAGCGACAGGGCGGGCTGGTACCGTCGGCGCAGACGGTCGTCGTTCCACCACTCGGCGGTACCACGACAGTCGTGTTCTTTTCCGGCGGCGGGGCGCTGCTGCTGCTGATGCACGCCGACAGACCGAGCAGCATGCTCAGCGAGGCCAGAGCGATCTTCATGGTGAGCCTTCCTGTGACGATGAATGGTGCCGCTAGCTTCGGCCACTTCTCGCGCTCTTGCCCCTCATCCCCAACCGGGACCGTAGGTCGGTTTCATCCTACGTCCCGGCCAGCACCATCGCCTTGGTATCCGGAACATTCGCCCCGCCTTTTTTCTCCAGCGTCACCGCAAACTGGTTCGCGGAGGCGATCGGTTGCCTGGCATGGAATTCCTGCCTGGCGTCGCCCTTCTCATCTACTTTGAAGACTCCGGCGTCGACCGGGGTCGGATACTTCGGATCGATGACCCAGAGCTGGTAATCCTTGTCGGGTGGCGCAGGCTTGAGGTTGCGGACGATGAACAGGCCATCCTGACGATCGTTGTCCCAGACGCTGACTGCCACGGCCTTGGGATCGCTCTTGTTCATCGAATCGAGCAGCGCGATGCGCACCGCAGCCAGTTGGTTGCTCTCGCGCAGCCTGGCCACCGTGTGGCGCAGCTCGCCGTTCTCGGACTGCGCCACGATCAGGCTCGTGCGCAGTTCCTCGACCCGCCGTACCTGTGCCGACAGCCGCACTTTCAGATTGGCCGACTGATAGATGAAACCGAGTGACAACAGCGCAAGGCCCGCTGCCAGCGCCCAGGGAATCCACACGCCACGGGCCGGTCCCCGCGATCGCGAGATCTGCGTCAGCAACCGCGATCTGAGCGCGGCGGGTGGTTCCAGCGCAGGTACGCTGGCGGCGAGCTGTTCGGTAACACCACGAAGGTCTTTTACCAGCGCGCGCAGCTGCGCGCTGTCACGCAACAGCGCCTCGAACGCCCGGCTCTCTTCCCTATCGAGCGCACCGAGCGCGTAGAGAGAGGCACGTTCCTGGAGGGCATCGTCGATCGCGACAGGTTCGGTCACAGGTCTGCTCCCAGCCGCTCGCGCAGACGCAGCATGCCACGCCGTATGCGCGCCTTGACGGTACCCAGCGGTTGCTGAAGCCGGGTGGCGATGTCGCTTTGGCTCAGGCCGGCGAAAAAAGCGAGTTCGATCGCCATGCGTTGATCCGGCGGCAGTTCCGTCAGTGCATTGCGCAGGGCCTCGGCGCGCTCCCGGCCGTGGACCACATCACCGGCCGACGGACTTGCGCTCTGCTCCGGTCCATCCGACATCAGCGCAACTTCCTCGATGAGACGCAGACGGCGCGTCCGCGCGCGCAGTCGATCGAGCGCCCGGTTGCGCGTGAGCACGACCGCCCAGCTGGACAGGCTCCCCAGCTCCGGGTCGTATTCTCCTGATTTCTTCCAGATAACCAACATGACTTCCTGCAGGACGTCCTCGGCTTCCTTACGGTCGCTGAGGACGCGCGCGGCCACCGAGAACAGCAGCGGCGAGAAGCGGTCGTAGAACTTCATGAAAGCAGTACGGTCGCCGCTGCGGATGCGTTCGATCAGCTCCGAATCGCTTCCCGGCCCCATCGCATTCTCGTTGATATTTGCTGTCATAGCCGACGCTCATGCATGTGCCGGTCCGACCGGCCAGCGGGTTGCAGGCGCCCTTCGGTAAGCTGGCAAAAACATTCATATCAGACCCGCATCACGCCCACAAGTTTGGGCCCCTTCATGGCATCAACGCCCCGGAGAGGCTATCGGATGCCGGGGCCGGCACCCCACGGGTCGCATAACGGGCCGCAGAACCGGCCGCACGGGGTAGCGCATCCGAAAGCCCCCTGCCAGGCGTTATATGCGACGATAACGGCAGACAAAGGGCGATACGCTCGAACGGAATCCATGGAAAGGATAGCTATCATTGGCACCGGCATAGCCGGACTGGGATGCGTGCATTTCCTGCAACACCGCTACCAGCTCACGGTCTACGAAAAGGCCGGCTATATCGGTGGCCATACCAATACGATCAGCATCGACGAGCAGTCCGGCCCGATCCCGGTCGATACCGGTTTCATGACCTATAACGAGGTCACCTATCCCAATCTGACTCGCCTGTTTCGGGAGCTCGGCGTCGCCTCCCGGTCGAGTTCGATGTCGTTCAGCGTGCAGCATCTGCCGGCCCGGCTCGAATTCTGCGGCTCGAGCGTCAATCATCTGTTTGGCCAGCGACGCAATCTGTTCAATGGGCGGTTCTGGCGCATGCTGCTGCAGATCAACCGCTTCAACCGCGAGGCTACCGAAGCCGTTCACGCGGGGCGCGAAACGTCGCTCACCCTGGGCGAGTTCGCGACCGAACGCCGCTACGGCGACGATTTCCTCAACTACTACCTGCTGCCGATGAGCTGTGCGGTGTGGAGCACGCCGCCCGATCAGATGTTGCAGTTTCCGGCGATGACGTTGCTGCGCTTCTTCTACAATCATGGCTTCCTCGGCCTGCACACACAGCATCCGTGGCTGACGGTGACCGGCGGTGCCAGGAGCTACGTCGAACGCATTGTGGCGCCCGTTCTCGACCGCTTCCATCTCAACCGCGGCGCGGTGGCGGTGCGGCGTGTAACCGGCGGCGGCGCCAGCGTCACCGACGAATCCGGACACACCGAGCGATACGACCACGTCATCCTGGCCTGCCACGCCGATCAGGCGCTGCGGATGCTCGAGGATGCGCACGAGCGCGAACGCGATGCCCTGGATCAGTTCAAATACCAGCCGAACGTGGCGCTGGTCCACACCGATGCCGGCGTCATGCCGCGCACCTCGCTGTGCTGGTCGTCGTGGAATTACCGGGTGAATTACGACGCACAGTCGAGGATCGAACCGTCGACGATCTACTGGGTCAACCGGCTGCAGGGCGTCGGCACCGAGCGCAACTACTTCATCTCCATCAACGGCGAAGAGGCGATTCAGCCGCAGAACATCCTGCGCCGGATCGAATACGAGCATCCGCTGTTCAGCGACGGCGCAGTGCGCGCGCAGCGCGAACTTCCCGCGCTCAACGAGCGACTTAGCGGCATCTACTTCTGCGGCAGCTATTTCCGCTATGGATTCCATGAGGATGCGTTCAGTTCCGCGCTGAACCTGAGCCGTCTGCTGGCGCCCGGGACATGGACCTGAATTCCTGCCTGTACGACTGCGTCGTCACGCATCATCGCCTGCGGCCGCGCGACTATGCGTTCGAGCATCGCATCATGATGCTGTATGTCGACCTGGATGAACTGCCGGCGATTCACAGCGCTTCGCGCCTGTTCAGCTATGACCGCGCAAACGTCTACAGCTTCCGCGACCGGGACTACTGTCCCACCGGTACCGAAGGCGGTCTGCGACAGCGCTTGAGTCGCTGGCTAGGGGACCGCGGCATCGCGCTGGACGATCGCTGTCGGATTCGCCTGCTGACACTGCCGCGGGTGCTCGGCTATATCTTCAATCCGATCTCGATCTACTTCTGCTGGGACGCGCAGCACAACCCGCTCTGCGCTGTCGCCGAAGTCGGCAATACCTATCGCGAGGCCAAGCTCTTCCTGCTGCCGGTGGGCGATGCACCGGCGGCCGACGCACCGGCCGATGGTGCGACCTCCGCTTCGCGACCAGCTCGATTCCGGGCCCGGCTGCCGAAGCACTACTACGTCTCGCCGTTCTCGAGCCCCGACATCAGTTTCGATTTCGACTGCCTGGAGCCTCGCAGCACACTGCAGATTCATATCGAAGACTGGGACGACGACGGGCAACTGCTGGTCAGCCACCTTCGCGGACAGCGAAAGACATTGCGCGATGCCCAGCTGGCGCTATTCGCGGCACGTTTTCCAGCACTGACCGTCAAGGTCATCACCCTCATTCACTGGCATGCGCTGCGGCTGTGGCTCAAGCGCATTCCTTGGTATCGCAAGGCCGCGCATGCCGATCTGCAGCGCGACGTCCTCAATCGTTCGAGAGAGCACCATGCACACTGAAGCCCAGGCGCCGCGTGCGCCATTGCCTCCGCTGCAGAAGTCGGAACCCGTCTTCACGGTCGATAACCTGATCGCGCGCGGTCTGCTGCCGGACTGGCTGATCCGCGCGGGTATCCGCCGCCTGCTGCGCGAGCGACTGCGCGAGCAGCAGCTCGACGGGGAGCCGGCACGCCAGGCGGCACTACAGGCCTACGCCGCGGATCTTCGGGCAAGTCCGATAGCCATCAACACCGAGGCAGCGAACGAGCA
>DATBAM010000058.1:0-3009 GCA_036271535.1 Steroidobacteraceae bacterium | reverse complement strand
AAGGCGCCGCTGTGCGACGGCACCCATAAGACCCTGTCCGCCGAAACCTGAAATGAGATTGCCGGCCGTTCGCGGCCCGATGCTGTGGCTGCTGCTCGTGGCCGCTCAGGCCACGCTGTGCCGGGCGGACGGTCTGGGCGGGTCGCTGGGAATTGCCAGCGACCAGGTCCTGCGCGGCCTGACGGAAAGTGATCATCAGCTGTCGTGGCAGGGCGATCTGCACTACGGGCAGGACGGCTGGTATGGCGGCGTCACGGCCTACGGCGTCCGACGCGGCCTGGACAGGTCCGCCAGCGCGGGGCTCAACCTGTACGCGGGCTACGAGCGGCAGTTCAGCGAGGACTGGCGTGCGGGGGTACGGCTGCGCCACTACGACTACCCGGGCTACGCTCGCCGCAACGATTACGACTATGACGAGGTCTCACTGACACTCGACTGGCGCGACCGGCTGACCGCCAGCGTTGCCGCGTCGCCCGACGTGTACGCGGCAGACTATGAGGGGAATTACGGCAGGGGTGGTGCCTTCACGTATGAACTGGGCGGACGGCAGCCGCTGCCCTGGTGGGGCCTGATCGTCAACGCGGGTGCCGGATATTACGACCTGCAGCATCAGGTCGACACCGGCTACCTGTACTGGAGCGCCGGACTGAGCAGGCAGTGGCGCTCGCTGCAGCTCGATGCGCGTTATGTCGGCACCTCCCAGGAAGCCCGGGAGCATTTCCGTGATCTGGCTGAAAATCGTTTGCTTTTCAGTGTATTGTGGCTGTTCTGAACAGCCCGGCGGGCGGTTCCTTCAGCGATTTCGGATGCAACCAATCGGGCGCGAACGTGGCACCTACGGGGAAGCAAGCTGGTATCCGTGTTCGAGGTTGGCAAGCACATGGCATCGTCCGCTACTTCCAGATCTTCCATGCCCGCCCGCGACGACCGGCTGGATCGCGAACTGCTGGATAAGATCGTCGCCCGGGACGCACGCGCGCTCGAGCACCTCTATCTCGAGTACTACCGCAGGCTCCTCCAGTTCCTGTCCCGCCTGAGTTCGCACCGCGATGCGATGGAAGAAGCGATCAATGACACTTTCTGGATCGTATGGCAGAAAGCAGCGGATTTTCGTGGCGGTTCGCGCGTCTCGACCTGGATCATGGGCATCGCCTGGCGCTGTGCGATGAAGGCATTGCGACGCAACAGCGATACGTCCGCGGAAGCATTCGCCAATTCGATGCCAACCGATCCGGTGGTGGCCGAATCCGCGTCGGTCGACGAGCGGCAGGAGTGGCTCGAGCGTGGGATGGCGACGCTGCCGATGGAGCAGCGCGCGACGCTCGAACTGGCTTATTTCGTCGGCCATTCATGTGAGGAAATCGCAATCATCATGGCCTGTCCGGTCAATACCGTTAAGGCGCGCATGTTTCAGGCGCGCATCAAGTTGCGCAATCTGCTGCCCAAGCTGGGCGGGTTGCCGCAGTCCATGTACTCGAACGGAGTGCAGTTATGACGACCGACACCGCCTCGATTCATCGCAGGACGTGGGACCAGATCCCCTGGATCGTCAACGGCACGCTCCCGGAGAGCGACCTGCCATCGGCGTCGCAGCACCTTCAGGAATGCAGCGATTGTCGCGAAGAGCTGGCGTTTCAGCAGCACATCGCGCAGTCACTCGTCGGCCGCCAGCCGGCTCATGTGGATCCGCAACGTTCCTGGCAGCAACTGCGCTCCCGCATCGAGGCGTCCGACGGCACGGATCGCCAGGACAGCACAGTCGACGTAGCCGGCACAGTCAGGGCGTCTGTCGGCGGCGCTGCCGCTGCGGCGGCGCACTCGCACTGGACTGGCTGGCTGGTTGCGGCGGTCGTGGTACAGGCAGTGGGACTGGGCGTTCTCGGCTCGAACTTGTGGTCGCACCAGATCGCATCGCCAGCGTCGTCGTCCGGCGCCGTTTACCAGACCCTATCGGCGGCCGAGCCGGCAGTTCTGCCCGCGGCGACGATCCGGGTGGTGTTTGCGGGCGACATGCAGGTCGGGCGCATGCAGGCACTGCTGGATCAGGCAGGGCTGCAGGTCGTGTCTGGGCCCAGCAGTGCCGGCGTCTGGTCGCTTGGCCCGACCGGCGATTCCAGCCGCATGGCGACGCAGAGTGCGCTGGTGCAGCTGCGCGCCAACGGTGATGTCCACTTTGCCGAGGCCGTTGGAGGCTCGCACTAGCCGATCGCGGGCGAGGTTGCTGACACGATGCGCTGCTTTTCGTTTGCCGCCGTCTGCCTTGCCCTGGTTCTGGCAGCCTGCGTCGTGACGCCGGGCGCCCGTGCCGGCGGCGCCGAGGCGAAGCGTGATGATGCGCTGACCGTCGATGCAGGCCGTCTGATCGTCGTCACGGTGGACAATTCCAATCAGCCGTTCGTCAGCGAGCCGGGTTCGACGCCGCGAGGCTATGCGACTTCCAATCTCTACTCGGTCGGCGATCAGGCACGCCGGGTCAGCGCTGCTCTTGCGCACGACTATCGACTGCAGCAGCTGCGCGAATGGCCGATCGCGCAGCTGCGTGTGCATTGCCTGGTCTATGCGATACCGCCCGGTGCCGATCGCGGTGACATCCTGCGGCGCCTGGCCGCCGATCGGCGCGTGAAACTGGCGCAGCCGATGCAGGTGTTCTCGGCGCTGAGCGATAGGGGCAGCGGCGACAGGGCCGCCGCCAAAACTGGCGGCGCTAGCCCGCGCGCAAGTGCAACGACTCCCGCCAACGGCAGCAGCAATACGCCCTACAACGATCCCTACTTCGCCCTGCAGCACGGCTTCGCCGAGGTCGACGCCGCCGATGCGCAGCAGTGGTCGCGGGGTGAAGGCGTGCGGGTAGCGATCATCGACACCGGTGTTGCCACGTCGCACCCGGATCTGCGCGGCCGCGTGACGCTCAGCCGCAACTTCGTCGACGGCGACCGAACAGCGTTCGAGACCGATCGCCATGGCACCGAGGTTGCGGGAATCATCGGTGCCGACGCCAACAATGGCGTC